>CAYNED010000204.1:0-2728 GCA_964396135.1 uncultured Neorhizobium sp.
GCTGATCGTCGACCTGCTCTATGAAGGCGGCATCGCCAACATGAACTACTCGATCTCGAACACGGCCGAGTGGGGCGAGTATGTTTCCGGCCCCCGCATCATCACGGCTGAAACCAAGGCCGAGATGAAGCGTGTGCTCACCGACATCCAGACAGGCAAGTTCACCTCCGACTGGATGCAGGAGTACCGTGCCGGCGGTGCCCGCTTCAAGGGCATCCGCCGTATGAACGACAGCCATCAGATCGAGGAAGTCGGCGCCAAGCTGCGCGGCATGATGCCCTGGATCGGCAAGAACAAGCTGGTCGACAAGTCGGTCAACTAATAAATTCTCGAAACTGGTGACGCCGCGTTCTCCTGCTTGGGAACGCGGCGTTCGTGCAACCGCGTGCGGCACGCGCCGACGGGTGTACACATCACGATGACCTAGTAGGTCGATAGGTCAGCATTGCTTACCTATCGAAATTTTGATAAAGCTAGCGCTAACGATAATGAAACACGAGGAAACATCCGGTGCTTGATTGGGAACATATCTTCGCTACGCGTTCCACTCGAATGAAGGCCTCCGAGATCCGGGAACTGCTGAAGCTGCTCGAACAGCCTGACATTATCTCGTTTGCCGGGGGAATTCCTGATCCCGCGCTGTTTCCGCACGAGGCGTTCCAGCAGGCCTATGCCGAAATCTTTTCAGGTCCGCAAGTCAATGCAGCGCTGCAGTATTCCGTCAGCGAAGGCTATAAGCCGCTGCGTGAATGGCTGGTTGGCGAAATGGCAAAGATCGGCATCGAATGCGGCGTCGACAACGTCTTCATCACCTCGGGCTCGCAGCAGGCGCTGGATTATCTCGGCAAGCTGTTCATTTCGCCCAATGACACGGCACTGGTGACATGGCCGACCTATCTCGGTGCGTTGCAGGCTTTCAATGCTTATGAGCCGAGCTATGATCAGCTATCTCTGAACGGCAACCGGACGCCGGAAGGTTATCGTGAAGCAGCCGTCAAGGCGGGCGGCGCGGTGAAGTTCGCCTATCTCTCACCCGATTTCGCCAATCCGACAGGAGAAACAGTCGACCGCGCGGCGCGAGAAAAGCTGCTCGAATTGGCAGAAGAGCTTGATATTGCCGTCATCGAAGACGGAGCGTATCAAAACCTTCGCTTCGACGGCGAGCCGGTCCCGCCGGTTCTGGCACTCGACATTGCCCGCAAGGGGGGCATTGAGAACACCCGTACGATCTACAGTGGCAGCTTCTCCAAGACGCTGGCGCCGGGGCTGCGGGTCGGCTTCGTGGTCGCGGCGATGCCGGTGATCCGCAAGCTGGTGCTGATGAAACAGGCGGCGGATCTGCACTCCTCGACGATCAACCAGATGGCCGTTGCAACCGTTGCCGAGACGATCTTCCCAGCGCAGGTGGCGAAGATCAAGAAGGCCTACAGCGCGCGTCGCAATGCGATGCTGGCCGCACTCGCGAAATACATGCCAGCCGGTGCCAGCTGGACGAAGCCCGAGGGCGGAATGTTCGTTTGGGTGCGGCTGCCGGAGGGAATGGACGGTGCCGAGCTTCTTGCGCGGTCGATCCGGACGGAGAAAGTCGCCTTCGTTCCCGGCAAGGCCTTCTATGCCGACGGCTCCAACAACAATACGCTGCGGCTGTCCTTCTCCTGCGCCAACGAGGCGATGATCGAAGAGGGCATCAGCCGCCTCGGCAGGCTGATCAGCGACGCGGTTGCCGAGGCAGCCTGATCGAACTGCGGGAGGCGGCCCTTTCCGGCACCTCCCGCCATTGGCCGGCGGCGCAAAGGGGAGCGGTACGGGCTTCGGCTGGAGCTGCAGGACGGGCAGTCGCTTCGAGGCTTTTCGCGGCAGGCAGTGAAGCCAGGTGAGATGGTCCATGTCGTGCTGGCAGGCGGATGGCGATTGTAGACGAGGCGCCCAGCGGGCATAACTGTTGCGTCAATCGGGAAAGCTCATGTCTGTCCGCCTCGCCACGTTCAACATCGAAAACCTCATCACCCGCTTCGATTTTTCCGGCTTTCGCAACCAGTTGCGACAGGACCGGGTGCTGCGCCTCTACGACGTCGCCGACAAGGAGGCCTACCAGCAGATGGAGCAAGCGCGTGTGATTGCCTCCACGGACGACACGCGCCAGCTTTCCGCCTTGGCGATTGCCGATGCGGACGCAGACATCCTCTGCTTGCAGGAAGTCGACAACATGCCGGCGCTGCATGCCTTCGAATACGGCTATCTGTTTCGCATGGTCGGCAACGGCTATATTCAGAAATACCTGATCGAGGGCAATGATACACGCGGGATCGATGTTGCTGTCCTGATGCGCGAGAAAACGCGTCACGGGCAGCCAATCGAATTGGTGGACATCCGCAGCCATGCCATGCTGACCTATGACGATCTCGATCTTTTCCACGAGGACCTCGCGAAGTCCGTCAACCGGAACGACAAGATCTTCAAGCGGGATTGTCTGGAGCTTGACATACGGATCGGCGGCCGGCCGCTCACCCTCTACGTGGTTCACTTTAAGTCCATGGGCAATGTGCGGGAAGGGGGCGACGGGCGGCTTTCGACCATGGCGGTGCGCATGGCGGAGGCGCGGGCGGTGCGCCGGATCATCGAGCGGCGCTTTGGGACGAGCCAGTCCGCCCGCAAGAACTTCGCCATCTGCGGCGACATGAACGACTATCAGGAGAAGGTCGTCGTTTCCGGCACGCGCCGCACCGGT
>CAYNED010000204.1:2828-5625 GCA_964396135.1 uncultured Neorhizobium sp.
CCGGTCGTGGTCGAGCTTGCTCTGTGATCTCCATATGCTTGCCGGCTTCAGGATAACCCACGAGCGTAGTTGCGCACTGCCGCGCCGTCGTGCAGGTTGAGGCAGATCAGACCATGCTGGAGAGGTTCATTGGCGCGGCGTTACGGGATCTATGATGTCTTCACCCAGACAGTGCTTGCGGGAAATCCGCTTGCGGTGATTTTCGACGGCGAGGGGCTGGATGACGAGGTGATGCAGGCCGTCGCGCGGGAGATGAACCTTTCCGAGACGGTATTTGTGCAGCCGGCGGCAAACCCGGCGCACACGGCCAAGCTGCGTATCTTCACGCCCAGCCGCGAGCTGCCTTTTGCGGGCCATCCGACGGTGGGGACCGCGGTTGCCCTCGCGGAACTTCAGCGAGGCAGCGACGTCGATGCCGACATTGTCTGCGTGCTGGAAGAAAGGATCGGCCCCGTGCGTTGCGCGGTGCGTCTGCGTACCGCAGCCGCAGCCTTTGCGGAATTCGACCTGCCGAAAACCCCGGCTCCTGTAGACCTGTCGCTCGATCAACAAGGGATTGCCGATGCATTGAGCCTGAACGCCGGCACCATTGGCTTTGAGAACCATAGGGTATCTGTCTGGAGCGCCGGGGTGCCTTTCGTGATGATCCCGGTGCACAACCTGGGGAGCGTTGAGACGCTGGAGTTTTCCGCTCAGCTTTGGGAGAAGGTGGCGCCTTTTGTTGAGGGTGGTCTGGCCCCTCCCTTTGTATATTGCCGCGGTGGCGTCCACCACCAAGCTCGGTTTCACGCCAGGATGTTCTCACCCGACATGGGGATTGCCGAGGATCCGGCGACTGGATCCGCCGTTGCAGCACTTGCTGGCGCCATCCATCATTTCGACGCTCTGCCAGATGGGCACCATCCAATCCTCGTCGAGCAGGGCGTGGAGATTGGACGACCCTCCTATATTCACCTCCACATTGACGTGAAGGAAGGGCAGATCGCCAAAGCGCGCATTGGTGGCCAGGCTGTGCGGCTTGCGCGGGGGACACTTGAACTCTGATTTCGTTGAGCAATGGCGCCGAGGGCGGCTCGTCTAACAACCCGTCGAATTATTTTCGGACGGGCGCTGGACAAGGCGTCGGTTCCCCTTTATACGCGCTCACAACGACGGGGCGCTGGCCGCCACCGACCGTTTTCGGGTGATTAGCTCAGTTGGTAGAGCAGCTGACTCTTAATCAGCGGGTCGTAGGTTCGAGCCCTACATCACCCACCATCTTCCATACATTCCGGTAATTTTGATCGCTTCTTGAAGCAACGTCATATGTCGTTGTTTCGGAAAACGGATAGTGCGTCGACCATCTTCAGAGTGGCCAGATGACGCGTGTACGTCCTACGGCGCCCTTGGTTCTCCCGCTGCCACTGGAGCGGCGCAAAGAGATCCCAATCACCAGAGCCCGCCCTCAAAGCCGGCCCATCTGCTGATGAACTCCAAGCCGTAACAATGGCTTAAACGTTTCATGTTAATTCACCTGGAGTCTACGGAGAAGATCGTCATGCGCATTTCCGACCGGACGAAGCAATTCGTCATGGGGGTAGCGTACTTGCTCATGCCATCGCGAGCGCGCGACTTACCCCATCTTACAGTGGCGGTTGCGCGGGAAATGCTCGTGCGGCGCCGCACAGTTCCGAGCGAGACGGGTATCCGCGCCCGCCCTCCGGGCTTTGCCGGTATCGCATGGGATGTTTCAAGCTCCACCGTCATGGAAGCTGCACGACTGGGTTTCTACCCCCACGCCCATATCGGCCCGATGAAGTGGTGGTCGCCGCCGGTGCGGGGGGTCATGATGCTGGACGACGTGCATCTTGCAAAGCGCTTCCGGCGCACGCTGCGCAAGACCGATATGCGGGTGACGATAGACCAGGCCTTTGCCGAAGTACTCAAGAAATGCGCCGCTCCCCGTCCCGGTCGACCGCCGCTGACCTGGCTTACGCCATCCGCGCAGGCGCTCTACAATCGGCTGCATGCTGAAGGCCACGCCCATTCGGTTGAGGTGTGGAGCGCCGAGGGCGAGTTGGTCGGCGGCGTCTTCGGCGTCGATGTCGCACCTGTCTTCAGTGCATTGTCGATGTTTCACTCAAAGGACGACGCGTCAAAGCTCGCCATCGTCAGCCTCTACCATCATCTCGCCAGTTGGGGGTTTACCGCGGTCGATCACCAGTTCCTGTCTGGCTGGGTTCGCGACTTAGGTGGAACGGAGTGCAGTCGTGACGATTTCTGCAGTCTCCTGCGCTCGACCCGGCGCGCTGGCACATCGACCTGGACCGCTGAATTTACGCCCACAGAGACCGCCGAGTGGTCACCAAAGGCCAGCCCTCTACCGGCTGAAGGAAAACTGGAACCGGCTTAGTCGGGGATGAGTCACGCGCGCGTGCTTATCGCCGCGCCTGATGTAGAAAGGCCGCAGCGTCCCGCTACGGCCTTTTGTTATATGCGTCTCTGTGCCCGAACCTAGTGCAGGATCTGGCTGAGGAAGAGCTTGGTGCGCTCGTGCTGCGGGTTGTCGAAGAATTCGGCCGGCTCGTTCTGCTCGACGATCTGGCCCTGGTCCATGAAGATCACACGGTTGGCGACCTGGCGCGCGAAGCCCATTTCGTGGGTGACGCAGATCATGGTCATGCCTTCTTCGGCGAGGCTCACCATCGTGTCGAGCACTTCCTTGATCATTTCCGGATCGAGCGCCGAGGTCGGCTCATCGAACAGCATGATCTTCGGGCTCATGCACAGCGAACGGGCGATCGCCACACGCTGCTGC
>CAYNED010000205.1:0-5480 GCA_964396135.1 uncultured Neorhizobium sp.
AACCCCCAACCAAGCGGTTATGAGCCGCCGGCTCTAACCATTGAGCTACAGGCCCTGCCTTTTGCGGCATCGGGGGCGCAATGGTTCGCCGCCCGAGGTCCGTCTAACGCAAATCTTGCGCCGCCTCAAGCCGTTGCCGTATTCGCTTCACAATCGCCGCCCACCACTAAGGCATTATCCACCCGGCAAAGGAATCATGATGCGCCCGTCCCTCTCCCTACGCAGTTCGACAAACGCGCCGGCAAGGGCGCTTTTTGCGCTTTCCCTTGGCGGAATGCTCTTTCTTTTTCCGGTCGTGCCCGTTTGGGCGCAAGACATGCAGCCGCGGCGCGATCCGGTGGTGCGGGTTTCAGGCCAGGGAGAGGCATCGGTTGCCCCCGACACGGCAATCGTCACCTTTGCAGTGGTGCGCAACTCAGAGACTGCCGAGGTCGCCCTAGGCCAAAACAGCTCTGCCATGGCCGCTGTGACCGCCGCCTTGAGAGCCGAAGGGGTGGAGGCAAAGGACATGCAGACCAGCAATTTCGCCATATATCCGCAATACCGGCACTCGCAGCCAAAGGAAGACGGCTCTGTCGAACCGCCAGAGGTGGTGGGCTACGAAGTGACCAACACACTGACCGTCAAAATCCGCGATGTCGCCAAGGTCGGTGCGATCCTGGACCGCTCGGTCAAGCTCGGCGTCAATCAGGGTGGGCAGATCAGCTTTACCAACGACGATCCACAGGAGGCTTTGACGCAGGCGCGCAAACAGGCCGTGGAACGAGCGATCGCCAAGGCGCGAACGCTCAGCGAAGCTGCCGGCGTACGGCTCGGGAAGGTGATGGAGATCAGCGAAGGTGCTCAATCGCCGATGCCGCCACAGCCCATGTACCGTATGGCGATGGCTAAGGAAGCGTCTGACAGCGTTGCCGTTGAAGCAGGGGAAAACACCTATTCCGTCACGGTCGAAGTTACGTTTGCGCTGGAACAATAGCCGCATCAAGTGCGCCCTCGCCTTCCCAGAAGGGTTGGCGAAGGCGCTTCCTCCGTCAACGGGCGAATGAAGACGGAAGCCTTAACGGCGGATCAGCGGGCAGCCGCGGTCATTGGCAAAAACGATCCGATCACGGCCATGGCGATCCCGCCCGACGACGGTGACGGTGCGGCGATCAACGTCCACCACGCGAGCGCGGCGCAGCCCCATGCGGCTGGCCTTTTCCTCGGCGAGCCAAGGCGCGCAGCGGCCACCGCGATCACGGCGCGGGCCATCCCAGCGGTCGCCGCGGCGGTGATCACGGTCCCAGCCGCCATGCTGTACAAAAACGCGGAATTCAGGACCGCCGGCGGCTGCCGTGGAAGCGGTGGCGGTGAAGCCGGCAAGCGCGACCAGAGCCGCCAGTCCGGTCTTGACGAAAATATTGGTCATGGATGTCTCTCCCGAAAGGGCCAGAACCTGGCGCCGTTGATGTCTCCCGTTCTGCGGGATTGAACGCACCTTATGAAGATCCTGCTGAACGCTTTTGGAACCGTGCATTCAGCCGACGTTCATCATCTACATCAGGGGGAGAGGTGCAGCACGACATTGCGGCTGTGCGGCCGGTCGCGATGCTCGAAAAGATAGATGCCCTGCCAGGTACCAAGAGCGAGACGGCCGGCACTTACGGGAATGGCCAGCGAAACCGGCGTCAGCGCCGCCTTGATGTGGGCCGGCATGTCGTCCGGCCCCTCCATCGTATGCGTCACCCAGCTCATTGATTGTGCGTCAGACGGCGGCACCAGGCGCGAGAAGAAGGTCTTCAGGTCACGCTGCACATCGGGATCGGCATTCTCCTGGATCAGCAGGGAGCAGGAAGTGTGCCGCACGAAGATTGTCAGCAGCCCCTCCTCCACCGCCTGCCGGCCGACGAAGTCGGCAGCCTTGTCCGTGAACTCGTAGAGGCCCTGGCCGCGGGTCTGGATCGTCAACTGCGTCTGCGGCATCAAGTGTCCTTCACCTTGGCATGAGCGCCCGGCTGCGCTCCGTCACAGTGTCAGAAACGCCTCGAAGCCGCCATAGATCATGCGCTTGCCATCGAAGACCTGCTTCCACTCTTCCCCCGCAAGCCGCGGATCGGCCATCACCTTGGCGCAGATCTCGTCACGGCTGGCGCGGTCCGTATAGGTGATCCACGAGAAGATCACCGTCTCCTCTTCCGTCGCCTGGACGGAGCGGGGAAAAGACGTGACCTCGCCATAGGGGATATCATCGCCGATGCACTCCACATACGAGAGTGCGCCGTGCTCCATCCACACCTCGCCACCCAGGCGAGCCATTTCCCGGTAGGCATCGAGCTTGGCCTTCGGCACCGGAACGATGAACCCATCGACATACACCATTGTCTTCCTCCTTTCTTGTTGAACAACTCGAGGACGTTTGGATGGCAATGAAGCCGACAATGGCAGCACGATTTTCCTGAAACGGCAGGTCAGAAGCGGGTGATGACGCTGATCCCCGGCGCCGTCGCCCGGTCCATCTCCATCAAGGCCGGCACCGCCTCCTCAAGGCTGATGCGCGACGAAATCAACTTCGATGGCTCCATCCGGCCCTCCACAATCATCGACAGCATGGCATCATAGCGCCAAGCCTGCATGCCATGGCTGCCATAGATCTCCAGCTCGTGGCCGATCACCTGTGCCATCGGGATCTGAGGCGTCGAATGCGCACCAAGCATCAGCCCTACCTGCACATGGCGACCCCGGCGGCGGAGGTTCTTGATCGAGTTGAAGCAGGTTGCTGGATGCCCAAGGGCATCGATCGAGACATGCGCACCGCCGCGGGTAATTTCCCGGACCGCCTCGACAGGATCGGCCACGGTACTGGCATTGATCACTGCTACGGCGCCACATTGACGCGCAAGCTCCAGCTTCTCCTCTGAGAGATCGATCCCGATTGCGTTCGCTCCTAGAGCCGTCGCAATCATGATGGCGGAAAGTCCGACACCGCCGCAACCGTGAACAGCGATCCACTCGCCCGGTTTGGTCCGTGCCTGATCGGCCACGGCACGAAAGGACGTGGCGAAGCGGCAGCCAAGGCTGGCGGCGGTCGCATCGTCCATCGTTTCCGGCAGGTGCACGAGATTGGTGTCTGCATAACCGATGGCGACATATTCCGCGAATGAGCCCCAATGTGTGAAGCCTGGCTGGAACTGGTTCGGGCAAACCTGCTGATTGCCGGAATGACATTCGCCGCAGTGTCCGCAACCGGAAACGAACGGCACCGTCACCCGATCACCCACTCTGAATCGCATCACGCCCTTACCCGTCGCGACCACCTCACCGGCCAGTTCATGGCCCGGCACATGCGGTAGGCGGATATCCGGGTCATGCCCCATCCAACCGTGCCAGTCGCTGCGGCAAAGGCCGGTGGCGCCAACCCTGATCACAACGCCGTCGTTAGAAGGCTGCGGGTCGGCGACTGTCACTATTTTGGGCTCCGCCTCGAAGGCGTTGTAGAGCATGGCTTTCATAGGCATTCCTTCACTCACCGTGAGAATAGCCAGCCACACAGTGGGGTCAATCGTGGATCGGATGCTCAGGCCAGCCGTTACCGCCCGAGATGCGAGGAGGAACAGGATGAGCCAACAGCAGCCAGACTGGAGACAAGCCGAGACGGTCAGCCGGCCGATGCGGCTCGGCTTTCCGGTGAAGGTCATGGCGCGCGACGACCTGAAGAGCAATGACAGCCGGAGAGCAAAAAACAGCCCGCATCTGAAAATCTCTCTTGGCTATGTCGATCAGATCCTCGACCACCTGGACCGGCACGATATCCGCATGTATCGCCTTTCCTCCGATCTTGCGCCCTATGCCACTCACCCGGACATGCCGCAGTTTCACCAGATGGTGGCCGAAAGTGATGCAGAACTCAGGGCAATCGGCGAAAAGTCAAAGCAGCTCGACATTCGTCTCTCTTTTCACCCTTCCCAGTTCGTCGTGTTGAACAGCCCTGATCCGGAGCTTGTGCGCAAGAGCATCTGGGATCTGGAAAGCCAGGCGGAGATGCTCGACCGGATGGGGCTTGGGCCGGAAGCCGTACTGGTCATCCATGTCGGCGGCACCTACGGCAATCTTGAAGAAAGCCGGGCGCGGTGGGTAGAAACCTGGAAGATCCTGCCGGAGCCGGTCCGTCGTCGCCTTGTGCTCGAACACGACGACCTGCGCTTCTCGGCCGCCGACGTCTTGTGGATCCACGAGCACACAGGCGTGCGGCTGATCTTTGACCACCAGCACTTCTGGTGCCTCAACCCCGCTCAAGCCGACCTGCGGCAGACGCTCGCCGCGATTCTTGCCACATGGCCGCAGGGACAGCGACCGAAGGTTCATTTTTCATCGCCGCGCACCGAACTGCGGGAGCAAGTTCGGGTGGATCCAAAGACGCGCAAAAAGACGGTCCGGCATGTGGCGCCGGTCTTTACCGGGCATGCCGACTTCTGCAACCCGTTCGAATTTGCCACCTTCATGCGCGTCGCCGAGGGCCTGGAGTTTGACGTGATGCTGGAGGCCAAGGCGAAAGATCTTGCGCTGCTGCGTCTGCGGCCCGATCTCCTGCGCTACGCCCCAGATGTCGCCGCCCGCTTTGGCCTGAGGGCTGAAGAGGCGCAAAACCTGGAGGACGAGGCGGACGCGGTGATGGTCGAGGATGGCGATTCCGGCGGCGCATAGATCGGAAACGACCTTAGGAGCCGGGGAACCCACGTCGTTTCCACTCGCTGCGCGGAACCGGGGAACCAATCTCGAAGGCGAAACCGACGACTTTCGTGGCTTCCTCGTTGATGTCGCAGCGGAAGCTCAGATCGTACCACTGCCCATCGGCTCGAAAGGCGGTGCGCCTGAGCTCAAGCATCGTCCCGGATGACAAGGGCGAACGCGGTATGAAGTCGGGATCTCGTGGTGGCGAAGCGTTTCGAAGCTGTTCTGTAAGCTCTGTCTCGCAAAGCTGCGTGGCGCGCATTTCACGCGGAAGATCGCCCATGGCAGTACGTGCTACGGGATCCTCGGTGATATCAACAGAGAAGAGTGTTTTTGCCTCGGTCAGATCCTCCACCGGCACGTCGACAGCCTGCCCCGATGCCTCTGAGGCGTCCTCCACCGTCTCTGGCGGCGCACCCGTCGCATCGGCGGTCTTCAAAGCCTCGCTCGCACCTGACGTCAAAGTTTCTGGTTGTTCCGGTTCAACACCATCCGGAGACGCGACCTCTGGCTCCTCCACCATCGGCTCCTCCCCAGACGACACTGGAGGTGCTGCGCGAGAGGCGTTGCCTTGCGGTGAGACGCGTGGTCCTGTCGTTTCCTCGCCAAACTCGAAAACCGGCCGCAGTACGGGAACTGGCGGGACCTCCGCAGCCTCTTCTTCCGCTGGCGCTTCGGGCGCAGGCGGTGGTGGCTCAGGCGCCTGCTGTGGCTCTGGCGCCGGCGGCAGTGGCGGCTGCTCCGCTTCCGGCTGAGGCTGATCTTCAGGCTCT
>CAYNED010000206.1:0-5360 GCA_964396135.1 uncultured Neorhizobium sp.
CGAAGTCTGGCCTGAGCTCGCCTCGCGTGCCAGGTCAAGGCCTTCAAGACCGCTCCAGTCGCGGGCTTCCGCCTTCAGCGCCTCGATGTCGAAGACGCCGTTCGGATCGTGAGCGATGACAGCGTTGGGCGCTCCCTTTTCGCGGATCCAGGCGGTAAGTGCGCGGGTGTCGATGCCCGAGAGCCCGATGACGCCGCGCGACTTCAGCCATTCGTCGAGATGCTTGGCTGCCCGATAGTTCGAGGGTTCGGTGATGTCTGTCTTGAAGATCGTTCCCACCGCGCCGCGGCGGGCAGCCGGCGTCAGATCTTCGACATCCTCGTCATTGGTGCCAATGTTGCCGATGTGAGGGAAGGTGAATGTCACGATCTGGCCGAGGTAGGAGGGATCTGTGAGAATTTCCTGATAGCCGGTGAGGGCGGTGTTGAAGCACACCTCCGCGCAAACCTTGCCGGTGGCGCCGACTCCCACGCCTTCGATCACGGTCCCGTCGGCGAGAACGAGAACAGCGGTGGTTTTTTTGCTTGTCCAAGGAGCTGTCGCGGTCATTTCTATCCTTCCGCCCGTTCGGTCCGCCACTTGAAGTAGCAGGATATCAGGGCCATCTATGGTCGCAGAAATGGGCGCGCCGGATGACCCGCGCAGCCCTGTATACCTAAATCTCGTGCAGGTGCCGGAAAATAGACAAAGCGCGCGAAGCGGTCAATGTCGGCTTGGTCCTTTCTACATGGGAATTACTCCCCAATAGATTCAAGGGCTTGGTTGAATTGATTTGATCGTGAGGGTTTGCTTGGCTATGAGAGCCGGCTGATTGACAAGGAAAAGCCGTATTTCGACCCGCGGCTTCTCCAAAGGAGCAAGACATGATGCGCGATAAGCTCGCGAATGAAATGAAGGATGCGATGAAGGCGAAGGACAGCCGACGTTTGTCGACCGTGCGCCTCATCCAGACTGCGATCAAGGATCGCGACATCGCCAATCGCGGTGCCGGCAAGGACCCCGTCAGCGACGAGGAGATCATGCAGGTGCTGCACAAGATGGTGAAGCAGCGCGAGGAATCTGCCAAGATCTACGAGGAGGCCGGGCGCGCTGAACTTGCCACGCAAGAGCGCGACGAAATCAACGTGATCAAAGGCTTCATGCCGGAGCAGCTTTCTGAGGACAAGGTCCGCCAGCTGTGCCAGACGGTGGTGTCGGAGACGGGCGCGCAGGGACTGCGCGACATGGGCAAATGCATGAACGCGCTCAAGGAACGTTATCCCGGCCAGATGGATTTCTCCAAGGCATCTGGCATGGTCAAAGACCTGCTGAAGTAAGCAGATCAGTTCCGATGAACTAAGGCGAGGCCGTCCGGCCTCGCCTTTATTCTTGGCGCTGTGGAAAGCGGGCACAACGCGGCTTCTTCTTGGCCTTAGGCGGCCCAACGTCTATAACGGGCAGGTCTCGAGGTAACGATGCGCTTTTCCAACAGCTTTCTTGACGAAATCCGTGATCGCGTATCGATCTCGTCGGTCATCGGCCGGCGCGTTACGTGGGACCGCAAGAAAACCAATGTCGCGCGGGGCGACTATTGGGCCTGTTGCCCATTCCATGGGGAAAAGAGCCCGAGCTTTCACTGCGAGGACCGCAAAGGCCGCTATCATTGCTTCGGCTGCGGCGTCTCAGGCGATCATTTTCGATTTCTCACCGATCTCGAAGGCTTGAACTTCCCCGAAGCCGTGCAGCAGATCGCCGACATGGCGGGCATCGCGCTTCCTCAACCTGATCCCCAGGCGGAGCGCCGGGAGAAGGAACGGACAACCCTTCTCGATGTCATGGAACTGGCAACCCAGTTTTTCCAGGATCAGCTTCAGAGTGCCGCCGGTGCGAGGGCGCGTGCTTATCTGCGCGATCGTGGTCTGACAGGACGAACGATCGAAACCTTCCGTTTGGGCTATGCACCCGAAAGCCGCAACGCGCTGAAGGAATTCCTCGCCGGAAGGGGCGTGCCCAAAGAGCAAATCGAGGCTTGCGGTCTCGTCGTCCACGGCGAAGGGATCGCTGTCTCCTACGACCGGTTTCGTGATCGCATCATGTTTCCGATCCTGTCGTCACGCGAAAAGGTGATCGCCTTTGGGGGTCGCGCCATGTCGCCTGACGCGCCGGCGAAATACCTGAATTCCAACGAGACGGAGCTCTTCCACAAAGGGCAGGTGCTTTACAATTTTGCCCGTGCCAGGCGCGCATCACAGGGGGCGCCCGGCACACGCGATGGCGGCACGATTGTTGCCGTTGAAGGCTATATGGACGTGATCGCCCTATACCAGGCGGGGGTCGAAAATGCGGTGGCACCGCTTGGCACTGCGCTAACGGACAACCAGCTCGATCTGCTCTGGAAGATGTCGCCGGAACCGGTGCTCTGTTTTGACGGTGATGGCGCCGGTGTCAGGGCTGCCAACCGCGCTGCAGATTTGGCGCTGCCGTTCCTGAAGCCGGGGCGTTCGGTGCGATTTGCGATTCTGCCGGAGGGCAAGGATCCGGACGACATCGTGCGCCAAGATGGGCGTGCGCCATTCGACAAGGTTTTGGGGGAGGCACGTCCGCTCGCTGAGATGATCTGGATGCGCGAGACCTCCGGTGGGACCTTCGATACGCCGGAAAAACGGGCGGAGCTCGAGGCGCGCCTGAAGCAGGTCATCTCTGTCATCGCCGATGAGAATGTGCGTCGATATTATCAGCAGGAGATGCGCGAAAGGCTGAGCGCCTTCTTCCATGGCGGGCGAGGCCCGGAGCGACGTGGTAAATTCCAGACACGCGCGGGCGGCGGTAGGAGCGATGCCACGCGTCCCCAGGGCCGCACGAGTGATCGAGGTGTCGTGGTTTCCGATCGGCTTGCGCGGTCAGGACTGGTGCGCGGGCATCGCGATTTGCCGGCCTTGCGTGAAAGCGTTCTGGCGTTGACTGTGGTCAATCATCCGCAGCTTCTTCTCGACGACTATGATGAAATCGCCGCCGTCGACTTTGAGAACCGTGACCTGCAGCGCTTCTGGTCTTGCTTGCTGACAACTGCAGCCAAGCTTGGCGCCCGCCTGGACCGCGATGGCCTGCGTGAACATCTGGAAGAGAACGGCTTCGAGGCGCTCCTGGCAACGATGAACCAGCAGGTGCGCAATGCGCGGCTGTGGACGGCGACGGCTGAGGCAGATCTGCAGGACGTGGTGCAGGCCTACCGGCAGGCTTACGCACTTCATTCACGCAACAAGGAGCTACGCTGGCAAAAGATCGAACTGGAGCGTGAGATTGCCGAGACGGCGGCAGACGAGGAGGAGCGGGCGAGTGCGCTGATACGCGCTCTGTCGGAGGTGCAGCTGGAAATTGGCCGGCTCGAAAATCAGGAGGCGATCATCGATGGCTTCGGCGTGATGTCTGGCAGGGTCAAGGGGGCGGCTGTCGGACATGGTTAGCACCTTGCGAATCGGTGTATAATCAAGACAGGGTTCCAACGCGGTGCCGGCAAAAGCCTAGATTCAGATCCCTCGGCTCTTGTCACCGACTGGCGACTGACTACATAAGCGGCAACCGAGTACTTGTTTGACCTGGAAGCTTCATCGAACGGCTTTTTCCACTTTTCACCGGCGCTTCGCCGCAGAAAAGCTTGACGGGGCGTTAATTTGTGGGAATCACCACATCAGGCAGAAAAGGTGGAGTGGGTCAAGCGCACCGGACCACGATCGTCGACCAGCCCAGGAAGGGCGTCGTCATATGGCAGCTGCCGTCGTGGTAATCCGGAATTAAAGATCATTCCGTACGTGTTGAACAGTGATTCGCGGCTGGCGCTCTGCGCCTGAGCCGTAGGCCACCGCGGCGAGGTGGCGTTCAAGGAAAGCGAAGTTAAATGGCAACGAAAGTCAAAGAAAACGAAGAAGCGGAGACCGAGCGCGAAGGAACGCCCGACGGTCCACTTCTCGACCTTTCGGATGACGCCGTCAAGAAGATGATCAAGGCCGCCAAGAAGCGCGGCTATGTCACGATGGATGAGTTGAATTCGGTTCTGCCCTCGGAAGAAGTCACTTCCGAACAGATCGAGGATACGATGTCCATGCTCTCCGACATGGGCATCAATGTCGTCGAGGATGACGAGGCGGACGAAGCCGCCAGCGAGGACGACAGCTCAGACGACAGCGACGGCGAGAGCGAGGGCGGCGAGATCGCGCCGAGCGCGGGTACCGCGCTGGCCACTGCCAAGAAGAAAGAGCCGACGGACCGGACCGATGATCCGGTGCGCATGTATCTGCGTGAAATGGGTTCGGTCGAGCTTCTTTCGCGCGAGGGCGAAATCGCGATCGCCAAGCGCATCGAGGCCGGCCGCGAGACGATGATCGCCGGGCTTTGCGAAAGCCCGCTGACCTTCCAGGCCATCATCATCTGGCGCGACGAGCTGAACGAAGGCACGACGCTGTTGCGCGAGATCATCGATCTCGAAACGACCTATTCCGGCCCCGAGGCAAAGGCTGCACCGCAGTTCCAGAGCCCGGAGAAGATCGAAGCTGACCGTAAGGCAGCGGAGGAAAAGGAAAAGGCTCGCAAGACGCGTTTTGCTGCCAATGACGATGACATCACTGCCGTCGGCGGTGAAGGCTTGCCCGGCGAGGAAGAGGAAGAGGACGACGACGAGTCGAGCCTGTCTCTTGCCGCCATGGAAGCAGAGCTGCGCCCGCAGGTTATGGAAACGCTCGACACCATTGCCGACACCTACAAGAAGCTGCGCAAGCTGCAGGACCAGCAGGTGGAAGCCCGTCTGTCCTGCACCGGCACGCTGTCGTCCGGCCAGGAGCGTCGCTACAAGGAGCTCAAGGATCAGCTGATCACGGCGGTCAAGTCGCTGTCGCTGAACCAGAACCGGGTCGAAGCGCTCGTGGAGCAGCTCTACGACATCTCCAAGCGGCTGATGCAGAACGAAGGCCGGCTGCTTCGGCTTGCCGAATCTTATGGCGTCAAGCGCGACTCGTTCTTGGAGCAGTATCAGGGCGCGGAGCTTGATCCGAACTGGATGAAGTCGATCTCCAACCTGTCGGCGCGCGGCTGGAAGGATTTCGCTCGGGAAGAAAACTCAACGATCCGCGACATCCGCCAGGAGATCCAGAATCTCGCGACGGAAACGGGTATTTCGATTGCCGAATTCCGCCGCATCGTCTCGATGGTCCAGAAGGGCGAGCGAGAGGCGCGCATCGCCAAGAAAGAAATGGTCGAGGCGAACCTGCGCCTGGTGATCTCGATCGCCAAGAAGTACACGAACCGCGGCCTGCAGTTCCTCGATCTCATCCAGGAAGGCAATATCGGCCTGATGAAGGCGGTCGACAAGTTCGAGTATCGCCGCGGCT
>CAYNED010000207.1:0-5334 GCA_964396135.1 uncultured Neorhizobium sp.
AGAGATGCATCAGCGCGGCTCGGTGAAAGGTCGCGTGTTCTGCAAGAAGGCACGCGGCGGCCTGCGAAAGATCTTGACGCCGCTGCCCGGCGCCGTCGATCTCTGCGGCCGAGACAGGCGACTGCAACTCCAAGGCTTTGCGCGTCCTCGCTCGTTCGTTCTTTTGATCTGAGTTCGATGGATCGTCGACCCAGACTTCACCGTGCTGCCGAAGGAAGTTGCGGATATTCTCCCGGCGGGTCCGGAGCAACGGACGCAACAGCCAGTGGCGGCTGCGCAGGAGGACAATCTCGGCCATCCCGGCCAATCCACGGGCATCCGCCCCGCCTCCGCGAGAAGCACGCATAGCGACCGTTTCCAGCTGGTCATCGAGAGTGTGACCCGTGAGGATCGCATCCGCGCCAACTTCCTCAGCGGCCTCACAAAGCAGTCTGTAGCGCGCTTCGCGCGCAGCAGCAGCAACGCCCGCCGAAGGCTTCTTACCCTTCCAAACGAGGGTTGTGTGGGGGATTCCAAGCCGTGAACATAGAAGAGCAACATCGCGCGCTTCGTCGGCGGATTGCGAACGAAGTCCATGATCGACGGTCGCTGCCATAAGGGCGAGATCAGCTGTGGCATGTTCTTTAAGAGCGATCAGCAGTCCCACAGAATCGCTTCCGCCAGAAACGGCCACAAGCAGACGCATAGGCCTCTGCAGTTTTTGCAAGAAGGCAGCAATGGACTGTTGGACTGTCAGACTGGATGAAGCAGCGGCAGTGGGCACCGGCGGCAGATCAGCAGCGGAGACGCTTCTGCTCCGATGCCCCCTTCGAGAGCACGGGGCGCGGCGCGTTCGGATAGCGTTTTGGCACTTCCTTGAGAGTGGCGCATGCAGTCTCGGTGTTGTCGAGTGCCGCGAGCGACATGCCAAGCTTCAACAGCATTTCGGGCGCTTTAGGCGCTGTATTATATGTCTGGTGGGCATTCAGAAATGTCTGGGCTGCCTCAGTGTACTTGCCTTGGGAATACTGGGCCTCACCTAGCCAGAAGCTCGCATCGGCCGCGCGCCCACCTTCGGGAAATTCCGTCAGATACTGCGTGAACCCCTGCTCGGCCAACGTGTAGTCCCCGGCGAGGACATGATTATAGGCGACTTGATAGGTGTCGTTCTCGTTGCCGAGCGAGGCTGTCTGTTGTGCATCGGTGGCAGCGGCGCTGTTCTGCGACGGCAGCGGCGCGCCAGTGTCGACGCCAGGCAAGCCCGCGGAGTTGTCAATGCTTTCGTTGCGCGTGACGTTGCGGGGATTGCCGTTCTGGTCGAACTCGATGGAGCCGAGTGTGGCCTCTGGCGGGGCTGCAGTTGCGGCCCCGGTGGGCGGTGCAACTGGTGGCGTCTCGATGACCCGTGCGACGTCGTCAGTCGGTGGGGCCTGCGGAGCAGCCGGTTGTGGTCTGGAAGCGGTAGCGGCCGGTTGCCCGGCCGCTCCGTTGTCGCTCTTTTCGAGTTCCTGGAAGCGGAACTCGTTATCTTCCTGAGTCTTCCGCATCTGTTCCTGCATTTGCAGGATCTGGAAGCTCATTTCCTCGATGCGGCCGTTGAGCTGGCGAATTTCTTCTTCCAGTTGCTGAAGACGAACCGGGTCGCCACTCTGTGCCAGCACCACCGGCGCTTGCGACACCTGATTGTTCCGCTGCAAAAGGTCCGGCAGTGAAAACGCCCCGGCGGGGCCGCCCGCCACTGTCAGCCCCAGCATTGCTGCCAAGACAAGTTTCTTCATATCGTCCGTCCTGCTTTGATCTGCGCCGGTTTGGCGCGACTGCAGATTTTGTCAATCTACGTAAAATTGCAACCGAGCCCTGCCTCTAAAAGTATCGCAAGTTCGGCTAAACTAAGGAAAAAGAAAAGGCGGCCTTTCGGCCGCCTTCACAATCTCGTTGCCGCGGTGGGCTTCTTACATGCCGGCTCCACCGAGAACCGTCACAGCGCGACGGTTCTGCGACCAGCAGGAAATGTCGTCGCAGACGGCGACCGGCTTTTCCTTGCCGTAGGAGATTGTGCGTATCCGGTTAGCCGGAACGCCGCGTGCAGCAAGATAGTCCTTGGTTGCAGCTGCGCGACGTGCGCCCAGCGCCAGGTTATATTCGCGTGTGCCGCGCTCGTCGGCATGACCTTCGACGGTGATCGCGTAGTTCGGATAACGAGCCAACCACTGCGCCTGACGATCGAGCGTTTGCTGTGCGTCTGCGCGGATCGACGTGGAATCGGTGTCAAAGAAGATGCGGTCGCCGACATTGACCGTGAAGTCCTGCGACGAGCCCGGTGTCGCCGCACCACCCGCACCAGCGCCAAGGCCCAGATCGCCAGCATTATTGGGAAGGTTCTTCTTGTTGGCGCAGCCAGCCAGCGCAAGCGTGAGTGTCAATGCGATCACGGCCGGGTTGCGAGCAAGTTTCTGCATTCGGCTCATCGCCGGGGTATCGGTGCGGCCCATAGCCGGTCTCTCCTTAGATCAACGTAATAGAGTTGCCAGACTCTAACCGAGGTCGGTTAACTCAAATAAAACCATCATGGTTAACAAATCGCTTCGGTGTCCCTCAAGACGCTCCTTTTCAGGAGATTTGGGCGGCAAAGAGGCGGCAGGCCGCCTCCGTCCGTATTCTGCCATTATTCAAGAAGCGGTGACCAAGCAGGGTCCGAAGCGAAGGCCGGCGTCTTGACCTGCTGCTCGTTATATCCGGTCAGGTCGATCGAGTAGAGCTGGGGCCCGCCTGCGCCTGCGTTTTGCCGGAAGAACATCAGCACCCGGCCATTGGGCGCCCATGTCGGCCCCTCATTGTGGAAGCCCGTGGTGAGGATACGTTCCCCCGAACCGTCGGGCTTCATCACACCGATGGCGAACTTGCCGCCGGACTGCTTGGTGAAGGCGATCAAGTCCCCACGCGGCGACCATACAGGCGTCGAATAAGACCCGTCGCCGAACGAGATGCGCGTCTGGCCGGAGCCGTCCGCTCCCATGACGTAGAGCTGCTGACGTCCGCCGCGGTCGCTTTCGAAGACAATCCTCGTGCCATCCGGGGAATAGGACGGCGAGGTATCAATGGCGGCAGTGTTGGTCAGGCGCGTCGTCGTACGCGATCTCAGGTCCATCGTGTAGATGTTGGAATTGCCTTCCTGCTGGAGGCTCATGATCACCTTCTGGCCGTCCGGCGAGAACCGTGGTGCAAACGTCATGCCCGGGAAGTTGCCGACGACCTCACGCTGTCCGGTTTCAAGCTGCAGCAGATAGACCCGTGGCTGGTCACCCTCGAAAGACATATAGGTGACTTCCTGCCGGTTCGGCGAGAAGCGTGGCGTCAGGACGATGTCCTTGCTGTTGGTCAGTTGGCGGACGTTGAAGCCGTCCTGGTCCATGATCGCAAGCTGGCGCTGGCGAGCCGTCTTTGGCCCGCTTTCGGAAACGAAGACGACGCGGGTATCAAAGTAACCCTTCTCACCGGTGACGCGCTCATAGATCGCGTCCGCGATGATATGGGCGACGCGGCGCCAGTTCTCCGGCTGGGTGAAGAACTGCTGGCCGGTCATCTGCTGGCCGGCAAACGTGTCCCAAAGGCGGAATTCGGCACGCAGGCGGCCGTCGCTTTCGCGCGTTACCCTCCCCGTCACCAGCGCCTGCGCGTTTATAACCTTCCAGTCTTCAAAGCGCGGCTGCTGGTCCGGGCTCGAGACCTTCTCGATGAAGGCGGCCTTGTTAACGGGCGCAAAAAGGCCGGAGCGCTGCAGGTCCGCAGCAATGACCTGGCTGATCTGCGCACCCAGTTCGTTGCCCGACTGGAAGTCGGTGATCGCGATCGGCAGCGGCTCGACATTGCCTTTGTTGATGTTGATCTCCACCAGGGCGTAGGCAGGCGCGAAGCTTGTCGCCATCGCGGCGAACGCGATCATCAGGCGGACGATTGTGCGTCTCATCATAGTCTTCAGCCTTTCAGCTATTACAGCATTTCGCTGGGATCGAAGTTCACGACGACTTCGCTCCAGGCATCGTATTTATCGACAGGGAGGTTCTTGAAGGGAGCAGAGCGCATGACGGCGCGAAGTGCACTTCCTTCAAGGGTGCGGCGAGCCGTATCCGAGCCGCCGCTCGCAGAGACTTCGGGCCGTCCGACGATCGCACCGGTTTCATCGAGCTTCATCCTGACGGTGATAATGAGCCCGTCTGCACCCTCAATGCCGGCGATAATCGACCAGTTGTTCTGGATCTGGCCGCGCAGCGCGTCCATCTCGCTCTGGCTGAGCGTCGATCCACCGGTCGTCTTCTTCCCGCCGAGCGCCGCCGTTTCGGTCGAGCGCTTGGCGCCACCGCCTGCAGCCTCCTGCTTGTTGAGGAGAGCGGCAATCTCATCGGCATTGAAATCGCTTTCCTTCGAAGAGGTCGACTTCGCAGTCTCCTGCTTCTTGTCGGCAACCTTCTTGTCCGTCGGCTTTTCGGCAGCTTTCGGCGTTTCCGGCTTTTTCTCCGCCGGCTTCTCTAAGGGCTTTGCCTGTTCCTTCGGCGGCTCAGGTTTCGGGCGCGCGGCCGGCACGGGAACCGAATCAGGAAGTGGAATTTCTTCGACGACCGCCTCTTCGGGCGCAGGCTCCGGTGTGGGTTCAGGTGTTGGCTGCGGCGCGATTTCCGGCTTTGCTTCCGGCAAGGCTGCAACCTCAGTGGGCTTCGGCGCTGTCTCTTCCGGAACGATGTCCTTGATCTTGTTTGTCTCGGTCGTCGGATTGGGGAGAGGGTTCTCGGTCTTCTCCGGCGCCGCGGCGACTTCAGTTTCCACCGGACGCTTGGCAGGCGTCGGCGGTGCCTTCAGGTCAATGTCGTTATCGCCGGTGTTCTCAGCGTTCTCGACCACGTTCGGCTTACTCGTCGGCACAGGCGCCGCCTTTTCAGCGAGCGGTGCCTTCTTGTCGCCCTGCTGGATCTGGGTGATCGACTCCACGGGGATGATGTCGACCGGAAGCGCCTCAACCTCGGCCACGTCGAACGACGCCGGCGAGCCCAGCGAAACAAGCGCCCAGCCCAGTACCAGGGTGTGAAAAACCAGCGATGTGCCGAGACTTCCCTTCATCGCCCCTGTTACTGCTCCTGTTCCTGCAGCGTCACGAGACCGATATTCTTGAATCCGGCCGAGGAGATGCGCGCCATGACTTTCATGACGACGCCATAGGCAGCCGCCGTATCGCCACGGACATAGATGCGTTCGTTGTAGCCGGTGGTGGCGATTGCCTCGAGCTTCGGCACCACTTCGTCGATCGCGATTGCCGATTCCTGCAGGTAGATCTCACCGGCCGGGTTGACGGAGATCGTGATC
>CAYNED010000208.1:0-5312 GCA_964396135.1 uncultured Neorhizobium sp.
AAAGCGTGCACGCTCGACGTTGAGGATCTTGCCACGCAGCGGCATGATCGCCTGTGTCTCGCGCGAGCGGCCCTGCTTGGCCGAGCCGCCGGCGGAATCACCCTCCACAAGGAACAGTTCTGATTTGGTGGGATCGCGTTCAGAGCAGTCGGCCAACTTGCCTGGCAGTGATGCGATATCGAGGGCGCCCTTGCGCCGCGTCAATTCTCGCGCCCGGCGAGCCGCTTCGCGAGCGACAGCAGCTTCCACCACCTTTCCGACCAGCACGCGGGCTTCGGCGGGATGTTCTTCAAACCAGGTGCTGAGGGCCTCATTGACGAGGCTTTCGACAACCGGACGAACTTCAGAGGAAACGAGCTTGTCCTTGGTCTGCGACGAGAACTTCGGATCGGGAACCTTGACGGACAAAACTGCGGTAAGGCCTTCACGGCAGTCTTCGCCGGTGAGCGAAACCTTTTCCTTCTTGGTGATGCCGGAACTGTCGGCATAGGCCGTGACCTGTCGCGTCAGCGCACCACGGAAACCGGCCATATGCGTTCCGCCGTCGCGCTGGGGAATGTTGTTGGTGAAGCACAACATCGTCTCGTGATAGCTGTCGTTCCACCACAGAGCGACTTCAACTGTCATCCCATCCTTCTCGCCGCGGATCGCCACAGGCTTTTCGACAAGCGGCTTCTTGGACCGGTCAAGATAGCGAACGAAGGCCTCGAGGCCGCCGTCGTAGATCATCTCCTCCTCGCGGACGTCAGGCTTGCGCTTGTCCGTTAGCCGGATTCTCACACCGGAGTTGAGAAAGGCCAGCTCGCGCAGGCGATGCTCGAGCGTGCCGTAATCGAACTCCGTCATGGTGAAGGTTTCGGTGCTGGCCAGGAAGGTCACCTCGGTACCAGAACGGCCTTCGTAATCCCCGATCACCTTCAGCGGCGCGTCGGCAACGCCGTGAGTGAACGAGATTTCATGAACCTTCCCGTTACGCCGAATCCGTAGTTTCAGCCACACCGACAATGCATTGACGACAGATACACCAACGCCGTGCAAGCCGCCGGAAACTTTGTAGGAATTCTGATCGAATTTTCCGCCCGCATGCAGCTGCGTCATGATGACCTCGGCTGCAGACACGCCTTCCCCGGTATGGATATCGGTAGGGATGCCGCGGCCGTTGTCCGTGACCGTGACCGAACCGTCCGGGTTCAAGGTTACCGTCACCAGATCCGCATGACCGGCGAGCGCTTCGTCGATGGCGTTGTCAACGACTTCATAGACCATGTGATGAAGGCCGGAGCCGTCATCGGTATCACCGATGTACATCCCAGGTCTCTTGCGCACAGCATCAAGCCCTTTCAAGACCTTGATGGAGTCTGCGCCATAGTCTGCACTCGCGCCGTTTTCGCTCACGGGTGTTTCAGTCATCAGTGATCTTTCCAGTTGTCCGTCGGCGAAGAGCATCGAAGATGCGAATCACCCGCTTATCCGCTTACAGATATAGGGAGTTTGGGGCGAATTCTAAAGCTCAAGCCCCACCAGGACAGCCTTAAATCGGGGGATTTTACACCATTCAGCCCCCGTTGCGAGGCTGATCGAGCAGTTCCTCAATAGCCTGTACCATGTCCGGCGACAAAGAGCGAATCTCGCGGGCCAATCGGTTCGCCAGAAGCGTATAGGCAGCCGGCAGTCCGGTGGTATCAAGCGTCACCTTGGGATGTGAGGCAGCGGCTGTCATGAACAGCTCGTCCGCTTCATCCCAGATGATGTTGAAATAGCCAGCGATCCGCTGCAGCAGGTCGAAGCTGGGCTTGCCGCGTTTGCCGTGTTCCAGTGCAGAGAGATAGGCCGGCGAAACGCCAATGGCCTGAGCGAGATCCCTTTGCGTCACACCTCTTCGTCGGCGCAGTTCGCGAAGGGCGTGAGCAAACGGCGTCACAGCCGCCTCGCCGGACGGCTCAGCCGAACATAGAGCGCGCCTTCCCCACCATGATGGCGTGCCGCCCACTCGTAGGACGAAATCAGAAACCTGAACTCGGGCTTGGAGAACCACAAGGGCACGGCCCGACGCAAAGCACCTTCGCTCCCGCCCGAGCTGCCCTTGCCCGTTATGACCAGCACGTGCCGCATGCCGCGATCGCTTGCCCTGGAAAGAAAATCGAGAAGAAGGTCGTGTGCCTCCGACTGATAGAGCCCGTGAAGGTCTATGCGCGCCTCTATCGCGAGCCTGCCCTTGGCGAGCTTGCGATGCACAGGCTTCTCCAATGGCTGATGGCTCCCCGATGGTCTGGCTGCTTTGGTCACGGGCGTCGGCTTTGCAGGGCGCGGGCGCGCCTCTTCGGGAGGCGTCGACGCCTTCTGCAGGGCCGCCTCCTCCGCCGCAATCATTGCTGCGAGCTCGGCTTCCAGCTGGCGCGCTTCCTCGCTGCGTCCCGGCAGCGCCCGTGCAGATTTAGCCACCTTGCCCCATAAGATCCGCTCTTCAGGGCTGAGCTTGCGTCCCGTCGTCATACTGCAAACCTCCCTGCGGCGGTCCTTGGGACGAGGAGATAAAAATCGGCTTGATGGCGCACGGTTCCCGCCTGCTCTCCGGCAGTATCTCCAGAGCCAGTAAAGATGTCTCCGCGGGCGGGGCCCACAATGGCACTGCCGGTATCGAGCGAAAGGAGGGTTCGTGCAAATGGACGCCCGTCGTCCAGATGCGTGAGTGTCGGCGCATGCACAAAGAACGGAAAGCCAAAGGTATGGATCAGCCGATCCACAGCCAGGGACCGCCCGGGCAGGAGCGGGACCTTGGCGGCAGCTACCGGTCCGAGCGCCGGATCCTCCACCTCAGCCTCGCGAAAGAAGATGTAGGAGCGATTGTGCCAAAGCACCTCATCAACCTTAGCCGGATTCTCACCGAGCCACGCGCGTATCGACTGCATGGATACGGTGGCCGGATCAAGCTCGCCGCGCTCGATGAGAAGCTTTCCGATAGCCGAGAAAGGATGCCCCGCCTTTGCGGCATAAGTGATCCGCTTCACTGAGCCATCAGGGAAACGCAAGCGAGCAGCACCCTGAACATGCGCGAAAAAGACATCAACCTTCGATCTTGCCCAAGCAATCTCCAGGCCGTGGCCTGCCAGATAGCCACGATCGATCTGTTCCCGATCCGGATAGGGATCGATTTCCCCGTTTCGAAAGCGAGCGAACATATAGCTAGGGTCCATCGACGACGGGCGAGTGGTGTCATCGAGGTCCACCAGATCATGAGGTCGACGGTAGAATGGATAAGCAAAGTCTGCCGAGGGGGCCGCAGCAACGTCGATCTCGGGCTCGTAGAACCCTGTCACAAAGCCAGCATTTCCGCCATCAGGGCAGATCAGAAATGGTCGGAATTGAGTTTCGAAGAACGTCCGGACAGCCGCTCCGTCCGAAAAGGTGAGGCGCGCCGCAGCCTCGTAAACAGGAACTATGTCCTCTGATCTCAGGCCCAGCGATCCGGCCTTATATGGCTTTACCGAAAGGATATGGTTCAAGCAGGATTGCATGCCTGCCGCGATGCTGCCTGGATCGTCTTCCTCCCACCCCGGCAGATCCTGAAACTGCGTCTGCCTAAGGGTGAACCCGGACATGCTCCCGATCATTGCTCCGATTCGGTTGCGACAAGCTTCCAGTTCGGATCCCGCGAGCGGGTGTCGCGCGCAAAGGTCCAGATGTCGGTGACATCTGCGACATTCTCCTGATCGCCGTCCACCAGGTTGCCATCCTTGTCGAAGGTGGCCGAGATCAACTGGCTGACGATGCGAACGGTCACCTGTTCTTCCATGTTCGAGACACTGGCGTTGGTGATATCGGCCCGGTCGATGCCGACGAAGGTGGACTTCACCACCTCTCCCCTTGCTTCACGCTCAGAGATGGCTGCATCGAAACCATCGTATACTTCCTTGGAAAGGAGGTTCTTCAAGGTCTTGCGGTCGCCATCGGCGAAGGCCATCACGATCATCTCATAGGCCATGCGCGCGCCGTTGAGAAACTCCTTGGGCTTGAAGGAAGGATCTACGGACAGCAATTCCCGAAGCGACGAATTCAACGATGTTCCGGGTTTCGCCATCCCGTCGATCTCGGAGTATTTCTCTTCATCGGTAAGCTCCCGGCGCGGCAGCGTTACGACCTTTCCGTCATCGCCGGCCGGTGCCTTGGCGGCCCCGCGGGCACTATAGGGATCGAAGGGCGGCTTCTCGTTTCCCGTCCTGCGACCCAGAACGCTGCGCAATTGCAGAAAGATCAGGACCGCCGCCACGAGAAAGAACAGAGTTATGAAGTCGTTGGAGCCCATCTTTACCCGCAATGCCGTTTAAATCGTTCATCTACATTCTCATATAGTCCGCAACGTGACATCATTCAAATAGCGAAGGCGCGCGAGGCCTTCGGAGACAGGTTAACTTTATGCGCACGCCTTGGATCCTATTCCCGATTCTGCTCATGCCGCTGGCGGAGATCGCCGGGTTCGTTCTTGTCGGGCGGGCAATTGGCGTGTGGAGCACGCTCGGCCTCGTGATCCTCAGCGGTGTTGCTGGGATCCTGCTCCTGAGGAGGCAGGGACTGAACATGCTGCGGCAGGTGTCGGCCGAAGGGCGGCAGGGTCGCGTTCCCGGTGGCACAATGATTCACGGGGCAATGATCGTCGTTGCTGCCCTGCTGCTTCTCGTACCAGGCTTCATCAGCGACATCATCGGGTTGCTTCTCTTCATTCCCGCTATACGACAGATGTTATGGTCGGCGATTGGACGCCGCGTCGTCGTCAGCTCCACGACCTATAGCCGACGCTATGAGCGCGATGCCGGTTTTGATCCGGGCACTGTCAGGGGCGGCGTGGTCGATCTGGAGGAGGAGGAGTTTACGCGCGAACCGAACCCCGCTTCTCCCTGGACAGAGCGGCGTTTGAAGGACGAGTAGCCTCGGGCGCTCCGGCAGGGTTGTAAGGCCGGGGGTGAAATGTTAGACGCCGATCTAACTTTTTATCTTTCGAGGACACCGCATGGCCGACGAAAATACACAGGGTGCAGCGAGCCCGTCGCTCAATATCCTTGCGCAGTACACGAAGGACCTTTCCTTCGAGAACCCGGGTGCACCCCGTTCGCTGCAGGCCCGCGACAAGGCCCCGGCCATCAACATCAATGTCAACGTCAATGCCAACCCGCTTTCCGAGACGGATTTCGACGTCGTCCTTTCCCTCAATGTAGAGGCCAAAGAGGGCGACAAGATCGTTTTCGCAGCCGAGCTGGTGTATGGCGGCGTCTTCCGGATCACCGGCTTCCCGCAGGAGCACATGCTGCCGGTGCTGT
>CAYNED010000209.1:0-5296 GCA_964396135.1 uncultured Neorhizobium sp.
TTGATGATGGCTGGGTTCCACACGCTCGATGATGCCGCCGTGTCCGGCAAGCGCGTTCTTGTTCGCGTCGACCTGAACGTACCAACGCAGGACGGCGTCGTGACCGATGCGACCCGTATCGAGCGCGTGGCCCCCACCATCAACGAACTCAGCGAAAAGGGCGCGAAGGTTATCCTTCTCGCCCATTTCGGGCGCCCGAAGGGTGAGCCGAATGCGGAATTCTCCCTCGCGCCGATTGCGCGCGCGACCGCCGACGTTCTCGGCAAGCCGGTCGCATTTGCGTCGGACTGCATTGGTGATGCGGCCGCTAACGCGATTGCGGAGCTACCAGCGGGCGGCGTGCTGCTTCTGGAAAACACTCGCTTCCACAAGGGCGAGGAAAAGAACGACGCAGACTTCGTAAAGGCGCTGGCCGCCAATGGCGATGTCTATGTCAACGACGCGTTCTCAGCTGCGCACCGTGCGCATGCGTCCACGGAAGGGCTGGCGCGGGTTCTGCCGGCCTATGCCGGACGCACCATGCAGGCCGAGCTTGAGGCGCTGGAAAAGGGTCTTGGCCAGCCGGTAAAGCCGGTCGTTGCGATTGTCGGCGGCGCAAAGGTTTCGACCAAGATCGACCTGCTGATGAACCTGGTCAAGAAGGTTGACGCGCTGGTCATCGGCGGCGGCATGGCCAACACCTTCCTCGCCGCGCAGGGGGTCGACGTTGGCAAGTCGCTGTGCGAGCACGACCTGGCGGACACCGCGCGAAACATCATGGCTGAAGCGGAAACGTCCGGTTGCTCCATCGTTCTTCCGGTCGATGGCGTAGTGGCACGGGAGTTCAAGGCAGGTGCGGCGAACGAGGTCGTCGCAATCAACGCCATCCCTGTCGACGCCATGGTTCTCGATGTTGGCCCGAAGTCGGTTGCATTGGTCAACGAGTGGATCTCGAAGGCACACACGTTGGTGTGGAACGGGCCTCTGGGCGCTTTCGAGATTGCTCCGTTCGATGCCGCAACAGTTTCAGCAGCTCGTCATGCGGCGGTACGCACCAAGGCTGCTAGCCTCGTTTCCGTTGCGGGTGGTGGAGATACTGTTTCCGCTCTCAACCACGCAGGTGTCGCAGACGATTTTACTTATATCTCAACGGCCGGCGGTGCGTTTCTTGAGTGGATGGAGGGCAAGGAACTGCCTGGCGTGACCGCTCTCATGAAATGATAGAAACTTCGAAGGCGCGGGAAATAGGTCTGCCCGTGCCTTCGTCAATCGCCTTTAAACATTTTAGAAGTTTTAAACGATTGAATTGATTTCAATCGTTTCAGTCACTTAGTCCCTGATTTACTTCCGCCCTACATCTGTTATCGGCGATCTGGAACCTCGCAAAGAGGGGAGATCAGCGAGCGGGGCCTGCATGTTTGTCTACGGAACAATATGCTTGGCACCGCGGCTGGCTGTAACATCAACGAGGGTGGCGCGTGCTGCGCCGGCTCTGGGATAGGAGTGAGACATGGTGGACGCGAAGATGTTGAACAAGATGAGTTCTGCACCCGGATTCATCGCTGCGTTGGATCAGAGCGGCGGTTCGACACCCAAAGCGTTGCGCCTCTACGGCATCACCGAAAACGACTATCAGGGCGACGAGGAGATGTTCCGCCTGATGCACGCCATGCGCGTCCGGATCATGAAAGCGCCCGCCTTCACAGGCGACAGGGTGATCGGTGCCATCCTGTTTGAGCGAACCATGGAAGGTGACGTCGACGGCCAGGAAGTGCCTTCATATCTTTGGCAACAGCGCGGCGTCGTTCCGTTCCTCAAGGTCGACAAAGGTCTTCTCGACGAGGAGAATGGCGTCCAGTTGATGAAGCCGATGCCGGATCTGGATGCTCTCTTGATCCGCGGTCGCGACAAGGGGATCTTCGGCACCAAGATGCGCTCGGTGATCGCCCATGCCGACAAGGATGGGATTGCCGCTGTCGTGCAGCAGCAGTTTGAGGTCGCACGCCAAATCATCGGCCAGGGCCTGATGCCGATCATCGAGCCCGAAGTGTCAATCAACAGCCCGACAAAGGAACAGGCCGAGGCTATACTTCGCGACACGATCGCCGAGCAGCTCGACAAGCTGCCGCAAGGCGAGAAGGTGATGCTGAAGCTGACGATCCCGACCGTGCCGGATCTTTATGCCCCCCTCGTCGCCCACCAGTCGGTTGTTCGCGTTGTCGCTCTTTCCGGCGGCTACAGCACCGCCGATGCCTGCGAAAAGCTCAGCCACAACCGCGGCATGATCGCAAGCTTCTCGCGCGCGCTGACGGAAAACCTGCGTGTCACCATGAGCGATGCGGACTTCGCCGCAAGCCTGGCCAAGACAATCGATCAGATCTACGCCGCGAGCGTGAATAAGGCCTGATGCGGCCCCTTTGGCGCGGGCGCCCGGATGATTTGAGCTAAGCGCTCGCCAACAGCAGTGCGTGATAAACAAAGGCTGCGCCGGAAACGGGGCAGCCTTTTCCTTTGCAGGTGCGACAATCGCCCTAGGTAAAATCTCTCATCAGGAGGGTCACTGCCCAGATAACGAAGGCCAGAACGGCGACCTTCCAAAAGTCCGCTCGCTTTCGCAGACCAGGCAGGCCCAGCGGACGGATGATGTGCACGACCATGGCGAGGAGCAACAGGATGCCAATCAGCTTTGAGATGTTTGTCTCCCTCGGTCCTTGCCGTCACAGGCTGGTCATTTTTGGTGGCCACCAATGCCGCACATCGATTCGCATACCGGACCTGATCCTACGGTGATTAATCCTCAGTTGGTGCTACAGGCAATCTAAATCCCATCATGCCCGATACGGCACATCCTCAGACGTACGAAGTTGGCAATTGAAATGCGACGTAACCTGCTGCCGGTCCTGGCACTTCTCACGAGCACGCTCTTCCTGTTCCTCGGCAACGGGCTGCAGGGTCTGCTCCTGCCCGTCCGCGGCTCCCAGGAGGGCTATTCAAACGAGATCCTCGGCCTGATCGGAACCACCTGGGCCACCGGCTTCGTGCTCGGCTGCTTCGTTGCGCCCAATCTCGTCCGCCGCATCGGTCATGTGCGCGCCTTTGCCGGCTTTGGGGCCCTCATCTGCCTCAATGTTCTGCTGACGGGACTGCTTGTCGACCAAACGGCCTGGCTTATCCTGCGCGCGGTTACCGGCTTCTGCACCGCCGGCACCTCGATGATCATCGAGAGCTGGCTGAACGAGCGCGCCACCAATGAGAGCCGGGGCGCGATCTTCTCCTTCTACATCTCGATCACCCTGTTTGGCGTGGTGGGTGGCCAGATGATGGTTCCTTTCGCCGACATCTCCACCCCGACGCTCTTCATGATCTGCGGCATTCTCTACTGCTTCGCGATCATTCCGACTGCCATCTCGCGGGCGGCATCGCCGCAGCCCCTCAAACGTGTACGGCTGGATCTCAAGGGCCTGTATCGCAACTCGCCCGTCTCTTTCCTCGCGATCCTGCTCATCGGCACGGCGAACGGCGCCTACGGCACACTGGTTGCCGTGTTCGGAGCGCGCGCCGGCCTCCCCGGGGACACCATTGCGATCATGGTGAGCGTGACCATTCTTGCGGGCGCCGTCGCTCAGTTCCCGGCCGGGCGCCTGTCGGACAAGATGGACCGTCGATATGTCTTGGCCGCTCTTGCCGGCTTGGGGGCGGCGGCCGGTCTTGGCCTGAGTGTTATCCAGCCCGGCAATGTCTATGCAATCCTCGTGCTCGTCGGGATCTACGGCGCCGCGGCCAATGCGCTCTATCCAATCGCCGTCGCTCATGCCAACGATCATGCCGCACCGGAGGATTTCGTGAAGGTATCGGGAGGCCTGCTCCTCCTCTACGGCGTAGGAACGATCATTGGTCCCACGCTGGGTGGCCCAGTCATGACCTGGCTTGGTCCCTACTCGCTCTTTGCAGTCACGGCTGTCAGCCATATCCTCGTCACCGCCTACGCCATCTTCCGCAGCCGCAGAAGGGCACCCGTTCCCGTGGCAGATCGCGACAGCTATGCAGGCTCGCCGGCGCTTGCGCCCTCCTTGACGACACCCGAAAGCCTGCTGCTTAATCCACGCGCGAGCGAAGGAAACGACGACGCGCAGGAAAGGCAACCCGCATGAGCTTCTCAGACGACGATCGGCCAAAGAAGCATTCCGTTGCGCATGAGGTTGGCGCCGATCTCAGTTCGCTTTCGGTGGAGGATCTGGAGCTCCGGATTGAACTTCTGCAAACGGAGATCCGTCGTCTTCAGGCCGACATGGAGAGGAAGTCTGCGGTCCGCCGCGCGGCGGACAGTCTCTTCCGGTCCTGACGCCGAGAAACGAAGACTTAGGGTAAACCAATCCCGATTTTAACTGGATATTAATCATCATAGTAGAGGATGAGAAACATCCGGGCTTCCCGGACTCAGACGATTTCACCACCTGGCGAAGAGGTCTGACTTTCTCCCTGTTTTACCTTGAGAGCCGCTTTTGCGGCTCTTCTTTTTTCCCGGCATTCTCAAAAGTGTGGGTATTAACCTTTCCTTAAGAAACGCCTTGCCGATTGCGGCTATAAACATCATCTTAACTTACAGAAACGCGGGGACGGAACTTTCTTCTCGCGTCCTCATTGCCTAAGTGATGCGTTAGCAAGGTGAATATGATGTCGGAACAGGGACTGAATACAGTCAACTTCGCAGGTCGCGCTGCCGCCTCATCACATTTCAAGGCGCTTTACGCCGAAGGGATGTCGCTCGTCGAAGAAACGGCAGCTTATCTCGACGGCCCTGGACGCACCGCCTCCAAGGTCCTTCCGCGGGTTGCCTCTGTTCTCTATGCCGCGGAATCTATGCGGCTGACGACACGTCTGATGCAGATGGCGTCGTGGCTGTTGCTGCAGCGCGCCGTCAACAACGGCGAGATGAGCAAGGACCAGGTACTGGTCGAAAAGAACAAGGTCCGTCTCGACGGCTTCAATGTCGACAAGCAAGCGCCGGGCTGGCTCGATCTCCCGGAGGGCTTCCGTGATCTGGTCGAGCGCTCATTGCGCCTGCAGAACCGCGTGGCCATTCTCGACCGTGAGATTTATCGCCCGAGCGATCCGGTCGTTACCCCCGACAACGAGAACGGTGTGCGTGCGCAGTTGAACTTGCTGCAAACCGCGTTTAGCGCCTAAACACCGCTCGCCCGGTGAAGATCAAAGCAGGCTTCGGCCTGCTTTTTTGTTGTTCGAGTACATGGTCGCGGGCAACAAAAAACCCGGCTTGGAGCCGGGTTTTTTTAACGCCTATATTTAAGCGGCGCGG
>CAYNED010000210.1:0-5270 GCA_964396135.1 uncultured Neorhizobium sp.
GTCACCGTACATCTGGATGAAGCGTCGGTAGCTGTCCCAGGCAAAGCGTGCGTCGCCCGCGTCATGGCCGAGCGCCTGCACCGTTTCGTCGTTGAGTCCGAGATTGAGAACGGTATCCATCATGCCTGGCATGGAGGCACGGGCACCGGAGCGGATGGAGAGAAGAAGCGGCTTGGCGCTGCCTCCGAAGCTTCGGCCTGTTTCGCTCTCCATGGCAAGGATGCCTTCCAGCACCTGCGCTTTGAGATCTTCCGGGAGACTGCGACCATTGTCGAAATACCAGGTGCAGGCATCTGCTATGATGGTCAGCCCCGGCGGGACCGGCAGGCCGAGACTGGCCATCTCTGCGAGGTTCGCGCCTTTGCCGCCAAGAAGCGCAACATCCGCTGCACCTCCTTCAGCCTTGCCTCCACCAAAGTGGTAGACCCACTTCCTCATACGCCTGCTCCACCCCTCGCAGTCTTTTCACTAGGCATACAGCCTTCACCGCGGTTTGGAAACGTATGGGGAGAGGTTTATGTTGCAATGCAACAAAGGTCGTAGCAGATCGTTCAACTGGCTTCCCGAAGAAGCTCCGCCGTTTGAAGATCAACGGAGACCAGTTGGGAAACCCCCTGCTCCGCCATCGTCACACCGAACAGCCGGTTCATTCGTGCCATGGTGATAGGATTATGGGTGATGATGACAAACCGCGTTTCCGTCGAGGCGGCCATCTCGTCCATCAGGTTGCAGTAGCGTTCGACATTATGATCATCAAGCGGCGCATCCACCTCGTCCAGAACACAGATCGGCGCCGGATTGGTCAGGAAGACGGCAAAGATCAGCGCCATGGCGGTGAGCGCCTGTTCGCCGCCCGAAAGAAGCGTCATCGTCTGTGGCTTCTTGCCTGGAGGGCGGGCAAGAATTTCCAGCCCCGCTTCCAGCGGATCGTGGGACTCGATCAATTGCAATTCTGCGGTGCCGCCGCCGAACAGGTGGGTAAACAGCCGCTGAAACTCCGCATTGACGACCTCGAAGGCGGCGATCAGGCGCTCGCGGCCTTCGCGGTTGAGGCTCTGGATGGCGCCCCGGAGCTTGCGGATGGCGTCGATGATATCATCGCGCTCGCGGATCAGTGTATCGAGCTTGTCGGACAGCTCCTTTTGCTCCTCCTCGGCACGAAGATTGACGGCGCCAAGCCGCTCGCGCTCGATCTTCAGCCGATCGACCTCGCGTTCGATTTCGCGGATATCAGGAATCGGTGAGCCGGGGGCAAGCCCAGCCAGTCGCAAAACCTCATGCGGCGACACACCAAGCGCCTCGCGGATCCGCTGCTCGCTTTCGTGTCGCCGCTCCGCGGATGAAACAAGCCGCTCCTCCACGCGTCCGCGCTTTTCGCGTGCCTCGGCAAGCTCAGCCAGAGCCGTCGTTGCCACGCGATCGGCATCTCGTTGGCGCGTCTCGGCCTCGACAAGCTTATCGGCAGCTGTCTTGCGTGCAGCTTCCGCCTTCTGCAATTCAGACAGAAGAGTCCGGCGCGTTTCCTCCAGTTCTTCCGGCGCGGCTTCCAGATCGGCGATTTCCTCGCGTGCTTCTTCCTCGCGATCGCGCAGTGTGGCGACGTGTTGCTCTGCGCTCGAAGCTCGCACCTGCCAAGCGGAACGCTCCTGCGCGATTGCGGAACGCCGCCGGCGACGTGCCTCCGTTTCCCGGCTTAGCCCCTCGTAGCGCGCGCGTGCCTCCGCCAAGACGCTGCGGTCGGTTGCGACAACCAGCTGCTGGTCTCGCAGGCGCTGATCGATCTCGCTGAGATCGGGAGCATCCTCAAGCTCCACGCGCGCATTCTCGTCCTGTGCAAGAACGTCTTCGATCTGGTTTCGGAGCTGGACGGCCGCTTCGTTCACGACATCGCGACGACGAAGGAGATCGCCTGCTGCCCGTTCGGCCGCGGCAAGCGCCTCGCGGGCCCCAGCAAGTTGCCGGGCAACGATGCGGCTTCGGTCCCTTGCATCCGAGAGACGTGATTCGTTGGCGGCGATCTCGGCTACGGCATCCGAAAGGTTCGCTTCGGCATCCGCAAGGATTATCCCTGCTTCTTCCAGTTCGCCCTCCAGCTCCGCCAAGCGGTTCTTCTGCGACAGGCGAAGGGCGGCGGCACCCGGTGCCTCGGACCCCGCGACATGGCCGTCCCACCGATAGACTGCGCCTTCTCGCGTCACGACCCGCTGGCCCGGCCGCAGTTGCGCCATCAGGCGCTGCGCGTCTTCTGGCCCATCGACGACACCGATCTGCGCCAGCCGGCGCTTCAATTCCGGCGGAGCCGATGCATAGGACAGGAGCGGCTTACAGCCGGACGGCAGGGCGGGATCGCTGGCCGGGTCGCCATTGACAACCCAATGCGCTGGCGCCGACGGGTCGGTTGAGCTTCCGAGATCGTCGCCAAGAACGGCACCCAGCGCAACTTCATAGCCGCGGTCGACGCGGATTGCTTCTGCAACCGGCCGGAAATCTCCTGATGTCTCGCTGGCGGCCAGCATCCGCGAAATGGTCCGTGCTTCGCTCTCGAGACCGTTCAGCCGAGCCCGCGCAGTGTCAACCGGGCGACGCGCTTCAACCTCGGCAGCTCGTGCGCGCGCCAACGAGATTTCGACCTCCTCGGCAGCCACCGCTGCCTCTTCAACGGCATATTCGGCAGCCTCCACTGCCTCTCGCCGTTCGGCGGGATCATCAAGCGTCGACAGTTTGTCCGAGATGGCTGTCATCTCCGCGTCAGCATCCCGCAGCTGGTGCTCAAGCCTGTAGCGGCGTTCGGCAAGCTCGCGAATCTGCCGCTCCAGTTGCGTGCGGGTGGCTGCAGCTTCCGCTCGCTCCGAAGTCAGGGCAGCAAATAGCCTTTCGCTCTCCGCCAGCACAGCTGCCGCGGCTTTGAATGCCTCCTGCACCTCCTCCGCCTTAGCGCCGGAATCGGAAAGCAGGTCATTGATTTCGTGCTCCTCCTCGTCGAGCCTGACCAGGAAACCTGCATTATCTGCTACCAGTTGCTCTTCCCTGCGGATGTCTTCAGCCAGTTGCAAAAGGCGACGGGAGAGTTCGTCACGACGCTTCAGCAGACGCCCTGCTTCCTCGTCGAGTTGGGTGCGAGCAATCTGAATGCGCTGGAGTGCGGCTCCCGCCTTGGCCTCTTCCTCGCGCAGTTCGGGCAGTTTCAGGCTTGCGATCGCCTGAGCCTTCGCCGCCTCCATCTGGGCCTGCGCCTTCTCCGCGACGATCACGGTTGCCTGATTGAGCGCCGTTTCCGCCTCCAACTCGGCCTCGCTTGCCTGCGCCCATCGGATGTGGAGCAGCATGGCTTCGCGGGCGCGGATATCGGCCGAAAGCATCTTGAAGCGGTTTGCCTGCCGCGCCTGGCGCTTCAGGCTCTCGATCTGGCTTTCCAGCTGGGCAGTGATGTCTTCCAGCCGCTCCAGATTGCCTTCGGCAGCCCGCAGCCTTAGCTCCGCCTCGTGACGGCGCGAATGGAGGCCGGAAATGCCAGCTGCCTCTTCCAGCAGTTGGCGGCGGGCCTGCGGCTTTGCGTTGATCAGTTCGCCGATCCGCCCCTGCCCCACCATGGAGGGAGAGCGCGCGCCCGTGGATGCATCCGCGAACAAAAGCTGCACGTCCTTGGCGCGGGCTTCCTTGCCATTGATGCGATAAACGGAGCCGTTCTCGCGCTCGATACGGCGTGATACCTGGATTTCGTCGGAATCGTTGAAGGCGGCAGGAGCCGTGCGGTCGCTGTTGTCGAGAAAAAGCGAGACTTCGGCCGTGTTGCGTGCCGGGCGGTTGCCGGAGCCGGAAAAAATCACGTCGTCCATCCCGGACGCGCGCATGTTCTTGTAGGAATTCTCCCCCATCACCCAGCGCAGCGCCTCGACAAGGTTGGACTTGCCGCAGCCGTTGGGACCAACGACGCCGGTCAGCCCACGCTCGATGATGAACTCGCTCGGCTCCACGAAGGACTTGAACCCGAGGACGCGCAGCTTGTTGAACTTCATGCCGCGCACCTGGACCGAGCGGCAGGCACGGGGGTGCTGCCGCCGGTCATTTCATGAACGGTCTCAGAGCAAGCTGTCGATAAGAGCCGACATGCTTTCAACAGACATGGCCCCCGCATAGCGCTTGCCATTGATGAGGAAGGTCGGCGTCGAACTGACGCCGAATTCATCGGCACCGCGCTTCATCGTCGCATTCACATCATCGAGAAGTTGCTGGTTCGTCAAGCAGGCCTGGAAACTCTCCTGTGAGAAACCGGCCAGTTTGGACATCTGCAGCAGTGCAGCGCGTCCATCCTCGGCGGCCGCCCAGGTGTTCTGCTGCTTCATCAGCATGGAAACCATCGGGAAATACTGTGCCGGCGTGCTCGCTTCTTCGGGCTTTGCCGGGTTGCAACGGGCCAGCATGAAAGCCGCAGCCGCACGCGGGTCGAAGGGAAATTCGCGGATGATGAAGCGGGCCTTGCCGGTGTCGACATACTTCGTCTTGATCTCGTCGAAGGTATTGTTGTGGAAGGTCGCGCAATGCGGGCAGGTCATCGACATGTATTCGATGATCTGGACTGGCGCGCTTTCCTCGCCGATAGCCATCTCCGGCAGAGGCCCCTGCTTCAGCGCTTCCCCCATGTCGACATCACCCTGCGCTTCCGGCATTTCCTGGGCAAAGGCGTCGCTCACTGAAAGCGGCAGCGCCAGTACCAGTGCGGTGGCTGCAACGCCGCCTAGAAGCGCGCGCCTGGTGATGTTGTTCTCGGTCATCTTCATCGGACACCTGCCTTGGTTTAAAAAGGTTGCCTTCCGTACCGCGCCGCCGGAGAGCGAACAAGGTGGCGGGTGGCGAAAAGCTTCAAAGCTTTGTGACAGGGGGAAGGTGAACGGCGGCTGTACGGGCTAGCGCTTGCCTTGAAGAACTGCGGTTCCCAGACGCGTGACCGCCTTTTTCAGGGCGTCGCTTTCGATCCCCTCCATCATCTCCTCCAGACGAACTGCCGCCGCGCCTTTCAGCGGCTTTGGGGATCGGCGATGTTTTACTGCCTGGGAAACCGGTTTCTGGACGATGCGGATCTGGCGTACGGCGGGGTAGCCGAAGAAGGCGTTGATGCGGGCAATCAGCTCCCCTTGCGCATGCGTCAGAAACAGTGCCCGCGCCCCTTCACAAGCAACCGTCAGCACCCCTGGCTGGTAGCCGCTGGGATCATCAGAAGCATCGCGACGCGGCCAGGCAATCTTTTCGGGCCGGCTGCAGTCGGCAAATTC
>CAYNED010000211.1:0-5259 GCA_964396135.1 uncultured Neorhizobium sp.
ACATTGGCACCATGGAGCTCAACCGCAACGCCGAGAACTATTTCGCGGAAATCGAGCAGGCAGCCTTCTCGCCGTCCAATATCGTGCCGGGCATCAGCTACTCGCCGGACAAGATGCTGCAGGCACGCGTGTTCTCCTATGCCGATGCCCACCGTTACCGCCTGGGTACGCACTACGAGAACATCCCGGTCAACCAGCCGAAGTGCCCCGTTCATCACTACCATCGCGACGGCCAGATGAACACGTACGGCGGCCTCCGCACCGGCAATCCGGATGCCTACTACGAGCCGAACTCGGTGAACGGACCCTTCGAGGATGCGTCCGCCAAGGAGCCGCCGCTTGCCCTAGAAGGCGATATGGGCCGCTTCAACCATCGCGAAGGCAATGACGATTACTCGCAGCCGCGGGCTCTCTTCAACCTGTTCGACGAGGGCCAGAAAGGTCGTCTGTTCTCCAACATCGCGGCAGCGATGGGTGGGGTTCCAGGTGAGATCGTCGAGCGTCAGCTCGCACACTTTGCTCTGATCCACCCGGACTACGAAGCCGGCGTGCGTGCAGCTCTTGAACGGGTGCACGGCTACAAGGCCGACACGATTTCAGCACAACCCACCGCCGCCGAGTAACCTCGGTCCGTGCTGAAGCAAGAACCGGGGCCTTGGCCCCGGTTTTTTCGTATCTACCAACTCGTCGCCATCTGTCCGGCGCGGACTTTGGAGGTACGGCCGATCCCCTTGGGCTCGGCGTCCAAATCGTCCGGCACCACCGCCGGCGAAATATTGTCGAGGCAGGCGGCAATATGGTCGGTGATGGCGTTCACCAGCGACGGCGACAGGCCCGGACGCTTCATCAGGCCGATCTGAACCGGCGGCAGCGGCGGGAAGCCATCTCCGGAGGTCAGGACCTTCATGCCGGGACGCAAAGCCGACTCCGGCAGTACGGACACGGCCATGCCGGCCAGCACCGCGGCCGCCACCACGGTAGACGACCAGCTTGTAAACAGCACCTGGTATTCCCGCCCGTCTGCGTCGAGTGCCGAGCATGCAAGCTGCCGCCACAGGCAGTCGCGGCGACCGACCGCCAGCGGCACCGGCGCGTCTTCCCGGAGCGGGTGATTGGCCGAAGCCACCCAGCAAAGTGGCTCCGTCCGCACAACGTCCGACATGCGCGCTCGAGGGTTGTGGGTGACGAGCGCGATATCGAGTTCGCCGCGCGCCATGCGCTCGGCAAGGCTCGCCGAGTTTTCGCAGACGATATAGAGCTCGACATTGGGATGCGTCTTGGCGAAGCGGCCGATGATTTCCGGCATGTAGCGGTCTGCATAATCGTCCGGCGTACCGATCCGCAGCGTTCCCTCAAGACGGTTATCGTCGAAGGCCGCGATCGCCTCATTGTTCAGCCGGATGATGCGCCGCGCGTAGTTGAGAAGCTTCTCGCCTTCGGTTGTCAGACGATTACCGCGGCCGTCCTTGGCAAACAGCTGCTTGCCGATGCGCTCCTCCAGGCGCCGCATCTGCATGGATACGGCAGACTGCGTTTTGAAGACACGATCGGCAGCCTTGGTAAAGCTGCCGGTGTCCACGATCGCGAGAAAAGTGTGAAGCTGGTCGATATCAAGAGGAGCGGACATAGTGGTCATCCATCAGTTTGTCTGATGTCAATCATTAGAAACATTCGTTGGACTGATCAATAGAGGGAGGCGCATAAAGAGATCACAAGCAAAGACATGAGGGCGTTTCCCTGCGCCCGCCAGACATGATCACCGTTCGCAGGACCTCCGCGGATGGCTGGTCATTCTCGTGCCGGCGAAAGGACAAGACCATGCGCACGACCCAGATGATTGAACTCGACCTCGTTCAGAAGCAGCAGGCGGTTCGTAAGCCGTACAGCGCTCTCGCGGGCTACGCGACCTACATCTGGCGCGTGCTGCGCAACCGATGGGCAGCCAATCGCCTGCACGATCTGGATAACCGACAGCTCGACGACATCGGCCTTACGCGGCACGACGTGGTGAAAGCAACACATGGTTCCGGCGTCTTCGACGATCCGGCTGCGCTGTTGGCAGAGACGGCACGTCGCCGTGCGACGACCCGTTTCGCGCGCCTTCGCCAAAGCTGACGCAATTTTCCCCGCAGGGTGACAGCCAATAGCCCTGCCGCTTGCCCGGCCCGGATCTTCCGGCCGGGCTTTTTTACGGGGATTTCGAGCTTCCCGGCGAGGTTGGGTTGGCTGTTGAACCCTTGAAGTAGGTGTCGAAAATCGATTCCATGCTCTTCTGATAGCTCTTCTGCACCTCAAGGCCGCTATCGAACATGCTGTTCAGCGTCTCGACGTAAGGGTTGGCGGTCGCCTGCGCGTCAGCCGGCGAAGCGGACGTCGAGGAGGCCGCATGACCGAAGCTGCCGGACATCATATCCTTGAAAGCCTGCATGAAGGGATTATCGGCGAACGGATTTGCGGTCGCCGTGGAGGCGGTCGCTGATTTGTCGAGGCCCCAGGCACTGCGCATGCTCTGCATGAAAGGGTTGTCGAACATTGCCATGGGATCGGCGCTTGGTGTCTGCTTCGGTTGCAGCCCGAGGCTCTCGAGCCACTGCTTCGTCATTTGTCCCATCGGGCTGGAGGAGAAAAGCTCGCTGCCCTGCTGCATCTGCCCCGTCGCCTGCTTGAACATGCCGCCCATGAGGGTGTCGGCCATCACCGGCATCATCTTCTTCAGGACTTCCTGACCGACTCCGGTGAGCTGTTCGGCCTGTGCCGCGATGGCCCGCGAAACGTCTGGAGAACCGAACAGCTTCTCGAGGACGGCATTTCCATCGGCCATGCCCTGCGGCGTGAAGGCCTTGCCGAGGTCCTCGAAATACTTGGCGTAGGTCCCCGACATCATGGTGTTCATCAAGGCGCCGAAGTCATAGGGGTTGGCGGCAGTCCGCTTGAGGCCCGACGAGAAGGCGGGCGTCAAGGCGGCCATCGCCTGGGCTGCCTGTTCCTGCGCAAGGTTGAACTGCTTGGCGATCGCGTCCATGGCAGCACCGTTCTGTGCCTTGAGCATCATGTCGAACAGTGGCAGCATGGAGCATCCTTCCGAGTTGGCGTTATCAGCCAATATATCCGGAAAGTGCGTAGCGGGAACAGCTTTTCGGGAAAACCGACGGTTAGTACTTGTATTCGTCGAAAATCGGCTCAACCGACTGCTTCCAGCGTCCGTGGTAGAGCATCAGAAGATCTTCAGCCATCGTGGTCTTTTTGGCCAGCACTTCGTCCAGCGTGGTCAGAAACACAGTCTCGTCCTGTCCATCCCCATTGAGACGTTTGCGTGCGGCAAGACCTACGCGTGAGATGTTGACGATTTCCCTTGCCACATCCAGGAGAGGCCTGCCCTTGATGTCCGCTTTCAAAGCCTTGGCAGGAACCGCGTCACGTAACTGCAAAACGTCATCATAGCTCCAGTCCCGCGTCAGGTCCTCGGCGGCAGCGAGCGCGCCCTCGTCATACAGCAACCCCACCCAGAATGCCGGCAGCGCACAGATGCGACGCCATGGGCCGCCATCGGCGCCGCGCATTTCCAGGAACCGCTTCAGCCGAACGTCCGGGAAGAGCGTTGAAAGGTGATTGGTCCAATCCCCAAGGGTTGGCTCCCACTCGGCAATCTCGCCCTTGAGTGCCCCGCTCATGAACTGGCGAAACGTGACATGCGTGCAATCGTGGTATTTGCCGTCTCGGACGACGAAGTACATCGGCACGTCGAGTGCCCATTCGACATAATCGGAAAAGCCGAAATCGGCATCGAACACAAAGGGCAGCAAGCCCGAGCGACGGTTGTCCGTGTCGCGCCAGATATCTCCGCGCCAGGACAGAAGTCCGTTTGGCTTGTTCTCTGTAAACGGTGAGGAGGCAAACAGAGCCGTCGCAAGCGGCTGCAACTTCATCGATAGACGCATCTTGCGCGCCATGTCGGTCTCTGACGAAAAGTCCAGGTTCACCTGGATGGTGCAGGTGCGGTACATCATGTCGAGGCCCTGGCTCCCGACCTTCGGCATGTAGCGCGTCATGATCTCGTAGCGGGACTTCGGCATACGCGGCGTTTCCGCCAGCGTCCATTTCGGACTGCCGCCAATGCCGAGGAAGTGGATGCCCATCGGCTCCGCCACGTCCCGAAGAACGTCCAGATGACGGTTGGACTCCGAACAGGTTTCGTGGAGGGTCTCAAGCGGCGCGCCGGAAAGCTCGAACTGCCCGCCGGGCTCGATCGAGATCGCGCCCATGCCGGAACCTTCGGCCAGCCCAATGATGTTGTCCCCGTCCATGATCGGGTCCCAGTTCAGCTTGGCCTGCATGCCGTTCAGCAGTGCTGAGATGCTAGCCTCGCCAGCATAAGGAACCGGGCTGTTGTCGGCAAAGAAGAAGGCGAACTTCTCGTGCTCCGTCCCGATCCGGAACTGGTCCTTCGGGCGCGCTCCGCTTGCAAGATAGTCGGAAAGCTCTGACACCGAATTCAGTGGCGTCTGGTCGGTGGTATCACGTGCCATGGGAACTACCTTGTAGGACCGACAGAACTGTCGCGTCCGGCTGCTTTAGCGGGAATGAAGTGCCGTGCAAGTGAATTTCTTTCAACAAGCATTCAGAAAATCAAGGCATCGGCTCACCGCCAATCACCGATGCTGGCTTGAATGACGGCAAGGGCTGCAACGGCGGCTGTATCTGCCCGTAGGATGCGTGGGCCAAGAGGGATGGGTGTGACGAAATCGAGGCTGCGCAACAGATCACGCTCTTCTTGCGAAAACCCGCCCTCCGGCCCAACCAGCAGCGCCAGCCTCTCCTTCTTGACGGCTGAAAGTGCGGGGAGGGGGTTCTGGCTCTCTGCACCCTCGTCGCAGAAGATGATCCGCCGGCCGACCTTCCAGTTGTCGAGGATGTCGCGCAATTTCTGCGGCACAGCGACCTCCGGAACGGACAGGATGCCGCATTGCTCGGCTGCCTCCACGACATTCGCCTGCAGACGCTCCAGATTGGTGATCTTGCCCTGGACATGTTGGGTCATCACCGGCTGCAGAAGGCCCGCGCCCATCTCAACCGCTTTCTGCACCATGTAGTCGAGACGTCCTACCTTCAACGGTGCAAACAGGTAGTGCAGATCAGGCGCTGGAGACTGCGGTCGCGTCTGCTCTACAGCCTCGATGAGCAGTCTCTTCCGAGAGGGAAACCTCAGTCTTCCCATCCATTCGCCATCGCGCCCATTGAAGACAAGGATGCGTGCGTCTT
>CAYNED010000212.1:0-5254 GCA_964396135.1 uncultured Neorhizobium sp.
GGCGAGTTCTATCAGCTCGACGTCGAGATGAGCTTCGTTACCCAGGAAGACGTCTGGCAGACGATGGAGCCGATGATCACCGACGTCTTCGAGCAGTTTGCCGAAGGCAAGCCGGTGACGAAGGAATGGCCGCGAATCCCCTATGACGAGGCGATCCGCAAATATGGTTCCGACAAGCCGGACCTGCGCAACCCGATCGTCATGCAAGCCGTTACCGAGCATTTCGCCGGCTCCGGCTTCAAGGTCTTCGCCAACATGATCGCGTCCAACCCTAAGGTCGAGGTCTGGGCGATCCCGGCCAAGACTGGCGGCTCCCGCGCCTTCTGCGATCGCATGAACGCCTGGGCGCAGTCCACCGGCCAGCCGGGCCTGGGTTACATCTTCTGGAAGGAAGAGGACGGCAAGATCGCCGGCTCCGGCCCGCTTGCCAAGAACATCGGCGAAGAGCGCACCGAAGCCTTGCGCGTCCAACTCGGCCTTGAGCCGGGTGATGCCTGCTTCTTCGTTGCCGGCGATCCGGCCAAGTTCTACAAGTTTGCTGGCGAAGCCCGCACCCGAGCCGGCGAAGAGCTGAACCTCGTCGACCGCGACCGGTTCGACCTTTGCTGGATCGTCGACTTCCCGTTCTATGAATACAACGAGGAAGAAAAGAAGGTCGACTTCTCGCACAACCCCTTCTCCATGCCGCAGGGGGGAATGGACGCATTGAACGGCGAGGATCCGCTGACGATCAAGGCCTTCCAGTATGACGCTGTCTGCAACGGCTTCGAGATTGCGTCGGGCTCCATCCGTAACCAGTCGCCGGAACTCATGGTCAAGGCCTTCGAGATCGCCGGCCTGTCACGCGCCGATGTCGAGGAGCGCTTCGGCGGCATGTACCGCGCCTTCCAGTATGGTGCTCCTCCGCATGGCGGCTGCGCTTTCGGCATCGACCGCATCATCATGCTGCTGGTTGGCGCGAAGAACCTTCGCGAGGTGACGCTCTTCCCGATGAACCAGCAGGCCCAGGATCTGCTAATGGGCGCGCCATCGGAAGCCACGACAACCCAGATGCGCGAGCTCGCGCTACGGGTGATCCCGCCGCAGAAGAAGGACTGACGGGCCAGGTCTTCAGCTCAGAGATGAGTTATTCGAACGGCGGCCGATGTGCCGCCGTTGTCGTATCTTCACGCCTTCTGATGATCGGCTGAAATCCAGATCGGCGGAACCAAGTGCTGGCTCTTGTGTTGTCTGGCAGCAAAACAGGAGAAAGAACATGCGCATCCAGCTTCTCGCCGCCACCGCGGCCTTCGTCATGGTGTCCGGCGCAGCCTTCGCGCAGAGCACAATCGTCGTTCAGGAACAGGCCCCGGTTGTGACCGGCTCGACTGTCGTTGTGCCGGGCGAAGTCCGCACTTATGTGATGGAACAGAGCGTGCCCTCGGTTGCCTATGAAGGCGAAATCGTTGTTGGCCAGCCCGTTCCCGAAGCCGTCGAAGTCCGCACGATCGATGGCTACAACGACTATGCATATACGGTCGTGAACGAGCGCCGTGTCGTGATCGACCCGCAGACCCGCACGGTGATCCAGGTTCTCGACTGATCACCGGTATTTCCCAGATCTGCCAAAGGCCCGGCTCCACCACGCCGGGCCTTTCGTGCAACTCGATCTTCATCAAGTTGCACCGCAGCCCTCCTGCCGCTATAGACCGCTCATCACAAGGACTCGGGTGAAATTCCCGTGTGGCTCTTCCGGCCGCCGATCCGCCGGACAACGCAAAGCATCATCACGTCCCCGCACCGAAATAACGCTTCGGGCCGATGCTTATTTTGCGAAATCAATGATGAACGGTCTTACTGCTTACAAACGCGAATGGTTTTCCAACATCCGCGGCGACATCCTCTCCGGCATCGTCGTTGCACTCGCTCTCATTCCCGAAGCGATCGGTTTCTCGGTCATTGCCGGCGTTGATCCGAAGGTTGGCCTTTTCGCCTCCTTTGCCATCGCCTGCGTATCCGCGTTCACGGGCGGGCGTCCCGGCATGATCTCGGCGGCCACTGCCGCGACCGCAGTTCTGATGGTGACGCTGGTCCGCGACCACGGCCTGCAATATCTTTTCGCGGCGACACTGCTGATGGGCCTCCTGCAGATCCTTGCGGGTGCCGCCCGGCTCGGCCGCGTCATGCGCTTTGTCTCAAAGTCCGTGATGACCGGTTTCGTCAATGCGTTGGCGATCCTGATCTTCATGGCCCAACTGCCGGAACTGATCGGGGTACCGGTCGAAACCTATGTAATGATCGCTGCCGGTCTCGCCATCATCTATCTATTCCCTCTGGTCACCCGCGCCATCCCGTCGCCACTTGTCGCGATTGCCGTGCTGACGGCCGCCGCCTTTTATTTCGGCATGGACATCCGCACGGTCGGTGATCTTGGCCAGCTCCCGGACAGCCTACCGATCTTCGCGCTCCCGCAGGTGCCGCTCACTTGGGAAACCCTACAGATCATCTTCCCCTATTCGCTCGCACTGGCGGCCGTCGGTCTGCTGGAATCGCTGCTGACTGCGAAGATCGTCGACGACATGACGGACACCAACAGCAACAAGAGCCAGGAATGCGTAGGGCAGGGGGTGAGCAACATCGCTTCCGGCCTGATCGGCGGCATGGGCGGCTGTGCGATGATCGGTCAGTCCGTCATCAATGTCAGCTCCGGCGGGCGTGGGCGCCTGTCGACCTTCGTTGCCGGTGCCTTCCTGCTCTTCCTGATCCTCGTCCTCGACGAGATCGTCCGCATCATCCCGATGGCCGCATTGGTCGCCGTGATGATCATGGTTTCGATCGGCACCTTCTCGTGGCGCTCGATCATCGACCTGCGCCGAAACCCGTTACCATCGTCGATCGTCATGCTGGCAACCGTCATCACCGTCGTGGCCACCCATGACTTGGCGAAGGGCGTTCTGGTTGGCGTGCTGCTCTCCGGCGTCTTCTTTGCCGGCAAGGTGTCGCGTCTCTTCCACGTCCGCTCAGAAGCGAGTGCCGACGGCACGCAGCGCACCTACCACGTCGATGGCGAGATCTTCTTTGCATCAACGGAGAGCTTCATCAAGGCGTTCGATTTTGGCGAGCCATTGAAGCAGGTGACCATCGACGTCAGCGAGGCCCATCTTTGGGACATCTCTGCCGTAGGGGCCATCGACGATGTGGTGCTGAAGTTCCGCCGCCACGGCGTGGAGGTCGAGGTTCGCGGCCTCAACGAGGCGAGCGCCAGCATGGTCGACCGCTTCGGCCTGCACGACAAGGAGCACGCGCCGCAAACGGCCAGCAGCCACTAAAGAAGCCAGATAACGAGAGAAGGGCCTCGGTTTTTACGAGGCCCTTTTCCATTCGTAGGCTGAGCTTACTGCCGGGTGTTGGCCTCGACCGTCAGCCCCAGGACATCGGGCAGCGTATTCGGCGCACCCATGGCCGCGCCCATGATCATCGGGAAGGGCACAGGGTTTGCTGGCGCCGCACTGATCGTGAAATTGCCAGGATTGTCGAGGTAGATGTTGACCGCCTCGCTCACCATCGTCTGCAGCTTGGGGATGTTGTACTGCGCGAGAACGATCGGCGTCATGCCCTTCAGCATCTGTGCCATTGTCTCACCCGAGACGCCCTGTTCCTTGCCCGCGTAATCGAGTGCGCGCGCGGTGATGCCGGCATCGTTGAACTTGATCTCGGCGCTGTTGAAGGTAAGCCGCTGCATGAGCCCGAGCATGGCCAGTCCTGCCGCATCCTTGCTCTGTTGATCACCCTGCTGCGCCCGCGCTTCGCCCAGCTCGTTCACCGCGCGGACGAAGTCCATTGTATACCCGGCAAAGCTGAAAGCCATCGACAATGCTCCCACATTGGCGAAGTCGATGGTGTAGTCGGTGATGTCGACCAAACCTTGTTCGGCTTGCCAACTGCCGGAAATGCTCATGCTGCCATCAAGCGAGGTCAACCCGAGTGACTGGATCGCCTCGCGGGGGTTGGCCTCTTCGACGGTCGAGAGATCTGCCTTGATGCCCGCGACTTCCACGTCAAAGCCGACAGACGACTTGTCTTCCGCAACATCTGTCGTCGACCGGAAGGAGGCGACCGAAAACACAGGCTTGCCATCCACGGACACGGTCGTGGCGCCGGCCGAAGCTTCCTCATAGACCAGCACCGAATCCAAGGTGTCACCCGTTGCATTAGGCGGCACCAGCACATTGGTCATGCTGATGTCGGAAACGGACACCGTCGTCTTGTCATCGCGCGCGTTGATATCGGGAAAAGTCACCGTCTCGATGAAGTAACCGCCATCGCTCTCTTCCTGAACGCCCTCCAGCGTCACGTCGCCGATCGCCATGGCTTCCCCGGTGGGAGCTGGCTTGTAGGTCGTGCCCCGCAGCGTCACTGTGGTGCCGCTGACGTCAACGGATTGAGCGCTCACGGGAGTACCAGGGAGGCCTGTTGCTGCATTGATCTTCGCCAGGAGATCGGTGCCGTCCAGCGAAAGAGCAGGCCCAGCCAGAAGCAGCAATCCGGTGCCAGCCATCAAAAGCCGCATCTTGCCCGCATGAGACATCGTTCAGTCCTCCATCTTGCCTCGCGGCAATCCGTTTCGTTCCTGCCAGTTATAGGGAGAGGCCCGCAAACGTCCACCCACCTTGTTGAAGCACGACAGGGTGTGCGGCGGCAGCTGCGACCTTTCATCCACAGGCACATTGTCTACGAATCTTGCCGTAAATCAGGCTTTCCGCTAGTCAAGGGCCATGGGTAAAAATCTGACACCGCCGTCTGACGGCGAGGGCGGCGATCATATCGTTCCGATCGACCTCAAGGCGGCACTTGAAGAGCGCTATCTGGCCTATGCGCTGTCGACGATCATGCACCGTGCGCTACCGGACGTGCGCGATGGTCTGAAGCCAGTTCACCGGCGTATCATCCACGCAATGAGCGAAATGGGCATCCGCCCGAACTCCGCCTTCAAGAAGTGCGCGCGTATCGTCGGTGATGTCATCGGTAAGTTCCACCCGCATGGCGACCAGTCGGTCTATGACGCGCTCGTGCGCCTGGCGCAGGACTTCTCCCAGCGTTATCCGATCGTCGACGGCCAGGGTAATTTCGGCAATATCGATGGTGATAGCGCCGCCGCCTACCGATACACCGAAGCGCGCATGACTGACGTTGCGGCGCTCCTGCTTGAAGGTATTGGTGAGGACGCAGTCGATTTCCGTCCCACCTACAACGAGGAAGACGAGGAGCCGGTGGT
>CAYNED010000213.1:0-5245 GCA_964396135.1 uncultured Neorhizobium sp.
CGAGCGTACCATCTTTGAACAGGGCGAGCGCCGTGTTGAGAGCGGTCTGACCGCCCATAGTCGGAAGGACGGCATCCGGCCGCTCCTTCTCGATGATCTTGGCGACGAACTCCGGCGTGATCGGCTCGACATAGGTGGCGTCGGCGAGGCCAGGGTCAGTCATGATGGTGGCCGGATTGGAGTTCACCAGGATCACCCGGTAACCTTCTTCCTTCAGCGCCTTCACCGCCTGGGTGCCGGAATAGTCGAACTCGCATGCCTGGCCGATAACGATCGGACCCGCGCCGATGATGAGGATCGATTTGATGTCTTGGCGCTTCGGCATAGCTTCTTTCCGTTTTCTGGCTGCGCGAAAAACCGGCCAAGGTGGAAGGTTCACCGGCCGGGCGCATGAGCATAGTCTTTTGAGGCTAGACGCGGCTTATAGGGAAATGTCGGACCGAGCGAAACCCCATATTTGTCCAAATCGACAGGAAAACGCAGCTGGACGCGATGACTTTCCAGACGCATCGGCCGGGCCAAATGCAGCGTACCGCTTGCCTCTTTAATGGCATGGACATGGCGCGCCGTGCGGCAGTATGACGATCCGCTTGAATAGGGCTGGCAGTTCACGGAGAAGATGATGGCCGATGCAGTGATGAAACCGGCAACGCTTGCAGACGTCACCGTCCTGCCGATCATTCTCGCCGTCAGCTTCAGCCACATGCTGAACGATATCATGCAGTCGATGATCGCCGCGATCTATCCCATGCTGAAGGCCGACTACAATCTCGACTTCTGGCAGATCGGCATCCTGACCCTTGCCTTTCAGTGCACAGCTTCACTGCTTCAACCCGTTGTCGGCATCGTCACCGACAGGAAGCCCTATCCCTACTCTCTGCCGGTGGGAATGGCATCGACGTTTTTCGGCCTGGTGCTTCTGGCAACGGCGCATGAGTACAGCGTTCTGGTTCTGGCAGCGTCGTTGGTCGGTGTCGGCTCGGCGATTTTTCACCCGGAATCATCGCGGGTGGCCAGACTGGCGTCTGGTGGCCGCTACGGCTTCGCGCAATCTGTGTTCCAGGTCGGGGGCAATCTGGGTACCGCAATTGGCCCGTTGCTGGCAGCTTTCATCATCGTGCCGCGCGGGCAGGGTAGCGTCGCCTGGTTCTGCATCGCTGCCATCCTCGGCATCATCGTCCTTAGCCGCGTTGCCAGATGGTACAAGGCGCATATGCTGGCCAATGCCGGCAAGAAGAAGGTGATGCAGGCGCATTCTCTGCCGCGCAATACAGTCGTGCTTGCGCTCGCCGTCCTGGTCCTCCTGACCTTCTCCAAGAACATCTACATGGCCAGCATCGGCAGCTATTACACCTTCTTCGTCATCGAGCGCTTTGGCGTGACGGTGCAGCAGTCGCAGCTGATGCTGTTCGTCTTCCTCGGTGCCTCGGCACTCGGAACCGTTTTCGGCGGCCCGATCGGAGACCGGTTCGGCTCCAAGGTGGTGATCTGGATTTCGATCCTTGGCGTGCTGCCATTCACGCTCGCCATGCCCTTCGCGAACCTGCCGGCGACGATTGCCTTGTCTGCAATGGTCGGCTTTATCATGGCGTCCTCTTTCCCGGCGATCATCGTCATGGCGCAGGAGCTCGTTCCGGGCCGGGTGGGCATGATTGCGGGTGTCTTCTTCGGCTTTGCGTTCGGCATGGGCGGCATTGCAGCCGCCGTGCTCGGCGTGGTGGCAGACCGTCACGGCATCTCGACCGTCTACACGATCTGCGCCTTCCTGCCGGCGCTCGGATTGCTCACCGTGTTTCTTCCCAGCCGTCGAAAGCTGCGGGTGGCGTGATCAGCTCTGCGGCGTCGTTGGATCATCTAACCGCCGGCTGCGTTGTAGAAGCCGAGGAAGCGCCAAGGAGACAGCGACATGGAATGGAAAGGCCGCCGACAGTCGAATAATGTCGAGGATCGGCGCGGAGCAGGGGGACGAAATCCTTTCGGTCGGGGCGGCATGCGGATTCCAGTTGGACGCGGCGGGGTTCGCCGCGCCGGAGGGGGGCTAGGCATTGGTAGCATCATCCTGATCCTCATCGTCTCCTGGGTCCTTGGCATAAACCCTCTGACGCTCCTTTCCGGCGGCGATATGGGGTTGGACGGCGGTGGATATGAGCAGCAGCAGACCAGATCCACACCCGCCAATGACGAGATGACTGCCTTTGTGCGGACGGTGCTTGCTGAGACCGAGGACACCTGGAACGGGATATTTCAGGCAAGCGGTCAAACCTATGAAGAGCCGCAGCTCGTCTTGTTTTCCGGTCAAGTTAACTCTGCCTGCGGATTTGCCTCTTCTGCAACGGGGCCCTTCTACTGCCCTGGCGATCGCAAGGTATATCTGGACACGGCGTTCTTCGACGATCTGCAGCGTCAGTTCCAAGCCTCAGGTGACTTCGCGCAGGCCTACGTGATTGCGCATGAGGTCGGACATCACGTGCAAAACCTTCTCGGCATCCTGCCGCGCTTCAATCAGGCGCGACAGCGCATGAGCGAAGCCGAGGCCAACCAGATGTCTGTGCGGGTCGAACTGCAGGCCGATTGTTTTGCCGGTGTGTGGGGGAAATTCACCGATCAGAAGGGCATTCTGGAGCAAGGGGATCTTGATGAGGCGCTGAACGCCGCCAGACAGATTGGCGACGATACGCTTCAGAAGCGAAGCCAGGGCTACGTTGTTCCGGAAAGCTTCAATCATGGCACGTCGGCGCAGCGCATGGAGTGGTTCCGTCGCGGCTTTGAGACGGGCGAGATGAACAGCTGCGATACGTTTTCCGCCAATCTGTGACAATTCTCTTCGCCAATGGGGTCTGCTTTGGCCCGGGAGGGCGAAGGCGGCAAAGTTCGATCGGTTCTGCTTTCGTGCTGGCTAGGTTCTGAAGAACCATCAACATCTTTGGCGGCTGTATCAAAAACATTGAATAACCAACACCTTGTGCAGCAGGGCTTTAGGCTTGCTGCACAGGAATGCCTGTTCTATAGCTCGCGCCAAGCGCCGCTTGCCAGTTCCTTGGAAGCGGCGTTTCGCGTCTGGAGAACCCCATGTCGAACCCATCCAATCCTGGTGGCGCCATTGCAGACAGCAACAGCTGGAGCCGGCACATCCGTGCGACAGTCGGACTGGGCATTCCCTTTGTTGGCGCGCAGCTCGCGCAGATGGCCATCAACACAACAGACGTCATCATGGTCGGCTGGCTGGGCACCACGGAACTTGCCGCCATCGTCCTCGCCAGCCAGGTGTTCTTTATCGTCTTCATCTTCGGCACGGGCTTTGCCGCGGCGGTCGTGCCAATGGTGGCCCATGCCGTAGGCCGCGGGGACGTCACGTCCGTTCGCCGCGCAGTGCGCATGGGAATCTGGGTGACGCTAGGCTATGGCGCCCTGACGGCGCCAGTTCTATGGTATTCGGAGGCGCTCCTGCTTGGCTTTGGTCAGGAGCCGGAGGTTGCAAGACTTGCCCAGGGATATCTGCGTGTCGCGCAGTGGGGCATCTTTCCCGCCTTGACCCTGATGGTGCTGCGCAGCTTCCTGAGCGGATTGGAGCGAGGCAGCATCATCCTCTACGTCACGATCGCAATGTTCCTTGCCAACGCGGCGCTAAACTACGCGCTCATCTTTGGTAATTTTGGATTTCCGGCCTGGGGGCTGGTCGGTGCGGCGGTTGCGTCGGTCTGCGCCAGCACATTCGGCTGTGCGATGATCATGGCCTATATCGTGAGCCAGACGGAAACGAAGACATTCGAATTGTTTGTTCGCTTCTGGCGTGCAGACTGGGGAGCTATCCGTGAAAACCTGGCGCTGGGCTTGCCGATCAGCTTTACGATTCTGGCAGAAACAAGCTTGTTCGCCGCGGCCTCTCTGCTGATAGGCACGATTGGAACGCGGGAGTTGGCCGCACACGGGATTGCACTGCAGCTCGCCTCCATAGCCTTCATGATTCCGCTGGGCCTTGCCCAGGTGGCGACGGTGCGCGTCGGACTGGCCTATGGCCGCGAAGACATGATCGGCGTCAAGCGGGCGGCGCTGTCGGTTCTAGTCGTCAGTCTCTGCTTTTCGGCCTGTGGCAGCCTACTGTTTGCCTTCATGCCAAGAACACTCGGATCGCTGTTTCTCGACATTCGCAATCCGGATGCGCAGGCGGTTCTTGAATACGCGGCATCGCTGATTGTCATTGCCGGGATTTTTCAACTGGCCGATGGATTGCAGGCGGTCGGAGCCGGTCTGCTGCGTGGGCTCAAGGACACGAAAATTCCTATGATGCTGGCACTTGTCGCGTATTGGCCGATCGGCTTTGCCTGTGCCTGGCTTTTCGCGTTCCCCTTGGGCTTTGGCGGCCCGGGTGTCTGGTTCGGTTTCGTGACCGGGCTGGGCGCTGCAGCCGTGCTATTGTGCGGCAGGTTCTATCTGCTTGTGCGGCGATCATAAGAAGAAGCCCGCCGTGATGGCGGGCTTCCCTTCGATCTATCATCCTTCAGCGAGAGCCGGCTCGCCCTTGCGTTCGCGCACCATGTTGATGAAGCGCCGGAACAGGTAGTGGCTGTCCTGCGGACCGGGCGAAGCTTCCGGGTGGTGCTGGACCGAGAAGACCGGCTTGCCGCTGACGCGAAGGCCGCAGTTCGTTCCATCGAAGAGCGAAACATGAGTCTCTTCAACGCCTTCCGGCAGAGTGCTCGCATCGACGGCGAAGCCATGGTTCATTGAAACGATCTCGACCTTTCCCGTCGTATGATCTTTCACCGGGTGGTTCCCGCCATGATGCCCCTGGTGCATCTTGGTCGTTGTCGCGCCGAGAGCAAGCCCGAGCATCTGGTGCCCCAGGCAGATGCCGAAGGTCGGAACGTCGTTCTCGAGAACTTGGCGAATGACCGGAACGGAGTACTCGCCGGTCGCAGCCGGGTCGCCCGGGCCGTTGGAGAGGAAGACACCATCCGGCTCGAGGGCCATGATGTCTTCAGCAGAGGTCTGCGCCGGAACCACGGTTACCTTGCAGCCCAGACCTGCAAACAGCCGCAGGATGTTGCGCTTGACCCCATAATCCACGCAAACGATGTGGTACTGCGCATCGTCCGGGTTGGAGTCGCCGTACCCCTCGTTCCACACCCATGGTGTCTGCGTCCAATGCGAGGTCTGGCCTGAGCTCGCCTCGCGTGCCAGGTCAAGGCCTTCGAGACCGCTCCAGTTGCGGGCTTCCGCCTTCAGCGCCTCGATGTCGAAGACG
>CAYNED010000214.1:0-5233 GCA_964396135.1 uncultured Neorhizobium sp.
CCAACTTCCCGACCCGCATCTCCTTCCAGGTCACCTCCAAGATCGACAGCCGCACGATCCTTGGCGAGCAGGGCGCAGAGCAACTGCTCGGCATGGGCGACATGCTCTACATGGCCGGCGGCGGGCGCATCCAGCGCGTTCACGGGCCTTTCGTTTCGGACAACGAGGTCGAAGAGATCGTGGCCTATTTGAAGAGCCAGGGCGCGCCCCAATATCTGGAAGCAATCACGGCGGATGATGACGAGGAGAGTGATGGCGGCGGACCGGCTGGCACCGCAAACCTCTCGGATTCCGAGGACCCTTACGACCAGGCGGTGGCAATCGTACTGCGGGATGGCAAGGCATCGACCTCCTATATCCAGCGGCGGCTGGGGATCGGGTATAATCGCGCAGCCTCGCTGATCGAGCGGATGGAGAAGGAAGGGCTCATCGGACCTGCCAACCATGCCGGTAAACGCGAGATTCTCGTGCCCACGGAGGCCGACATTCTGGAACGCTAAAACGGCGTTTCGCGTTGGCCATCAAGCCGCCGCCTTTTGTGCGCACGAAGCGGTGGAAGGAGACCAGATAAAATGACGGAAAAGACTTCAAATGCTCCCTTAACCGGCTCGGTCAGCCGCCGCGGCTTCTCCTTCGGCTTGGTAGGCCTGGCCGCCAGCGCGGTGTTGCCGCTGCCGGCTCTGGCACAGGGCGCCGGTGGGTCGGCTGCGGCCCAAAGGATTGCCGACCATTTCTCTTCGGTGAAATCGATGACCGGCGAGTTCGTGCAGTTCGGGCCACGCGGGGAACAGACCGGTGGAAAGTTCTTCATTGAGCGACCGGGCAAGCTCCGTTTCAATTTTGAGGATCCATCGCCCATCCGCGTCATTGCCGACGGCAAGAACGTCGTCATCGGCAACATGAAGCTGAAGACATGGGATCTCTACCCGCTGTCGAAGACGCCGCTCAGCCTGTTGCTTGCCGAACGCATCGACCTCTCCGACGGAATGGTTCGGGGTGTGCGCGAAGAGCCGGACCTGACGACGATCATCCTCGGCAACCGGACAGTGTTCGGTGATTCCACCATCACCATGATGTTCGACTCCAAGACTTATGAACTACGGCAGTGGACGATCACCGATGCTCAGAACAAGGACACATCGGTGATGATCTACAATGTGAGGAATGGGGTCGCATTCGATGACCGCGTCTTCCGCATCCCTTACGATGAGGTCCGCAAGATCTGATTGCGAATTCAAGGGAGGCAGACGCCTCCCTTTTTGCTTCACCCCCTAGCCGAAATCTCCTAAACCTCCGGCACCTGCCTGAGGACCTGGAATGACATTCTCCATCACAACCTGGAACATCAACTCGGTGCGGCTGCGCATGCCGATCGTCGAGCAGTTCATCGTGCGCCACCAGCCGGACATCCTGTGCCTGCAGGAGATCAAATGCCAGGAGCACGAGTTTCCCCTGCAGCCGCTCAAGGATCTCGGCTACCAGCACATCATCATCCATGGCCAGAAAGGCTACCATGGCGTCGCTATCGCCTCGCGGGTGCCGCTGACGGAGGATCACCGGCAGAACTATTGCGGGGTCGGCGATGCGCGGCACATTTCGGCGATCTTCGAGCGCGGCACGCGCAGGATCCGCCTCCACAACTTCTATGTTCCCGCCGGCGGTGATGAACCGGATCGCAACGTCAATCCGAAGTTCGGCCACAAGCTGGATTTCGTCGAGGAGATGAAGTGCCTGAAGGCAGACCCAATGCCGGGTATCTCATCCATTCTGGTAGGTGACCTCAACATCGCTCCCCTCGAGCATGACGTCTGGTCACACAAGCAGATGCTGAAGGTCATCAGCCACACCCCGGTGGAAACGACCGGCCTGCTCGAGATCATGGAGAAGGGCAATTGGCTTGACCTGATGCGCCAGCACGTTCCGCACGAGGAGAAACTTTATACCTGGTGGAGCTACCGCGCCAAGGATTGGGCGGCGGCCGATCGCGGACGGCGCCTTGACCACATCTGGTCCTCGCATGACCTGGGCCCCTTCCTGGATCGGGTCGAAGTTCTGAAGGAAGCAAGGGGTTGGAACCAGCCCTCCGATCATGTTCCCGTCACAGCGGTGTTCAAGTTCTGAGGTCGCGGCACCGTCAGCTGAACCGCCCCTGCAGCCCGGAAACAGCATTCGCCATGGCGACAATGTTGTCGCGGATGCGAGCTTCCACGACCCTTCCGACCTGCGGATATTCCTCCAGCAGGCGGTGAAAAAGGCTTCGACTGATCCTCAGAACTTCGGCGTCCTCAACGGCGATCGCGGAGAACTTGCGCTCCACCCTGGTGACCAGTGCCAATTCCGAAAGAAGAGTGCCAGGAGTGGCAACCCCCTCAAGCCTCGCCTTTCCGTCCCGATCGAGCACGTAGAGCTGAAACGAGCCCCGCGACACGACGTAGGCGGCTTCCGCGGGCGATCCTTCGCGAAATAGTTCCTGTCCCGCCGCTACCGCACGGCGCTCCGCACCGAACGCGAGAAGTCGAAGCTGGTCGGCGTCCAGTTCCCTGAACAATGGGACCTTGGAAAACAGTCTGATGTCGTCGTTGAGAGACATGGGCCTACGGCACGATCTTGTAGCCGCCGTTCTCGGTCACGAGAATCGCAGCGTTGGAAGGGTCGCGCTCGATCTTCTGGCGAAGCCGGTACACATGCGTCTCGAGGGTGTGGGTGGTCACGCCGGAGTTATAGCCCCAGACCTCCTCGAGAAGCACGTCGCGGGTGACGACCTTCTGGTCGGCGCGGTAAAGGTAGCGGATGATCGCCGCTTCCTTCTCCGTCAGCCGAATCTTCTTGCCGTCGTCCGTCGTCAGGAGCTTCTGGCTGGGCTTGAAGATATAGGGCCCCACCGTGAAGGTTGCGTCCTCGCTCTGCTCGTACTGGCGAAGCTGCGCGCGAAGACGCGCAAGAAGCACGGCAAAACGAAAGGGCTTGGTGACGTAGTCGTTGGCACCGGCTTCCAGGCCGAGGATGGTGTCGGAATCGGTATCATGACCCGTCAGCATGATGATCGGCGCCTTGAAGCCATTCTTGCGCAGAAGCTTGACCGCCTCACGGCCATCCATGTCCGGCAGGCCCACATCCATGATCAACAGGTCGACCTGCGTGCTCTTGGCCGTTTGCATCGCCTTGGTGGCATTGGCTTCCTGCAGCAGCGAGAATTCCTCATAGAGCGACAACTGCTCCATCAGCGTTTCGCGCAGGTCGTCGTCGTCATCCACCAGTAGAATCGTGCGAGTTGCCATGCTTTCTCCTGCCTCTTGTTTATCTCGCCCTTGTCTCTGTTACGTCAGGAGAGGGCAATCGGTTCAGGCACTTGATCTAAGTCGCATCGTGCTATGAATACAAACCAAATCATCTTCAAAGCAAAAACTCGTGAGGAAAGATGGCTGTTTCGCGCAGACGGAAGGCACGTCCAGCCCCTGCCATCACCGTGCGGCCTGCTCCTGGAAACGCCTGCCGGGGACTGTTGAGCTTCGCCGGTATTACGGTGCCCGCTGCGTTGGGCCGCTCCGGCCGGACCGCCTTCAAGCGCGAAGGCGATGGGGCCACGCCGATCGCCGCCATGCGGCTGCTCTACGGCTTTCATCGCGGCGACCGGGCGGTGGCGCTTCGCACGCCCCTGCCGATGTGGCGGATCCGCAAGGACATGCTGTGGTGCGACCAGCCTGAGCATCCAAGCTACAACCGAATCGTGCGCGCGCCCTTTGGCCGCAGCCACGAGGAAATGCTGCGCCGAGACGGCCTCTACGATGTCTGCCTCGTACTGGATTGGAATATCACCTCGCGCAAACGTCACCGCGGTTCGGCAATCTTTTTCCATCTCATCAAGCCGGGCTACCAACCGACGGCCGGTTGCATTGCGATCAGCCTCAAGGATATGCGGCGACTGCTTCCCCACTTGCGCTATGGAACCCTGGTTCGCGTGCGGTGACCCGTGGGTGTCGCATAACCGTAACGGAGCAACCATAGTCTCCGTGGTTAGGTTTTTTCACCCCACCTTGAGGCGGAGCTTTTCCTACTTCAGAGAGCGCGGCGTCACGAAGCGGGCTAGGTAGCCGGAGCCGGGTTCAATGTCTGCCCAGTCGTAGGCGGGGAAGTCGATCACCGCCAGTGCTCCTGTCGGGTACTTCTCCATAAGCGAGGCGCGGTCCTGTGCCTGTCCTTCGCCAACGAGCATAAGCGCCAGTTCCTGCAGTCCGGGATTGTGTCCGATCATTGCCACCGTATCGGCGCCGGGCCCGCTTTGGCGCAGGACCTCCAGCAGCTTGATGGCAGATGCCTCGTAAAGCTCCGGCGTGATCCGTGCGTCGACCTTGCCCGGCAGCCGGCTGATGATGAGCTTCCATGTCTCCTGCGTCCGCTTTGCATCCGAAATCAGCGCCAGATCCGGAACGAGATGCTCGTGTGCCATGTAATTGCCCACGACCGGCGCCGCCTTCAGACCGCGCTCCGCGAGCGGCCTCTGATGGTCTTCGACGCCCTCCGGCCATGCGGACTTGGCGTGGCGCAGGAGAAGCAGCCGGCGCTGCCGTGACGGTATATTAGCAGGAGGGATCTGGGTCATGATCTGCATCCGCATCTGGTTACGTAGCGGTCTGGTGCAGCCTTGGCCGGCAGCAGAACCGGTTATCGCGCCAGGGTCAACCAAGCGGAACGAAAAATGCCGCCCGCAGGAGCGGACGGCATTGATGGAGCTACATGAAGCTCAGTTCCACTCGCGAATATCAACGAAGTGGCCGGCGACGGCTGCGGCCGCGGCCATGGCCGGCGAGACCAGATGGGTGCGGCCCTTGTAGCCCTGGCGGCCTTCGAAGTTGCGGTTCGAGGTGGAGGCGCAGCGCTCTTCCGGCTTCAGACGGTCGTCGTTCATTGCCAGGCACATGGAGCAGCCCGGTTCGCGCCATTCAAAGCCCGCATCCTTGAAGATCCGGTCGAGGCCTTCCGCCTCCGCCTGTTCCTTGACGAGCCCCGAGCCGGGGACGACCATTGCGGAAACGGTCGGTGCGACGCGTCGGCCGTCGAGGACCTTGGCCGCAGCCCGCAAATCCTCGATGCGGCCATTGGTGCAGGAGCCGATGAAGACGCGGTCGATGGAGATGTCGGTGATCTTCGTCCCCGGCTTCAGGCCCATGTAGTCGAGCGCCCGCCACTTGGACGTCCGCTTGTTCTCGTCGTGGATTTCGTCCGGGTTCGGCAC
>CAYNED010000215.1:0-5207 GCA_964396135.1 uncultured Neorhizobium sp.
CTCTCGATCCGGCGGACCTTCTGCACGGACACATCGGCGGCATGGACTGCTGCGCCCGCGGCCTGAAGGCTGCGGCGAAGATGATCGAGGACGGGGCCCTGTCGAAGCCACTGGCGGAACGCTACGCCGGCTGGGACAGCGCCGAGGCGCAGAAGATGCTGCGCGGCGAATACAGCCTGGAGGACATCACCGCCCGGGTCGAACGCGACAACGTCAACCCGGAGCCGCGCTCCGGTCGCCAGGAATACCTGGAGAACGTCGTCAACCGCTACGTCTAAGTTGCTCGACCTTTGCGAAGTATCGGGGCGCCGAGCGCCCCGATTGGTCGTTGCTAGCATTAGGGGGCTGGAAGCCTTTGGAAGTGGGGGATCTGTTGGAGCTTTCCCAATACCCAGGTTAACGAAAGATCGAAGTTTGCCTGGACCCAGAGAGGATCACTCAGCTTCTAGGCAGGTCTTCGCAAGCAGGCGAAAACAATGCTGACTTGAAGGTGTGAAGAGGGCCTTCCCGTGCGCAAAGCTGCTTTACGTACCTCAAAATCTCCGTTAGCTTTCAGGCGGGAGGAAGTTCACGTGCATCGCTCACACACAAGGAAGATCTGCGTCCATGACGCAGGCAGCCGCTTAGCCGCATCGGCTTTGACGAACGCGGGTGGTCGTGGTGACTGACGTGCCTTCCGCCACGACCGCTGCTGTTCTTGAGGCGCGGGGTCTTTCAAAGAGCTTCGGTCCCGTCGAGGTGTTGCATGATGTGAACCTGACTGTGCGGCCGGGCGAGGTTCACGCCATCATCGGCGAGAACGGCGCCGGCAAATCGACGCTGATGAAGATCCTCGCCGGCAATCATGCGCCGACGCGCGGCGAGATCCTCATCGACGGACAGCCCGTGCAGTTCTCCGGTCCCGTCGATGCAGAGCATCGTGGGATTGTCCTCGTTCACCAGGAAATCCTGCTCGCTCCGGATCTGACGGTGGCGCAGAACATCTACCTTGGTCGCGAGCTTCCGAAGGGGCTGACGGTTGACGATCGGGCAATGAACGAGGGCGCGGCGAAGGCGCTTGCCGACCTCGGTGCCGAGATTGATCCAAGGGCGATCGTAGGGCGGCTGTCGATTGCGCAGCGCCAGTTGGTGCAGATCGCCCGCGTGCTGCTGGTGCCGCATCGCATTGTCATCTTCGACGAACCGACCGCGTCCTTGACGCCGTTTGAAACCGAGGCGCTCCTGAAGGTCATCACCGATATCCGCGCCAAGGGCGTGGGTGTCCTCTACATCTCGCACCGGTTGCCGGAGGTGAAGGAGATCGCTGACCGTGTCACCGTCTTGCGTGACGGGCATGTTGTGGCAAGTCATGACGTGGCGGAACTGGAGCCGGCAGACATGGCGCGGCTGATGGTCGGGCGTGACGTCACCAAGCTTTATCCGGACCGGCACGCGGCACAGGCGCAGGAGACGGTTCTGGAAGTGAGGAACTTCAACGTTCCCGGCTATGCGAAAGATGCAAGCTTTCATCTGCGAAAGGGCGAGATCCTTGGCTTTGCCGGTCTCGTCGGGGCAGGGCGCACGGAGCTGATGGAAGGCATTGTGGGGCTGCGCCGTGCCCATGGATCGGTCCGGCACAACGGCACCGCCGTCACCTTCGCCGATGCACAGGCCAGCCTGAGGGCCGGCATCGCCTATCTTTCCGAAGACCGCAAGGGCAAGGGCCTTCTGCTTCTCAAGGACCTCGCGACCAACCTGACCCTTGCTTCGATCGGCAAGTTCGTGCGCGGCCTGCAGATCGACCGCAAGCGCGAGGCAGAGGCGCTGGATGGCGCCATCCGCGAGTTCGACATCCGCACCGGACGCAAGGATCTATTGGCGGGCCAGCTTTCCGGCGGCAACCAGCAGAAGCTCTTGATCGCCAAGATGATGCTGCTCGATCCGTCGATCGTCATCATCGACGAGCCAACGCGCGGGATCGATATCGGCACCAAGGAGCAGATCTACAAGTTCATCGCCCGGCTGGCGGAGGAGGGGCGCTCCATCATCGTCGTCTCGTCCGAAATGCCGGAGCTGATCGGCATCTGCGACCGCATCCTCGTCATGCGGTCGGGGCAGATTGTCGGTGAAGTCACAGGGGAACATATGACCGAGAATGAAATCGTGGTGCTTGCCACCGGCGTAAGAACCGGGGAGGCTGCCTGAAGCCATGACACCTGCCGCAACCGAAACGGTAAAACCGAAGACATCGCGCGACTGGGACCTTCGCGCCGTGGCGCCTTTCATCGCGCTCGCCCTGCTTCTGGTCCTGGGTGCGCTGGCGAATGACAACTTCATCTCCGTCGCCAACCTGTCCAATGTCATCACCCGCAGCGCCTTCATCGCCATCATTGCGCTGGGCGCCACCTACGTGATTTCCTCTGGCGGGCTCGACCTGTCGGTCGGGGCCATGGTTGCCTTCGTCGCGAGCCTGATGATTCTGTTCATGAATTCCGGGGTGATCGCCGATCCGCTGCTGATGCTGATTGCCGGGATGGCGCTGGCGCTGGCGATTGGCGCGGCTTGCGGTCTCTTCAACGGCCTGATCACCACTGTCGGGCAGATCGAACCCTTTATTGCGACGCTCGGCACCATGGGTATCTACCGTGGACTGACCACCTGGCTTTCCCAGGGTGGGGCGATCACCTTGCGCGACCGCGAATTACAGGCGCTCTACCGGCCGGTTTATTTCGGCGAGATCGTCGGCGTGCCGGTGCCGATCATCGCGATCTTCGTGACGGCCGCGATTGCAGCCTTCGTGCTCTACCGCACCCGCTACGGCCGCCATCTGATCGCGGTCGGTTCCAACGAGGATGTTGCGCGCTATTCCGGTATTTCGGTGAAGCGGGTGCGCACCATCGCCTACGTCGTGCAGGGGCTTTGCGTGGCGATCGCCGTGCTTCTCTACGTGCCGCGCCTTGGCTCGACGTCAGCCACTACCGGGATCCTCTGGGAACTGCAGGCCATTACGGCGGTCGTGGTCGGGGGTACCGCTCTGCGCGGCGGCGTCGGGCGGATCTGGGGCACGGTCTGCGGCGCCTTCATCCTGGAGATCGTCGGCAACATCATGATCCTGTCGAACTTCGTCAGCGAATACCTCATCGGAGCCATCCAGGGCGCCATCATCATCATCGCCATGCTCGTGCAGCGCTCGCTGTCACGACGGTCGTGAGAACCGCCCGGGCGTCAAGGGTCGCGCCCGGCCGGACGACAAGACCCGAACTTGGGAGAGAGAAACATGCGTAGAAGAACATTCGGCCTTGCCGTTGCAGCGCTTGCGGCGTCGGTTGCCATCGGTCCCAGCCTTGGCTGGGCCCAGGAAGAGAAGAAGGTCACCATCGGGGTGTCGATCCCGGCAGCCGACCACGGCTGGACCGCGGGCGTCGTTTACCACGCCGAGCGCGTCGCCAAGCTCTTGATGGAAGAACACCCGGGCCTCAACGTCATCGTCAAGACCTCGCCGGATCCGGCAACGCAGGCCAATGCCGTGCAGGACCTTGCCGTTCAGGGCATCGATGCGCTGGTGATCCTGCCGACCGATCCAGATCCGCTCGTCAACGCCATCCAGCAGGTCAAGGACGCCGGCACCTTCGTTGCCCTTGTTGACCGTGCTCCATCCAACAACGACAACGGCGTGCGCGACCTTTATGTGGCCGGCAACAACCCGGCACTTGGCCGCGTCGCTGGCGAATACATCGCCAAGACCACGCCGGACGCCAAGGTTGCCGTCATTCGCGGCCTGCCGATCCCGATCGACCAGCAGCGCCAGGACGGCTTCGACCAGGGCATCGAGGGCTCCAATGTCGAGATCCTGGAACGCCAGTACGGCAACTGGAACCGTGACGACGCCTTCCGCGTGACGCAGGACTACCTGACCAAGTATCCTGAGATCGACGTGATCTGGGCGCAGGACGACGACATGGTCGTCGGCGTTCTGGAAGCGATCGAACAGGCCGGCCGCACGGATATCCAGTATGTCGTCGGCGGCGCCGGTTCCAAGGACATGGTCAAGCGCGTCATGGACGGCGACAAGATGGTGCCGGTCGACGTGCTCTATCCGCCGGCGATGATCGCCACCGCCATGCAGCTGACGGCTGATGGCCTCTATGACCAGGTTCCGGTGAGCGGCGAGTACATCCTCGACGCGACGCTCGTCACCAAGGACAACGCCGAGCAGTTCTACTTCCCGGACTCCCCGTTCTGATCATCGACGAGCGCGCGCGATCCCTCGCGCGCGCTTTTTCATGTCCGCCACACACAGAGACCATCAAAGGAGCAAGCTCATGAAGACGATCAAGGGACCGGCCATTTTCCTCGGCCAGTTCGCGGGCGACGAGGCGCCGTTCAACTCCTGGGACGCGATCACGAAGTGGGCGGCGGAAAAGGGTTATATTGGTGTGCAGGTGCCCACTTGGGCGTCCCAGCTCATCGACCTGAAGAAGGCTTCGGAGTCCAAGGACTACTGCGATGAGTTTGCGGGCGTCGCGCGCCAGAACGGCATCGAGGTCACTGAGCTTTCAACCCACCTGCAGGGTCAGCTCGTCGCTGTCCATCCGGCCTATGACGAAGCCTTCGATGGTTTTGCCGTCCCGGAAGTGCGCGGCAATCCGAAGGCGCGCCAGGAGTGGGCTGTCGAACAGGTCAAGATGGCGCTTTCGGCGTCGAAGAACCTCGGCATCAAGGCCCATGCCACCTTCTCGGGCGCGCTCGCCTGGCCCTTCATTTACCCGTGGCCGCAGCGCCCCGCTGGCTTAGTGGAGACCGCCTTCGACGAACTCGCCCGCCGCTGGACGCCGATCCTCGACCACGCCGATAGTTGCGGCGTTGACGTCTGCTACGAGATCCATCCGGGCGAGGACCTGCATGACGGCGTCACCTTCGAGATGTTCCTGGAGCGGGTGAAGAACCACAGCCGAGCCAACATGCTCTACGATCCGTCGCACTACGTGCTGCAGTGCCTGGACTATCTCGACAACATCGACATCTACAAGGACCGGATCAAGATGTTCCACGTCAAGGACGCGGAGTTCAATCCGACCGGCCGGCAGGGCGTCTATGGCGGCTACCAGGGCTGGGTCGGTCGCGCCGGCCGCTTCCGCTCGCTCGGCGATGGCCAGGTCGATTTCGGCGCCGTCTTCTCCAAGCTCACCGCCAACGACTTCGACGGCTGGGCGGTCGTGGAATGGGAA
>CAYNED010000216.1:0-5138 GCA_964396135.1 uncultured Neorhizobium sp.
ATAGAGAGAATGACCGATGCGATGGTGAGGCTGAGACGGGCGATCGAGCGACCGCTTTTCGAAGCCGCAGGCAAGCGGGTCACACCAGCGCATCCCAATACAGGGGGAGATTTCGATGACTAGTAAGTTCATCGAGCAGCCAATCCGGAACCTTGTCGCGCTCCGTTGGGTAGATCCAACGGAAGTTGAGGAGGTGGATCAGCAACACCTCCCAATGAACTTCCATGTGGTTGAGCAGTCGCTGCCAATCGATCTGGTCATGGGCGCGCAAAATGACGTGGACAACGTCTCCACCGTCGTAACGGTGGCGCAGTTGTACGAAGCATTTCGACCAGATCAGTTCGGTCGGTGCAATGACCCGCACCGCATGACCGTTCAACGGCATCTGCCGCGCATGCTCAAACCAGGCATCGCCGATCGGCATGGTGCCGTTGGACCCGGCAAAGATGACGTCGAAGAAGTGTTTGCCCTTGATGACCTTGCCGAGCCAGCGGTCATCTTCTACCTCGATATCGTAACCTCTGCCCTTGAAATAGGCGAGAATGCGGGCGTAATCTCCCGCCCGGCAAAAGATGTCGAGGTCCTTCGTGGGGCGCGAGATACCTGTATAGGCGCTGACGGCGTAGGTGCCGGCGAGCAGAAACGGAATGTCGCATACGGCAAGTTCCGCAAGTGCCTGCTGAACAAAAGCTTCGGCTGCGGCATCGACCAGGGTCGGCGCCGCCATCGCTTCCATGTGAGGCATCGTCTCCATGCTGTCGCGGTTCGCCCGATCGTCAGGCGCTGCAGTATCGGCAGCCATTGTTTTCTCCAAGATTGAGCCGCAGGGAAACACATGGAGCCTGGAGCGGTTCCTCCTGAACGACAAACGGCTCCCGAAAGGGAGCCGGTCTCTTCTGCCTTGGTGCCTCTCAACGTTCCGGATTATCCGCATTGGCAAGAGCGCTGATGCTGCCATCTTCGTTCTCGATATCGCTGCGCTCGTCTAGGTCTTCCAGATCCGTCTTGACGAGATACGTGTCACCGCCGCCAAGCCGAGAGGCTTCCTTGACCGCCTCAAGGCTGGTCATGTCCACTTGCGCGTGCAGCGCATCTTCGGAGCGCTCTCGGCCTTCCTGCTCGAACCGTGCAGAGGCGTTGGTCTGGTCGGCAACTTTGTCCTTGGCATCCATCGTGATGTCCTTCCTGTCATGTCGCTTTGTCCAACGGCACGCGCGCCACTTGGTTCCGAAGGGAACCATCAGACAGCGTCCGGGTTGGATGCTTGGCGTAATGGAGGACTGACGATGCCAGCAAAATCCAAAGCACAACAGAAGGCTGCCGGTGCCGCTCTTGCCGCCAAGCGCGGCGACATCAAGAAGAGCGAGCTTCAGGGAGCCTCCAAGAGCATGGAGAAATCCATGAGCGAGAAGGAGTTGCACGACATGGCTTCGACCAAGCGGAAGGGCAAGCCGGAGCACGCGTCGCAGTAGCGCGCCATTAACATTCTCAATGACCGGCCAAAGCGCTATGCTTGGGAGCCGAAACCGAAACACCGGAGGGAGCCATGCCACCCGAAGACCTCGACAAGACGCTTGCCGCCATGCCGCTTCGGGTCGGGACCTATATTCCTGACGATCTGCTGGAGGACTGGTTTGCTCCCGGTACCGGAATGAATCCGGTGAGCCAGGAAGCGCTTCGGGCGGCGGAAGCCTATGGGCGCCGGTTCGAATGCGAGTTCAAATACTACCCGGAACGCCAGGAGGGCGTGTTCTGGAAGTGGGTCCCGGCGATCTGAGGCCGGAACCCTTTGCTGCCGCCTGTTACTGCGCGTAGCGCTGACGCAGCGTTTCGAACTTCGCAAGCTGCGCGCCGATCAGTTCCCGCGCCGCATCCCGGCGGACGAAAACCTTGAACATTGCCGCACCCTTGTCGTTCATGAACCAAACCGAGCATGAGCGGCGTCCGTGGAAGGCGCGGTCGACGAAGGTGATCGAGGCGCAATTGTCCTTTCGGATATGACCGCCAATCGGGCTGTCGCCGTGGATATTGAACCAGCCGTGACCTTCCGCCCCTTCCGGCAGGCTGCCTTCCGCTTCCAGGACGATATCGTCGGTGTGGACGATGAAAAGGACGTCACCCCAGCTGGTCATGTCTGTCCAGATCTCAGCGAAAGCCTCTTTCGCAGCCATCACTGCGGCACCCTGCGGCAGGATCTCCAGGATTTCTGCCGGCGTGACACCGGCTGCGGCGGCGATCGCCTCCACCACGCCATCCGGCTTTTCCGCCAGAGCCGCTCGGGCGCGCTGGCGCCGGTCGTCCGATTGTTCGACAGCAAGGCTCATGACAGCCTCACGCAGCGTTGGCGTTGCGGGCGCCGTGGCGGTCTTCGTGGATAATGACCTCGAAACCTTCGAAATGAGGACCTGACAGGTATTCGATCTTGCCGCGGTTCTCGCCAGCTTTGGCATGGGCGGCGCGGAACTGTTCCGATTTCGTCCAAGCCTGGAAATGCTCGAATGTCTCCCAGACGGTGTGGGAGGCATAGAGGGTGTGATCCTCTGCCTTCGGACCCTTTAGCATGTGGAACTCGACATAGCCTGGCATCTCGGCCAGTCGCCCTTCGCGTCCGCGCCACATGGATTCAAACGCGTCCTCGTAACCCGGCACGACGCGGAAACGGTTCATTGCGATGTACATTTTTGCTCCCTCACGAAAGTTTCGCCTGCCGCTCAAGATATCGACCGGCCCCTGTCTTGAAAACCCGAAAAAACTTGTCTAGTCAACTCAAGTTATAGCCGCTCTGATGTGCGGAGATTGGTAGGGGGCCCATGTTCAGATCATATCTATCCCGCATGGCGATCATCTCGTCGCTGGTTCTGGCCGCCGCTAGATTTGCGTCAGCCGATGCTGGGGAGACCGGCAATCCGGATGCGCAGCGGATCGTTTCGGTCGGCGGCACGATCACCGAAATCCTCTATGCGCTTGGGGCGCAGGAAAGGATCGTTGCAGTCGATTCCACCAGCTTCTATCCGGCCGAAGCGACGTCGAAACCTGATGTCGGATACATGCGCGCACTTTCGGCTGAAGGCATCCTGGCACAGAAACCGGATTTGATCCTCGCGGAGGATGGCTCCGGTCCGCCGCCAGTGCTCGACATCCTGCGCGCCAGCAGCGTACCGATGGTGACGGTGTCGACGCCAGCCACGCCCGATGGGATCGTGCAAAAGATCCGCGACCTCGGTATGGCCGTCGGACTGAAGCAAGATGCGGATGCGCTGGCGAAGGCGACGGGCGAGCAGTTGGAGGCGGTTGCCGGCGAGGTAGCAAGCCTCAAAGAGCCGAAGAAGCGCGTTCTCTTCGTTCTGTCGCTGTCGAACGGTCGCATCATGGCAAGCGGGTCGGGCACGGAGGCCGCTGCCATCATAGAGATGGCCGGCGGGGTGAACGCCGTCGACGGCATTAGCGGCTATAAGCCCCTCGCCGACGAGGCGGTGATCGCTGCAAAGCCGGACGTTATTCTTGTAATGGAGCGGGGAGATCACAGGTTGACGCCGGAACAGGTCTTCGCCATTCCGGCGCTGCAGGCAAGCCCGGCTGCAGACAGCCAGATGCTGATCAGCATGGACGGACTGTTTCTGCTCGGCTTCGGGCCCCGCACGCCGGAGGCCGTGCGGGCGCTTGCTGCGCAGCTTTACCCGGGAGCCATCGGCGGATGAGAGCGCTGACCCTGCCGTTGCGCCTGGCAAGGCCGCAGGGCGACCGATCGCTGCGGAGCGCAGTGGTGCTCGGCGGGCTGGTTGGGCTGGTGCTTGCTGCCTGCCTCGTCTCGCTCGGCAGCGGCCCCACCGGCGTCGGCCTTAGAGAGTTAATCGATTATGCCACCGGCAATGCCGAGCGTCTTGCGGCGCAGGATCGGGTGGTGCTGGAAGCGGTGCGCCTGCCGCGTACCGCGCTCGGCTTGCTTGTGGGTGCGGGCCTCGCCGTCTCCGGCGCGATGATGCAGGGTCTGTTCCGCAATCCGCTCGCCGATCCCGGTATCGTCGGCGTCACCTCGGGCGCCGCACTGGCCGCAGTCGTGGCGATCGTGCTCGGCCCGACGCTGCTTCTGCCGCTGACACAGCTCTTCGGCAACCAGTTCCTGCCCCTGATGGCCTTTGGCGGCGCTCTCCTCAATACCTGGGTGCTCTATCTCGTTGCGACCAGGGATGGCCGCACGTCGACGACCGCCCTGATCCTGACCGGCATCGCCATTGGTGCACTCAGCGCTGCCGTAATGGGCATGATGATCTTCCTTGCTGACGATCGGCAGCTGCGCGACATCACCTTCTGGAGCCTCGGCTCGCTCGGCGGCGCCACCTTCGGCCGCGTCCTATCCATCCTGCCCTTCGTCGCCGCCGTGATGCTCATCATCCCCCTCGTTGCCCGCGGGCTTGATGCGTTGGTGCTAGGCGACGCCGCTGCCTTCCACATGGGCGTCCCGGTGCAGCGGCTGAAGAAGCTCGTCATCATCGCGGTTGCGGCCGCCTGCGGCTCGACGGTCGCGGTGGCCGGGTCGATCGGCTTTGTGGGTATTATCGTGCCGCATCTGCTGCGGCTGGTGATGGGGCCGTCGCACCGCTTCCTGCTGATCGGATCGGCGCTCGGCGGCGGTGCGCTGCTGCTGATTGCCGACAGCGTTGCCCGCACTGTCGCTGCACCGGCGGAACTGCCAATCGGCGTGATCACGGCGCTCTTCGGTGCGCCGGTCTTCCTGTTCCTGCTGCTGGGCAAGGGCGGTATCCGGATGAGTGACATGCCATGATCGAGGCGAGCCACATCACCGTCACCCGCTCGGGCCGAAAGCTGCTCGACGACGTTTCGGTCAAGCTTCAGCCGGGCTGCTTCTCTGTGGTGATCGGGCCAAACGGTGCCGGAAAGTCGACGCTGATGAAGGTCCTCTCGGGCGAGATGGCGCCTGACATGGGTGAGATCTCCTATTTCGGCCTACCCGCCCATCTGCATGCGCCGGAGCAACTGGCAAAGCGACGCGCGGTGCTGCCGCAGTCGGTGCAACTCGCCTTTCCGTTCACCGCGTTGGAGATCGTCCGCATGGGGGCGGTGGCGCAAGGCTCGCTGCAGCCGACGGAACAGGCGCGCAAGGCTCTCGACCGCGTCGG
>CAYNED010000217.1:0-5076 GCA_964396135.1 uncultured Neorhizobium sp.
GGTGGAATAGGTATGGAAGATCTCGCCCTTCTCGTTCTTGTAGAAGGCGGAAAGCCCAGGAAGCTCGTCATGGGCGTCGGCGGAGGGGGTGGGTCGGAAGTTGTAGTTCACCGTCTCCTTCGCCAGGTCCTCCTTCGTGAAGGAGACATGGAAATCGAAGTTGAAGTCGGAGCCGAAGGAGGAAACCCAAGGGAATTCCCAGCCCATGCGCTTGCGATAGGCCTCGATCTTTTCGATCGGTGCGCGCGCGACCGCTACATAGGTGACGTCGTGGTGATTGAGATGGGCCAGCGTGCCGTCGATATGGTCGGAATGGAAGGAGCAGCCGGTGCAGCCGGCCTCCCAGTCCGGCCCCATCATGAAGTGGTAGATGATGAGCTGGCTGCGGCCCTCGAAGAGATCCGCAAGCCGCTTCTCCCCGTCCGGCGCATGGAAGATGTAGTCCTTGTCCATCTTCACCCAGGGAAGCGCCCGACGTTGCGCCCGCACCTTGTCGCGCAGATGCGTCTCCTCCTTCTCCAACTGCAGCAGCCGTCGGCGAGCCTCCAGCCATTCTTCCCGGGACACCACCGGATTCATGGGCGATGCAATTGCGTTCATGACACCCTCCTCGTACTTGACATTTACGTTGATATCAACATATATGGATCATGTCAAACAGCCTTCTGATTCCTTTCTCCACAACACTCCACGTCCGTGACACCTGTCTTTGCCTGCATGTGCAGCGGGCTGCCCGCGCGCTTGCCCGGCGCTTCGATACGGCGCTCAAGCCACTCGGCCTCAACAATGGCCAGTTTTCGCTGATGATGGCGCTGAACCGCCCGCAACCAGCTCCCATGGGACCCGTCGCAGACCTTCTGGCCATGGATCGAACCACGCTGACGGCAGCGATCAAGGTGCTCGAGCGGCGCGGGCTCGTGGAAACGATGCCGGACCCGAAGGACCGGCGCAGCCGGCTGATGCGGCTGACGGCGGAAGGAATTGCGCTGCTGACCAAGGCGCTGCCGATCTGGCAGGAGGTTCACGGCATGCTGGACGAAGAGCTCGGCGCGCAGATGGCACCGCTGCGCAAGACGCTGCTGGCAATCAGGTAAAACGCGCCGCAATCCTCGGATCCGAAAGGAAGTCGTCCACGGAGAAGCCCACCCGCTGCAAGGGAAAGCCGCCGATCGCCTGCACCCCCGACGACGAGAGGCGCATGCGCCAGCTTTGCCGCTCAACGGGTTCGCGGGCCGCAAATCCTTTGGCCGTCAGGAGAGCGATGTTGAGCCCGCCGACCGGGTCGCGGACGGACCGGTACAGGATCGCTTCCATCTCAGCCTCGCGGGCTGCGTCCGCCAGGGTCTGGCAGGCAGCGTAATCGGTGCGATCCTCCCAACGGGCGCGATCTCGGTCGAGCGGCGGGCGCGTCAGGTCGATCGCCCGCTGCGTGGCAATGGCTGCTGCAAAGGCTGTGTATTCCGCCGCATTGGCAGGCATTGGGGTGTCCGGGGACTCGGAGAAGAACAACAGCCGGTAAAAGGCCATTTCAGCCAGGGCGGTTTCCACTCCCGCTGCGGCATAAAACACACCGAGGGTGCGTCCGGCACGGCGAAAACGTGAGCCGTGGGGATAGGCAGCACCATAACGGAATGGCGTCGCCAGCAGGTAGTCAAAGCCAGCGCATTCAGGCGGAAAGGCCGGTTTGGTTTCTTCCAGAAGTTCTTCGAGCAGCGCCTGCTCCTCGACGGTCTCGACGAGCTTCATCGTGGACACCTGATGCTGCGCTTCCACCAGCCGCCAAAAGCGGCCCGAGACGGCACGGCCCTCAGACGAGAGCGCGGCGGGCGTCCAGATAGGCAAGGACATCGGTCAATCCGGTCACTGTTGCAATCTTGTCGGCCGGCTTGCCACCAAGCATCGTGTTGGGATTGCGCATCCAGCTTTTGGCCACACCTTCATCCCCACCGGTGACGGCATCGAGCGAGCGGAAAAGCCGGATCAGCAGGAGCGCCAGCTCGAAAGGCTTGGTGCCTTTTTCCAGGTGATGGTCCAGCCGCTTCATGCGCGACACGGAGGCTTCCGACACGCCGATGACCGCGGCCAGACCCCGGGCACTGAGACCCAAACGCTCCGCGGCGGCGACTGCCGCCTTGGTGACCACCTGTGCTTCGGGCGCAACCGAAGATAGCGGTTCTTTCTGGAGCAAATTCATGATGCACTCCTTTCATCTGAAAGGTAGCACATCAGGCAGTAAATTCAAGGGAGCAGTCATTCGCTCCCTTGAGACTGGCTCAGGCGACAGAGACCGGCACTTCCGTGGAGGTGCGCATGGCGTGGCTGTAGGGGCAGACGATGTGTGCCTTGGCCACGAGATCCTCGGCCTGCGCCTTGTCCATGCCGGGAATTTCGACCGAAAGGGAAACCTCGATGCCAAAGCCGGTGCCGTCGTCGCGCGGGCCGATGCCGACCGTTGCCGTCACCTTGGCGTCGTCCGGGATCTTCACCTTTTCCTTGCCGGCAACATTCTTGAGTGCGCCGAGGAAGCACGCAGAGTAGCCGGCTGCAAAAAGCTGTTCCGGATTGGTGCCGGTCGCGCCGTCGCCGCCAAGCTCCTTCGGCACGGTCAAGGTGACGTCGAGGACACCGTTTTCGGAGACGGCACGGCCGGAACGACCACCGGTGGCAGATGCTTTGGTGGTGTAGAGAATGGGCATGGGAAGCTCCTCTTCAGCTGGCGGAAAAATTTTCCGCAATTCGATTGCACACAATACAATTACCCGCATTGCATTGCCGGGTCAAGCCTGCGACAATGCAGCCTTCAAACAAGGTAGAGCACATGGCCGTGAAGTCAGGCCCCAAAGCCGATAAACTGACGCAAGGATCGCCAGCCCAAGTGGATGCGATGCTATGCTTTGCGATCTATGGCGCGGCCCACGCCTTCACCCGAGCCTACAAGCCGCTTCTCGACCCGCTTGGCCTGACCTATCCGCAATATCTGGTGATGCTGACGCTGTGGGCTGAGGACGATTTGCCGGTCAAGACAATCGGCGAGCGGCTCGGCCTTGATTCCGGCACGCTTTCCCCTCTCCTCAAACGGCTGGAGCAGGCGCAACTGCTCAAACGCCTGCGTGACAAACAGGACGAGCGGCAGGTGAAGATCCTGCTGACGGCCAAGGGTGACGCCCTAAGGAACGAGGCGGCGGGCGTCCTGCCGGCGGTCGGCGCCGCTACCGGATGCAGCCTTCAGGAGATGGAAACCCTGCGTGACGGGCTGCAATCCATCAGACGCAGGCTGCTTGAGCAGCCTGCGGAATAGCAGTCGTTACTGCCAGACGACGATTCGTGCCTTTTCCGGCACCCGCTCGTAAAGGTCGATGACGTCCTGGTTCATCAGGCGCACGCATCCAGACGAGACGGCCTTGCCAATCGAACGCCATTCCGGCGAGCCGTGCAGGCGATAAAGCGTGTCTTCGCCGCCTTTGAAAATATAGAGCGCGCGCGCGCCGAGCGGGTTGTCGAGACCCGGAGGCTGGCCGCCGTTTTCAGCTGAGTATTTGGCAAGCTGCGGCTGGCGGGCGATCATTTCCGCCGGCGGCGTCCAGGTTGGCCATTTCCGGCGCCACTGGATGACGCCCTCGCCTTCCCAGGCAAAGCCCTCGCGGCCGATGCCGACGCCGTAGCGCATGGCGCTGCCGCCTGGCTCGACGAGGTAAAGGAAGCGCGAGGCCGTATCGACAACCACCGTGCCGGGCCGCTCCCCCGTCGGATCGACAACCTGCTGGCGATAATAGCGTGGGTTTATTTCCCAATAGGGAACAGCCGGGATAACGAAACCGCCGTCGACGACACTGCCGTACATCGCATCCAGCTCCGGCGAGCGGCCGGACGGCAGCCTCGGCGGCGGTGCAAAGGCGACGGGAGTAGCCGTCAACGGACGCGGGCTGCTGGAAGCGCAGCCGGCAAGCGTCGAGGCTGCACCCGCCGCAAGAAGCGACAGTACGCCCCGGCGGGAATAGAAGGTATTGCTGGTCATGTTGGGAAACCGCCCGATTTCTCGTTCTTTGGAATAGCGCATCAACGGCAAGGCCGGCGCAATTGTTCCGCCGGGCAGTTTGCCTATCATGTCATCGTTTACGGTTTCCTACGGGAGCCGGTGCGCGAGCGGAAGCCACGTTCGCGTGAGCAGGATCACCCGATCAGAGCACAACGATCGGTGCGGATGCCGGAACCCGATCATAGAGATCCACAATGTCCTGGTTCAGCATGCGCACGCAGCCTGAAGAGGTCGCCTTGCCGACGGATTGCCAGTCGGGCGTACCGTGGACCCGGTAGAGCGTATCCTTGCCGTCCTTGAAGATGTAGAGCGCGCGCGCGCCGAGCGGATTGTTCAGACCGGGATTGGCGCCGCCATTGGTAGCCGCAAACTGCCGCAGTTCAGGCTGGCGCTCCACCATCTCCCCCGGTGGCGTCCAGCGCGGCCATTTGGCCTTGCGCTGAATGACGCCGCGACCGGACCAGGAGAAACCTTCCTTGCCGAGACCGACCCCGTAGCGGATCGCCTTGCCGCCCGGTTGGACGAGATAGAGATAGTGGTCCCGTGTATCGACGACGATCGTCCCGGGAGCCTCGGCCGTCTGGTAGGCAACCTCCTGGCGCAGGAAACGCTGGTCGATGCGCGAATAAGGGATGGCCGGCAGCGTGTGGCCTTCGTCGCGGATCGAGCCATACATGGCCCGATGAACAGGGCTGGACACGGGCAGACCATAGCTTTGCCGGTAGGTCTGATGGAAATGTGTCGGATAAAGCTGACGTCGGTGCGGGATACCACCCGGCATTGGAGGCGGTTGATTGGTCGGCGGGTCAGCATAAGGCGGGACGTTGAAGACCGGCGCCGTTTCCTGAACGAAGACATCCGGATTCATGCGGCTCGTATCTGTCACCAGGATGCAGCCGCTCAGGCCGGCGCTCGTGACGAAGAGGCCAACGAGGGAAAGCGTTCGGCGCAGAGACTGAGGCAAGAGCGACATGACGACCCGATTCTGGCTGATGAGATCGCAGCCACCATGGCGCACGCGGCTGGCGCGAAGCTGACGG
>CAYNED010000218.1:0-5041 GCA_964396135.1 uncultured Neorhizobium sp.
GAATACATGAACTGTTCGGGCGGCAGCATATCGGCATAGCGCCTGCCGACGACCTCGAACCATTCCATCGCATTGCGCGCGGCATTCTGGATGCGGGCGACGTCGACGCGGCGGATTTCCTCGTAGTCCTCCAGAACCGCCGGGATCTGCTCCTTCACATGGCCGTGCCTGTTGAACTGGTTGGTGAGCTCGATCGCGTCGTCGATGGCGAGCTTCGTTCCGGACCCGATGGCGAAGTGGGCGGTATGGGCTGCGTCACCCATCAGCACCACGTGGGACCGGCCGTTGAAGTGGCTCCACTTGCCGCAGATCAGGCGGTTGAAGTTCAACCACGCGGAGCCGCGCAGGTGGCGGGCATTGGTCATGAGTTCGGCGCCATCCAGCACCTCGGAAAAGAGGTCCTGGCAGAAGTCGATTGCACCCTGCTGGTCCATCTGGCCAAGACCGTGCTTCTCGTAGGCATCCTCCGTCGTCTCGACGATGAAGGTCGAGGTCTTGTCGTCGAACTTGTAGATATGCGCCTGGAACCAGCCGTGATCCGTTTTGCGGAAATCGAAGGTGAAGGCATCGTAGAGCTTGTTGGTGCCGAGCCAGATGTAACGGTTCGGCCGCGTCACGAGATCGGGTTCGAAGACCTCTTGATACCGGTTGCGGATCTTTGAATTGAAGCCGTCCGAGGCGATGACGAGATCCGCATCCGCATAGTCGAGGTCGCTCGCGACGTCCGTCTCGAACACCAGTTCGACGCCGAGCGCCTCGCAGCGGCGCTGCAGGATGTTGAGGAGTTTCTTGCGGCCAATGCCGACGAAGCCGTGGCCGGAGGTCCGCTGGCGGGTACCCTTGAACCAGACCTCGATGTCGTCCCAATGGTTGAAAGCGTCCTCGATCTCGGCCGCACTCTCCGGGTCCCAGGCGCGCATCGCCTCCATGGTCGCGTCGGAGAAGACGACGCCCCAGCCGAACGTGTCATAGGGGCGGTTGCGCTCGACGACGGAGATCTCGTGCCCTGGATTCTGCTTCTTCATCAGGAGCGCGAAATAGAGCCCCGCCGGGCCGCCGCCGATGCAGACGATGCGCATGAAGCTGTTCCTCCTGATGTTCACATTCTTTTATTTTAAGTTTAAACTATATGGGGCGCCGCTGGATGGTCAAGCCGTTTATGAGGGGGAGGCCGACACACCTGCCGCCTTTGACATTCGGAAGGGCGCTTCGTAACAGTCGATCGATGGAGAGGACGACCGAGGACATGGTGGACGACGAAGCAGCCAGCGCGGATCTGGAGATGATTGTGCACGGCCCGAACGGTCGCAACAAGCCAGAGACCAGGCTTTGGCTACGCATGCTTTCCACGACCCGGTTGATCACCAACGAGATTCGGCGGCGGCTCAGATCCGAGTTCGGGGCAACCCTGCCCCAGTTCGACCTGATGGCGCAGCTTTATCGAGAGGAAGACGGGCTGCGACTCGGTGAGCTATCGAAACGCACGATGGTCACCAACGGCAATGTGACTGGTCTTGTCGAGCGCCTGGAGGCGGACGGATTGATCAGGCGGGTTACGCCGGACAAGGATCGTCGCGTTACAGTGGCGCAACTCACTCCCGCCGGCATCGACCGCTTCCTCACGATGGCAGCCGCCCATGAAGAGTGGCTTCGTGAATTGCTGGAGGACACTGGAGATGACGTCGTCCAGTCTCTTTGGTCAAACATAGGCCGGCTCAAGGCCTCCGTTGCCAATCACCTGTCGGCCCCGGACACGGAATAGCTTCGCCTTCGGAACCAACGGCAAAAACGAACGCAATTGCCGCTCAGAACTGGGCGTCCAACCGATCATCGCCGAGCGTCCGCACTACACCGAAGAAGATTAACCCAGTTCGAGCGTCGTGATGGCGAAGACGCCCTGGGGGCTGATCCGGGGACTTCCGTTTTTGTACATGCGACTGGTTTCAAAGCCTGGAGCCATTCCGGCATCCAGCAGCACCCTGGAAAAAGCCTCTTGCGTCTCCGGGACGTCGAGGTGCAGGACTTCGCCACCTACCTGGTTGATGCAAGCAAAGAAAAGCGCTTCCGCCTCTCTGACACCGTCAGCGAACAGGGGCCCAACCTTATAGCCGTCATGGCAGCGGCGAAGGACAGCATAGCCCGCGATCGCCTCTTCACGGATGATCACCATCGTCTCGCGTGGTCGCTGCAGCCATGCATGCAGGAACCTGTCACGTTCTGCTGGAAAGCTCCGCCGGTCGTAGGCGATCACGTCGGACAGAATCATTGGCGAAATCGGAGAGACAGATGTTGCACTAGGTGGGTGAGGCGCAATCTTGCCGCTCCAGCGGATCGTCCGGTAGTTTTCTTCAAAGCCCATCCGCCGGTAGTTCGGCTGCTGTTGCGGAACGCCGTCCAGGCCGATCATGCGGCCCGCCAGGTGCCTCATCGCCGCGTCCCAGATCAGTTTGCCAAACCCTCTGCCGCGGTACTCAGGCCGACAGATGTAGAGACCGATGAAGCCGAAGCTTCTGCCGTAACGAACGGCGGATATTCCTGCAACCAGAGCATTGGCCGTAAAGCAGCCAAGGAAGCCCACAGGGTCTGCTCCGAAGAATGCCTCTGCATCGTCCAGGCCCGGGTTCCAGCCTTCCTGCCTCGCCCATTCCAACAACAGCTCAATTTCTGGGAGGTTGAGCGAGCGGATTTCCGGTGCGTCGCTCATGCGGCAGGTGCTCTGTCGCCTGGCGCGAAGGTTGCCAGCATCCCAGCGTACCGCTTTTCCAGCGGAAAAGCATATGCTCCGCGTTTGGCGGTGGAGAGGCCGAGGGTGACGAGGCTTTCAGCTTGCTTCACGGCGGCAGCCACGCCGTCGATAACCGGGACGTCGTATTCCGCCTGGAGTTGCTGCGGCAGATCTGCCATGCCGGCGCATCCGAGCACGATGGCTTCGGCGCGGTCTTCACGCAGTGCAAGCTCGATTTCCCAGCAGAGCCGATCGCGCGCTGCCGAGCCAGGCTCCTCTAGAGACAGGACTGGAATGTCGGCTGCACGGACCTTGGCTCGGCCTCCCATTCCGTAGCGGTGTACCAAGGCTTCCACCGGCAGCCTCGACCGTTCCATCGTGGTCACCACCGTAAATCTTTGCGCAATGAAAGAGGCAGTCGCCACTGCCGCCTCGCAGATGCCGATGACGGGGATGCTTGCCATGGAGCGCGCCGCGTCAAGCCCCGTATCGTCAAAGCAGGCGATGATGGCAGCCTCGGCGCCTTCCTGTTCACCTTGATGGATTGCCTGCAGCAGGCCTGGGACTGCCAGCGCTTCGTCGTAATAGCCTTCGATCGATGCCGGCCCCATGGCGGAAGTTCGGGCAATGATCTCCGTGCCGGTTGCGGTGACGCGTTCGGCCGCTGCCGCAATGCGCCTGGTCATGCTGGCGGTGGTATTCGGATTAACGACAAGAATGCGCATTCGTGGCTTTCAGCCTTTGAGGCGCCGCCGGTTGAGGCGGAGGATGAGAAGGAGCGTGGCGAGAATGACGAGGAAGGAGAAGGCCGTGGTGACTGTCCCGAGTGCGTAGAGAACGGGTGTCGTGACATTGGTCGTCATCGCGTAGATCTCGAGCGGCAGTGTATTATAGGTCCCCGCGGCCAATAATGTGCGGGCGAACTCGTCGTAGGAGAGGGTAAAGCCGAATAGTCCAACGCCGATGAGGCTCGGCGCAATGATCGGCAGCAGCACATGGCGGAAGGTCTGCCAAGACGACGCTCCGAGGTCACGGGCAGCCTCTTCGTAGGCCGGGGAAAAGCGGTTGAACACGGCAAACATGATGAGAACGCCAAAAGGTAGTGTCCAAGTGAGATGAGCGCCTAAGGCAGACGAGTACCAGGCGGGCTGCAGGCCCATCTGCTGAAAGACGACGCCAATGCCTAGGGATATGATGATCGAGGGGACAACGAGACTTGCGACCGCGAGGTAGAAGAGGGCGGTGGCTCCGACAAAACGCCTTCGGAAGGCAAGCCCGGCCAGGAGCGACACAACAACGGTCGTGATCGTCACCATGAGGCCAAGCGCTAAAGAGCGTCGGAACGAGCCACCGAAGTCTCCCACGGCTTGCGTCTCGAACAGATTAAAAAACCAGCGAAACGAGACTCCGTTCAGGGGGAAGGTGAGGCCGCCGTTTGGGCCCTGGAAGGAGAGGATCAGGATGGCCGACAGCGGTCCGTAGAGAAACACGACAAAAAGCGCGAAAAAAATCGCAAGGGCGTAGAATTCACGGGAGCGGGCTTCTCGTTGCATCTAAAGCTCCTTGCGGATGTCGACGATGCGAAGGATTCCCGCCACCATCAGGAGGACGAGAGCCAGCAGGATCACTGCGTTCGCGGCCGCTGCCGGATACTGTAGCAAGGACATCTGGTTCTTCATCATCAGCGCGACGGAGGCGCTCTGACCGCCGGACATCACCTGCACCGTCGAGAAATCGGCCATCACAAGCGTGACGACAAAGATTGATCCGATCGCCATGCCCGGCTTCGCCAATGGAAGCACAACGTTGACAAGCGTTTGCCAACTGCTTGCGCCTGCATCGCGGGCAGCTTCGATAAGCGTTTTGTCGATGCGCATGAGAGTGTTGAAGATCGGCGTCACCATGAACAGCGTGTAGAGGTGAACCATCGCCAGCACGACCGCGAAATCGGAATAGAGAAGCCACTCCACGGGCTCTGACACGACACCGGCGTTCAACAGCGCGGAGTTGATGAGCCCGTTGCGTCCAAGCACCGGGATCCACGAGATCATTCGGATGATGTTGGAGGTGAGAAACGGCACTGTGCAGACGAGGAAGAGAACCATCTGCATGGCAGAGCTTCTGACGTGGAAGGCGAGGAAGTAAGCGACCCAGAAGCCGATGAAAAGCGTTATTGCCCACACGAGAAAAGCGAATTTGAGGGTATTGAGGTAGGTTTTCCAGGTCACCCATGAACCTAATGTCTCGGTGTAGTTGAACGTTACGAAATCCGGATACATGGCGGCAAAATCGTAGTCCCAGAAGCTAACGGTGCCG
>CAYNED010000219.1:0-4993 GCA_964396135.1 uncultured Neorhizobium sp.
CAATGCTGCCGTGTCCAGTGCTCGCTCGCCGCGAGTCGTCTATCTCACAGCCGAATACTTCATGTGGCGCTTCGCCACGGCCATCCGCGACAATGATGCGTTGACCCTGAAGGACTCGCTGCGCAGCATTGATCTGTTGATCATCGACGACATGCAGTTCCTGCAGGGCAAGATGATCCAGAACGAGTTCTGTCACCTTCTCAACACCCTGCTCGATAGCGCCAAGCAGGTTGTGGTTGCGGCCGATCGTGCGCCCCAGGAACTGGAATCGCTTGATCCGCGTGTTCGCTCACGTCTGCAAGGCGGCGTCGCAATCGAGATGGAAACTCCCGATTACGAGATGCGTCTGGAAATGCTGAAGCAGCGGCTGGAGGCAGCACAGCAGGACGATCCGTCTCTGGATATTCCGGTCGAAATCCTGTCTCACGTAGCCCGCAATGTCGCATGCAGCGGCCGAGAACTGGAAGGCGCCTTCAACCAGCTGGTGTTCCGCAAGTCGTTTGAGCCGACGCTTTCGCTTGAACGCGTAGACGAACTGCTGGCTCATCTCGTGGGAACGGGCGAACCGAAGCGCGTTCGTATTGAAGACATTCAGCGCATTGTTGCGCGTCACTATAATGTCTCGCGCCAAGAGTTAGTCTCGAACCGCCGCACCCGTGTTGTCGTCAAGCCGCGGCAGATCGCTATGTATCTGGCAAAGACCCTCACGCCACGCTCTTTCCCGGAGATAGGCAGACGCTTCGGTGGACGCGATCACACCACCGTTCTGCACGCCGTCCGCAAGATCGAAGACCTGATTGGCGGCGACACGAAGCTCAGCCACGAGGTCGAGCTTCTGAAGCGCCTGATCAACGAAAACAACGCGTAAGAAAGAGGGCCGGCCGCTTCGGCCGGCTTTTTCACGCTTAGGCGCAAAGTCTCAGCAGGCGAGATCGGCGACGACGGCGTCCAGGATCAGCATGCCCTTTGGCGTGCAGCGCAGTCGCGAATTGCCGAGCCGCTCAATGAACCCGTGTTCCAGTAACGTCTCCTCGCGTGCTGGATCCGGATCGCGGCCCGAAAGTTGTTGCCAACGAGCAAGATCAACGCCTTCCGTCAGTCGCAGACCCATGAGCAGCAGCTCATCGGCCTGCTCGTCGCGGCCAAGCTCTTCCTGCTCGATCATGCCATGGCCGCAGGCCTCGACCAGCTTGAGCCAGGATTCCGGATGTCGTTCGGTGGCCGTGGCGATCTTTTGTGGCCCTCGCCGCAGCCGGCCGTGCGCCCCAGGGCCGATGCCGGCATAGTCACCATAGCGCCAGTAAGTCAGGTTGTGACGGCTCTCCGCTCCCGGCCGCGCATGATTGGAGACCTCATAGGCCGGCATCCCGTGCCGCTGCGTGATCTCCTGCGTCGCCTCGTAAAGATCAGCGGACTGATCACCGTCTGGAACAATAAGTTTGCCCGCCTTGTGCAGACCGTAGAAGGCGGTCCCTTCCTCGATCGTCAACTGGTAGAGCGAAAGGTGGTCTACCGCATAGGAAACCGCCTCCTTCAGTTCAGCCTCCCATGCCGCGATCGTCTGCCGAGGGCGCGCGTAGATGAGGTCGAAGCTCATGCGCGGGAAGATCTCCCGGGCCAGTCGGATCGCCTTTAGCGCGTCGGCGACGTCGTGCAGTCGCCCCAGGAACTTCAGGTCGGCATCGTTGAGGGCCTGCACCCCAAGCGAAACGCGATTGACCCCTGCTGCGCGGTAGCCCCGGAAACGTTCAGCTTCGACACTGGACGGGTTTGCCTCCATGGTAATCTCGATACCATCTGGCACGTGCCAGTGCCGTGCGATCCCGTCGAGCAGGGCCGCGACGGTTGCAGGTTCCATCAAGGAGGGGGTGCCGCCGCCGAGAAAGATGCTGGTGACAGTCTTCGGTCCGCTCATCCGCCGCATCATTTCCATCTCTCTCAGGAACGCGGCAGTAAAGCGTGGCTGGTCCACCGGCTGATGGCGAACATGGCTGTTGAAGTCGCAATAAGGGCACTTGGCTGCACAAAAGGGCCAATGCACGTAGATCCCGAAGCCGGGTTCTCCGGTATCGGGCAGAAGTGGAGCGTCGATGTTCAACGGGGCTCAGGCCTCCAGACAGGTTTCGACGAAGCGCTTGAAGGCGCGGGCGCGGTGCGACAGTGCTTCAGGCTCGCCACGGCTCCAGCCGTGCTTTTCGTTCGAACTCATTTCCCCGAAGGTAATCTCATGACCTTCAGGTTGAAAGATGGGGTCGTAGCCAAAGCCTTGCTCCCCACGCGGCGGCCATACAACTTGACCTTCCACTTCGCCGCGGAAAAACTCGGTATGGCCATCGGGCCAGGCAAGGCAGAGCACGCTGACGAAACGAGCTGCACGCTGGTCCGGATCTTTCGCGCCCTTGTCGGCCAGTGCCTCTTCCACCTTGGCCATAGCCATGGCGAAATCACGGGTGCCGTCCCCACGTTCAGCCCAATCGGCTGTGTAAACACCCGGCGCGCCATCGAGGGCGTCAACCACAAGTCCTGAATCGTCGGAAAGAGCAGGAAGGCCGGAGGCCTTGGCTGACGCAAGCGCCTTGATTGCTGCATTCTCTTCGAATGTGGTGCCGGTCTCGACCGGCTCGACAAAGTTCAGCTCGGCGGCTGATTTGGCGGAAAAACCGAACGGTCCGATGAGATCGGCGATCTCACGGATCTTCCCGGCATTGTGGCTGGCTACAACGATCGTCTTGGTCTCAAGTTTGCGCATGATGTAACCCTTAGCCGATCGACCAGAGGCCTGGTTCGGCACATTCCAGACTGTTGCCCGCCGGATCGCGGAAATAGATGGACCGCGCACCAGTCGGCCAGATGACGTCGCTCTCGATCGAAATACCGGCAGCTCGCAACTGCTCCGCCATCGCGTCCAATCTGCTTCGTGGAACGCGGAAGCAGGCATGCCCTGCGCCACTTGCTCCATGACTTGGTACCTGCGGACCATCTTCAGGCGGCGGCTTGACCGTCTCGTTCGGATTGAAGATCAGGAGGACACTAGGCCCACAGCGAAAGAAGACGTGCCGATTGTCGGCACGGACGATGCGTTCAAGCCCAAGGATCTCGGCGTAGAACGCCTCCGCTGCGTCGAGGTCGTCCGCGTAGAGAGCGGTTTCCAGGATGCCTTCGATCAGCACCTTTGCCCTCCGTTACTGGGAAATCGACTGCTTCTGCATCGCAACGAGTTCCTCTGTGCCGGCACGGGCAAGCTTCAGCAGCGAAAGGAACTCCTCTTCGCTGAAGGGCGCGCCTTCGGCCGTTCCCTGGATCTCGACGATGCCGCCGGCGCCGGTCATGACGAAATTGGCGTCTGTCTCGGCGGCCGAATCTTCCAGGTAGTCAAGATCGATCACCGACTGGTTGGCGAAGATACCGCAGGAGATCGCGGCGACGTGGTCCTTCAGGACCTTGTCCAGCTTCACCATGGAGCGTGCTTCCATCCACTTCAGGCAGTCGTGGAGGGCAATCCAGCCGCCCGTGATGGCTGCCGTTCTGGTGCCGCCATCAGCTTGGATGACGTCGCAGTCAATGGTGACCTGCTTTTCGCCCAGAGCCGTCAGGTCAACGACGGCGCGCAGTGAACGGCCGATCAGCCGCTGGATTTCCTGCGTCCTCCCGCCTTGTTTACCAGACGCGGCCTCGCGCCTCATGCGATCTCCCGTTGCACGTGGCAGCATGCCGTATTCGGCAGTCACCCAGCCCTTGCCGCTGTTGCGCAGCCAGGCCGGCGGCTTCTCCTCAAGGCTTGCCGTGCACAACACATGGGTGTCACCGAAGCGCACGAGGCAGGAGCCCTCCGCATGCTTAGAGAAGTTGCGCTCAAAGGACACCTTGCGCATCTGATCTGTTTTTCTGCCGGAAGGCCGCATGTTCTACTCCAAAGATTTCCTACGCCTTCTAAGGGTCGGCTCCGGCATTTGCAAAGAAAAAGGGGCCTACCGAACCGCTGAGGGCAGCCCTGCTGGAAAAAGCTGGTTGGCGAAGCGCAGGCTGAGTGACTATATCTTAAGGCAATTCGTAACGAAGGGTTTGAAGCGCTCAATGAGTTTGACCGGACGATGGGACAACGGTGCACCGCTGGACGATCGTTCCCGCGAGATCTTCCGCCGCATCGTCGAGAGCTATCTTGAAAGCGGCGAGCCAGTAGGCTCAAGAAGCCTTTCGCGCCTTTTGCCGATGTCATTGTCGCCGGCCTCCATTCGCAATGTGATGAGTGACCTTGAAGAGCTTGGGCTCATCTATGCGCCGCATGTCAGCGCGGGAAGACTGCCGACGCAGTCCGGTTTGCGCTTCTTCGTGGATGCCTTCATGCAGGTCGGCGATCTGTCACAAGAAGAGCGAACCAGCATTGAACGGCAAATCCGTCCCAAGGATCGAGATCGGCCACTCGAAACCTTGATGAATGATGCGAGCAGGATGCTGTCAGGCGTCTCGAGGGGAGCGGGGATCGTCATCACCACCAAGAGCGACCCTGTCCTGAAGCACGTGGAGTTCATCCGTCTTGAGCCCACCAAGGCGCTTGCCGTGCTCGTTGGCGAGCACAATCAGGTCGAGAACAGGATTATCGATCTACCAGCGGGCGTCACATCATCGCAACTGACGGAAGCTGCGAATTTCCTCAATGCGCATCTCAGCGGGCAGACCCTTCTTGAGCTGCGTGGTCAGTTGGAGCAGTTGAAGGCGGCGGTACAGGACGAACTGACGCTTTTGTCTCAAGATCTGGTTGAGCGCGGACTTGCTGTGTGGTCGGGTAGCCGTGAGGAAGGTAAGCCGAACCAGCTGATCGTTCGCGGCCGCGCCAATCTCCTTGAAAGCTTGACGGAGAATGAAGACCTCGACCGGTTGCGTATGCTTTTCGACGATCTGGAGAAGAAGGACAGCCTGATCGAGATCCTCGAGCTCGCCGAGAGCGGCCCTGGGGTGCGAATCTTCATTGGCTCGGAGAACAAGCTCTTTTCCC
>CAYNED010000220.1:0-4988 GCA_964396135.1 uncultured Neorhizobium sp.
CATCTAAAAATTCCGTCATAGTGCTGATGACAATCCGCGATGTCCTCCGGCTCCGGCGAGACCCGGCACCACTTCCGCCCACGCCGGTGTTTCCTCCTGTAGAGGATTAGGACCAAGCATTCAGTCGGTTGTCCACGTGCCAATACAACGCGGAACAAGCCGGATTTTCCAAAGCAAGTTCACAGGTACGGTAGGGCAGTAGTGAAGCCATGCCGGTCGTGCACCGGCGGCCGCTTGAGATCGAGCTTCACAACTCAAGAACGGAACGGCGCCGCCGAGCGCGTGGAGGTGTCAGACCGGCGAAAGCAAGGGCAGATTCGCGCGCCTGATGACTACACAAGGAGTGAATGGTGCCCGGAGGCGGATTTGAACCACCGACACGCGGATTTTCAATCCGCTGCTCTACCAACTGAGCTATCCGGGCATAGAGGCTTCAAGTCTTCCGGCGGAGGCCGGCGGGGGTTTGTCCCCCGGAAGCGAGCGGGGTTATAACATCTTGTTCGGCCATGTCCAGCACCGCCAGGCACTTTTTTGAGACGCCTCATGATTTGGCGAAACCGGGGTGATCAGGCGTCGTTTCTCTCGTCTTCGCCGCCCTCCGCCTTCAACCCGTCGTCGGAAACGGGAATGGCGTAGGAGCCCTTCAGCCAGCGGGACAAATCCAGCGTTCTGCAGCGGTCCGAACAAAAAGGGTAGAGTTCGCGCTCCGATGGCTTGCCGCATTCAGGGCATGGCCGCGCCTTACGCAGCGGCTCCACCTTGCCGCCGGGTTTGATCGATGAGGACATGGTCAACCTTCCGGCCACGCCGCTTGAACGTCGAACCCTTCTCCGGAAAGAAGCGACAGCGTCTCATAGAGCGGCAAGCCGACGACATTGGTGTAGGAACCCACGATCTTCTGGACGAAGCTGCCGGCAATCCCTTGGATTGCATAAGCTCCCGCCTTGCCGCGCCACTGGCCGGACGCGATGTAGCTATCGAGTTCCTGAGCCGACAGGCGCTTGAAGCGGACCTTGGTGTGGACGACCTTTTGCCGGAACTGGCCGCCTGGAGTGACCAAGCAGATGCCCGTATAGACCCAATGCCCGCGTCCAGACAGGAGGTGCAGGGCAGAGGCAGCCTCTTCCGTATATTCTGTCTTCTCCAGGATACGGCGTCCGACCGCCACGACCGTGTCGGCCGAAAGGATGTAGCTGTGCCGCCAGGCAAGGTCGCCCCGCAGTGCCGCATAGGCTGCCTCGGCCTTTTCCGTCGAGAGGCGACGCGCCAGCGATCTCGGATGCTCCGACTTCTTCGGCGTCTCGTCGATATCCATCGGCATCATGCGGTCCGGCTCGATTCCTGCCTGGTTGAGCAGGTCGAGTCGGCGCGGCGACCCGGAGGCCAGGATGAGTTTCTGATCAGACGCCATTGGCTTCAGCTGTTCTGCCGCCCTTGAGGCGTCACTTGAAACGGTAGGTGATGCGGCCCTTTGTCAGGTCGTAGGGCGTCATTTCCACCAGGACCTTGTCGCCCGCGAGAACTCGGATCCGGTTCTTGCGCATGCGGCCGGCAGTATGTGCGATGATTTCGTGTTCATTCTCGAGCTTCACGCGGAAGGTTGCGTTCGGCAACAATTCGGTGACGACGCCCGGAAATTCGAGGACTTCTTCTTTAGCCATCTATAGGTGTTCTTCCTGTCAGTTGATTTCTCGGCTGGGCAGATCGTGCGCCCGCAAATTTGCGCGGAAACTACACAATCGTGTCCGGTTTGTGAACTCGCATAATTTTCAATTCGATCCGCGGATCATGGCGTCTCCGCCGGCCGATTCCTGAAGCCGGAGAAATGCTCGTCTATCCGCCTCCACAAGCTATCGCGAACCTCTCGGTAAGCGTCCAGCCGCTGTTCGCGCGTTCCTGTCACCGCCGTCGGATCGAGTGTCGGCCAATACACAACATTCAGAGCATTGGAGCGTGTGAGCTCCAGGGCTGCGTGATGGGCCTCCGGTGTCAGCGTGATGATCAGGTCGAAGAAGTCGTCTTCGAGATCATCCAAGGTGCGGGGCTGGTGCTTGCCGATCGAAAGGCCGATCTCTTCGAGAACGGCATCCACGAAGGGATCGCGTTCGCCAGAACGGACTCCGGCGGACTGCACGTAGATATCGGGTGGCAGGAGACGTTTGGCAATAACCTCGGCCATCGGCGAACGGATCGCGTTCCACCCGCACATGAACAGCACCGCGCCCGGCTTCTCCTTTATCGGGCGGGAGGCCGAAGGCTCGATCATCGCTGTCATCCGCGCCAGTAAAGCACACAAACCAGGGTGAACAGGCGCCTGGCGGTATCGAAGTCCATCTTCACCTTGCCGTCGAGGCGGTCCATCAGCGTCTGAGAGCCTTCGTTGTGAATTCCGCGCCGGCCCATGTCGATCGCTTCAATGCGGCTTGGGGTCGCCGAACGGATCGCCTCGTAGTAGCTTTCGCAGATCATGAAGTAGTCCTTGATGATCCGCCGAAAGGGGGTCAGCGACAGGATATGGGTTGCGACGCCCTCGCCTGCCTCCGTCATCACGGTGAAGACGAGCTTGGCATCCACCAGCGAGAGCTTCAGGTGGTAGGGCCCGCCTGCATGACCCACGGGCTCGAAACTGTTCTCTTCAACCAGGTCGAAGATGGCGACGGCCCGCTCGTGCTCGACATCCGGAGTAGAGCGGCCGATGGATTCGTCAAGGACGACGTCGGAGAGCCGGAAATCTCCCTTCGCCATCCTCAGCTCCCGCGGTTCAGCCGGATCGCCACCGAACGGGCATGGGCATCAAGCCCTTCGGAATGGGCAAGCGTGACAGCGGCTGGTGCCAGCGCCGCCAACTGCTCAGGACCAAGCCGCAGGATCGAGGTGCGCTTGACGTAGTCGAGCACCGAGAGACCGGAGGAGAAACGCGCCGAACGTGCGGTCGGCAACACGTGATTGGAGCCGCCGACATAATCGCCGATGACTTCCGGGGTGTAGCGGCCGACGAAGATTGCGCCCGCGTTCCTGATGCCCGACACAAAGCGATCGGGCTCCGCCACGGCGAGTTCCAGATGCTCGGCGGCGATGCGGTTCGCCAGCGGCAGCGCAGACATCAGGTCGTCGACAAGCATGATCGCGCCGAAGTCCGCCCAGCTTGTCGCTGCCGTTTCCGATCGCGACAGCGTCTTCAGCTGACGCTCCACCGCCTGCTCGACAGCCCTGCCGAAGTTGCGATCGTCGGTGATGAGGATAGATTGCGCGCCAACATCATGTTCGGCCTGAGCGAGAAGGTCAGCAGCGATCCAATCCGGATCGTTGTCGCCGTCGGCGATTACCAGAACCTCCGAGGGGCCGGCTATCATGTCGATCCCCACCTGGCCGAAGACCTGCCGCTTTGCTGCCGCCACATAAGCGTTGCCGGGACCGACAATCTTGGCAACCGGCTCGATTGTTTCGGTGCCATAGGCAAGCGCCGCCACCGCCTGCGCCCCACCAACGCGGTAGATCTCGGAAACGCCTGCGATGCTTGCTGCCGCAAGGACGGCAGGATTGATCGTGCCGCCACCGGCCGGCACCACCATGACGATCCGAGGCACACCGGCAACCTTGGCCGGCAAGGCGTTCATCAGGACGGAACTCGGATAGCTTGCCGTGCCGCCTGGAACATAGAGACCGACAGCATCGATTGCCGTCCAGCGCGAGCCGAGGCCGACGCCAAGATCATCTTCGTAAAGGTCGTCCTTCGGCATCTGGCGGGCATGGTGCTTTTCGATACGCTTTGCTGCAAAGCGAAGCGCGTCGAGCACTTCCGGCGCTGTCATCGCGACTGCCGCCTCGATTTCCGCCTCGCCTACACGCAACCCGGCAGTGGCAAGGTCGACCTTGTCGAACCGGGCAGAATACTCGATCAGTGCTGCATCACCGCGCTGGCGCACATCGTCGATGATCGACTTGACCACGGCGTTGACGTCATCCGAGACTTCCCGCTTGGTCGAGAGGAAGGCGGTAAACCGCTCCTCGAAATCCGCCGAAGTCTGTTCTAGCCAGATCGCCACCCGATAGTCCCCTCTATGCATTCGCGCCGATGGCGCGGTGGTTTTATATTGTCTGTTTAGAGATGATGCTGCGGCATCCGCTCTGTTTCCCAGGCGCCCCCGGTATCGAGCATCTGCGCCTCGATGCACTCGACCTGGAGGGTAATGGCCGCGCCGCCGGCAAGCATCAACTCCACCGTGCCCTCCGGGCCCTCCCCCTTCTGCTCGAAGCGGATGGCAAGAAGTGAATAAACCTCGTCAGCATTGCTACGCCGAACGTCAATGCTGCGTACCGCCTCCACCCGCTTGAAGGAGATCACGGCCCGACGGCGCTCGAAGCCCTTCTTCTTGCGTGCGGCCTCTTCCCAAACAAAGCGATTGACGACGGCGGTAAACTGCCTGCCGCGCGCATCATAGTTGAGATCCGCGACCCGAAACACGCTGTCTTGCATGCAGGCAGAGATGATCCCGAGGTCTTCCTTGTCGAGCGCGAGAAGCTTGAGGTCAGCCATCGTTTTCCATTCCATCGTGACGCCGCCGGCGTTGGTTCATCCTCGCCCGGAGATAGGATGGACCGGTAGCTTTAGCAACGCCACCGGAACCTTAGTCGCTGATGCGTTCGACTTCTGCCCCGCAGCGGGTCAGTTTCTCCTCGAGGCGTTCGAAACCGCGGTCGAGATGATAGACCCGGTTGACCACGGTCTCGCCCTCGGCAGCAAGCCCGGCGATCACCAGCGAGACGGATGCCCGCAAATCGGTTGCCATGACAGGCGCGCCTTTCAATCCGCTGACGCCTTCAATCCGCGCCATCTGGCCGGACAGAGAGATACGTGCACCCAGACGCGCCAGTTCCTGTACGTGCATGAAACGGTTCTCGAAAATTGTCTCGGTGATATGGGAAACGCCGGAAGACCGGGTCATCAGCGCCATGAACTGCGCCTGGAGATCAGTTGGAAAGCCTGG
>CAYNED010000221.1:0-4931 GCA_964396135.1 uncultured Neorhizobium sp.
TCATCTCCGATGACAACAAGTCTTTCCTTCAGCGCAACCTGATGCTCGAGTTTCGGTTGGTCGACTAGACCACCAGCCGGATGAGGCTACGGGTTGGCCTTTGCGGGAGGCATGGGCTTTAGAATGCTCATCAGCGCCCCATAGGGGAGCAGCATCACGACACCAACCATGATCTTCACCCCAAGGTCACCGAGCGCCCAGGAGATCCAGCGCGGGGCTTCCGCCGACATGACGCCGAGCACGGGCGCCCATTCGATTGCGAAGGGTTCGTTTGGCCCGAGCAGCGCAAAAACGGGTGCAAAGGCGAGCGAGAAGAAAAGCAGGGTGTCGATTGCCGAGCCGATCAGCGATCCCGCCAGGGGAGCCTGCCACCAGGTCTGTCGGCGTAGACGGTTGAACACCGAGATGTCCAGAAGCTGGCCGACCAGGAAGGCAGTGCCAGAGGCGATTGCAATGCGCGGCATCGAGGTCCAGAACGAGACCGCGACGCCGACAACGAAACCGGCGAAAACGACGCGCCGCGCAATGGAGGGGCCGAACTGGCGGTTCGTGAGGTCAGTGACGAGAAAGGCGATGGGATAGGTAAAGGCGCCCCAGGTCAAGAGATCGCCGAGAACCACGCCAAACAGGGAGCCTGACAGCGGGAACTGGACGAAGAAGTTGGAGGCAACAACGATCGTCGCCATTAGGATTGCATAAACGGAGGTATAGCGAAGGTATCGCATTTTTTTATCCTGGGTGATGCCACCAGTTGAGGTCGATTGGTTCAAGAGAAAGGGCTTGTCCGGTTTCCCGTCAAGCCCTCGCAAGAACCGATGATAGGGCAGAAAGCTTAAGCGGCAGCAGCTTCGGCTGTCTTTTTAACGATCTGGCGGCGCAGCAGGCGGGCGCGCATCGACAGGTCAGTCTCGCTCGCCTTCAGTAGGAAAGCGTCCAGACCGCCGCGATGCTCAACCGAACGCAGGGCGTGAGCCGAAACGCGAAGGCGGTAGCGCTGGCCGAGCGCGTCGGAAATCAGCGTGACCTGGCACAGGTTCGGCAGGAACCGGCGACGGGTCCTGTTGTTGGCGTGGCTGACATTGTTGCCCGTCTGGACGCCTTTGCCGGTCAATTCGCACATGCGTGACATGGGTACACCTTTGTTGTTCTTCTGCAATCGAATGGTACTCCCGGACAATGTCCGGCGCGCCGATCCAACTGGTCTGATTGGAAAGTTGCGGTTCTATAGTCAGTGCGTCCCGTCGCGTCAAGCCAAACATGGCTTTCGCATATAAGATTCCTTTGCAACAGGGTTCGGCAGGCTTTTTCTTGCCATGATGCCAAGCGTATATATTCGTCAGCAGGACATGAGGTCCTCTTGAACATCCGAGGCACTCCATGATCGCACGTTATCGATCGTTTCTCGCAACTGCAGTTGCTGCCGTTCTGCTCGCCGGCCCGGCAGATACGGCGGGCGTTCGACACACCAGTGAATACGACATCTCGCTGGGCATACTGCCGATCGCGAAAGCTTCGTTCTCCAGCGAGTTTGGCGGCAGCGACTACCGAATTTCCGGTAGTTTCCGATCCTGGGGATTGGCCGAGATCATCACCAAGATCTCCGCGCAAACGAGTGTCAGCGGACAAAAGCGGGGCGACCGCCTGCAGGCTGAGCAGTACAGCCTAGTCTACAAGACCGGTAAGCGCACCCGCACCTATGACGTGACCTACCATGACGGCAACGTAACGCGATCGGTAATGAAGCCGGAGCCGAAAAAGCGCCCCTCAACTTGGGTGCCGGTGACGGATGCGGATTTGCGTTCGGTTCTCGACCCGCTCAGCAGCCTGATTTTTCCCGGCAATGCAAAAGTCTGTCCCAGTCGGCTACCAATCTATGACGGGGAGTCCCGCATGGATCTCGTCCTGTCGTCCAAGGGCAGCAAACCCTTCTCGACCAACGGGTTCAAGGGCGAGGCGATCGTCTGCGAGGTTCGGTATGTCCCCAAGTCGGGCTTCCGCCGCGGTCGCAGCGACATCGAGCATCTGAAGAAGACGCCGATGGAAATCTGGTTTGCCAGGGCAGAGGGGGCGAACGTTTATGCGCCCGTCTATGCTCGCATTCCGACCAGCATGGGACAGGTTTACGTCAAGGCAGCGAAATATTGAGGCTGAGGCGCAGCAGGCATCATCCGTCCCTGCTTCAGAAGCGGTAGGCACCGCAGGCTACGCCTCGCGCATACCCGGCTGCCAGTCAGGCGGCGCCATCTCGAAGGCGGCAAAGTCGAAACCGGGTGCGACTGTACAGCCGACCAGGGTGAAGCGTCCCATAGGCTCCGCCGCCTGCCAAGCATTTGCCGGAACGATCACTTGCGGCCGCTCGCCCTTCGCCAGATCTATGCCCAGCACCGCCGTTTCGACGGTTGCACCTTCGCGACTGATCCTCAGCCGAAGTGGGCCGCCTGCATAGAAGTGCCAGACCTCGGCAGCGTCCGAAACACGATGCCAATGCGACCTCTCCCCCGCTTGCAGCAGATAATAGATGGCCGTGGAGTGACCGCGTGCCCCGCCTGCAGCATCCCGAAACGTTTCCACATACCAGCCGCCCTCGGGATGCCGCTGCATGCGCAGGGTGCGGATGATCTCCTCCGGCTCCATCTCAGAAGCTGTCCTTGCGCTTTCGGATTTCGGCGAAGACTTCCTCGCTGGCCTTCGTTTCCATCAGCAGGTTGCGACGGATTGCCGGATCGTTGGCCCTGAGGAAGGGGTTTGTCTCCTTCTCCATGCCGATTGTGGTGGGGATGGTGAACCTGCCGGCGGCACGTGCCGCCTCGATTTCTCGCACTCGCTCTTGCAGGCGCAGATTGTCGGGATCGACCGTCAGTGCAAAGCGGGCATTGGAGAGCGTATACTCATGGCCGAAATAAACCGCCGTCTCATCCGGCAAGGCAGCCAGCTTCTGCAGCGAGTGCCACATGTCCGCCGCCGGTCTTTCAAATAGCCGGCCGCAGCCGAGCGCAAAGAGCGTATCTGCCGCAAACAGGACCTTGTCGTCGGGCAGATAAAAGCAGATGTGCCCGGCGGTGTGGCCGGGTGTCTCGATGACGCAGACGGTATGATTCCCGAACTGGAACTCGTCCCCATCCATCACCGACCTATCAAGCCCCGGAATTGCAACCGCCTCGTTGATCGGGCCGATGATTTCGAGGTCGAACTTTTCCTTGAGGGCAAGATTGCCTTCGACGTGGTCGGTGTGGTGGTGAGTTGTGAGGATATGGCTCAATCTCCAGCCTCTGCGCGTGGCCGCATCCGATACAGCCTGTTCCTCGGGCGCATCGATGGAGGCGGTCAGCCCTGTTTCCGGATCATGGATCAGGACGCCATAATTGTCGCTACGGCACTGAAAGACTTCGATCTCCAATGACTTCATCGCAAGCCCCCTTTGCAGAGATGTTGTCTCCACAATGTAGAGATACCCGCTTTGATGTCCAACCACTCTCTGCTAGCAATCGGCCCATGCACACCGATATCGTCGATCTTCGGGAGTTCTATCAATCGCCGCTCGGTCGTCTGGCGGAGCAGTCGATTAGCTTTGGCCTTTCCTCTCTCTGGTCACGCTTGCCGGAGGAGCGGCTGGTTGGGCTTGGATATTCGGTGCCGTATCTTGATCGTTTCCGCGCCGATACGGAACGAACATTTGCCTTCATGCCCGCCGGCCAAGGTGCCGTGAACTGGCCGCTCGGCGAACGTTCTGCGACGGCCCTGGTGTTCGACGAGGAGCTACCGCTGCCCGATGCGTCGATCGATCGCATCCTCATGGTTCATTCGCTGGAGTTTGCCGAGAACCCCCGCGAGACGCTGAAAGAACTTTGGCGCGTGCTGGCCCCGGGCGGGCGGCTGGTGATGGTCGTGCCGAACCGTCGGGGTGTGTGGGCGCGGATGGAGCACACGCCCTTCGGTTCCGGACGACCCTATTCGCGCGGACAGCTGACTTCGCTTCTTCGCGAGACGAACTTTACCCCGTCAGCGAGCGCAGAAGCGCTGTTCTTCCCGCCTTCGCGCATCCGCACCGTATTGAAGTTCAGGAACCTGCTCGAACGGATGGGACGCCGGTTTTGGCCGGTGTTTTCCGGGGTCATCATCGTTGAAGCGCAAAAGCGTCTTTACCAAGGGCTGCCGGTGGCGGCGCGGGCCTCGCGGCGCGTCTTCGTGCCGGTCCTTGCGCCGCAGGGCGTACCCACAACCCGTAGCGCCGTTCGAACTTCGCGGTCGCAGGCCTGACCCTCGACAAAGCCTGCATTCGGCATTAATGCCAACCGATCATCCGCCGTCACCGGTTTTTCCAGAAGGTCGATCCCAATGAGCATCGTCGTCAATGAGCCTGTTCCGCGTCCGGGTATTCTGGACATTGCCGCATATGTGCCTGGCAAGGAACATGCTCCCGGCGTCGCCCGCGTCTTCAAGCTCTCCTCCAACGAAACGCCGCTGGGGCCGAGCCCTAAGGCGCTGGAAGCCTTCAGGAACGCCGCCGATCACCTGGAAATTTATCCCGATGGTCAGGCCACCGAACTGCGCGAGGCGATCGCGACGATCCACGGCCTCAACCCCGCCAACATCCTTTGCGGCAATGGGTCTGATGAGCTGCTCGGTCTGCTCTGCCACGTCTATTTGGGTCCCGGCGACGAGGGGATCATCACCGAACACGGATTCCTGGTCTACAAAATCCAGATCATGGGTGCCGGAGCAACGCCGGTCGTGGTCAAGGAGAAGGACGCAACGGTCGACGTGGATGCCATTCTGGCAGCTGTGACGGAGAAGACAAGGCTCGTCTTCATCGCCAACCCTGCCAATCCTACCGGGACCTATGTCCCCGTTTCCGAGATCCGTCGCCTGCAGGCAAGCCTGCCGAAGAACGTCGTCCTGGTGCTCGATGCAGCCTATGCCGAGTATGTGCG
>CAYNED010000222.1:0-4917 GCA_964396135.1 uncultured Neorhizobium sp.
CAATACGAGGCCGGTGATGCTCTCGGTCTGCGCCGGTCGCGGACGATGATCCTGGTGGTCCTGCCTCAGCTGATCCGCATCGCCCTGCCGGGCCTCGGCAATCTCTGGATGATCCTGCTCAAGGACACGTCCTATGTCTCGATCATCGGCCTGTCCGATATCGTGCGGCAGACCGGCGTTGCAGCGCGTGTCAGCAAGGAAGCCTTCTTCTTCTATTTCCTGGCCTGCCTTCTTTATCTCGTGCTGGCAATCCTTTCCTCCTTCGGCCTCAGCTTCATCGAGCGCTGGTCACGCCGCGGAGAAGCCCGCCGATGACCTATGCCCGCGAAATAATTGATCCTCGACCCGCCCCCGCGACGCTGCGCAAGCCCCTGTCTGCCTCGCGCGTCGCAGGGATCCTGATCCTCGGCATCTGGGGCCTTCTGGCGGTGGCCATGATCTGGCTCATCATCAGCGGCTGGGACAATGCGAAATTTGAGCGCTATGGCCCGCGCTATCTTTCGGGCCTGTGGACGACCATCTCGCTTGTCGGCATCTCCGTTGTTCTGGGCGCCATCCTGTCGCTGCCACTCGCCTTTGCGCGCATGTCGAGCAACCGCATCCTCGGCGGCATTGCCTATTCCTATGTCTATGTTTTTCGAGGAACGCCCCTCCTTGCCCAGCTCTTCCTGATCTACTACGGGCTCGGCAGCTTGCGGCCGCAGCTCGAGGCGGTTGGCCTCTGGTGGTTCTTCCGCGAAGCCTGGTACTGCGGACTGTTGTCGCTCACCTTGAACACGGCAGCCTATCAGGCTGAAATCCTTCGCGGCGCGATCGAAAGCGTTCCACGCGGCCAGCACGAAGGGGCTGCGGCCCTCGGAATCTCCAAATCGGTTGCCTTGCGCAAGATCATCCTGCCGCAGGCGCTGATCGTGGCGCTGCGCCCCTATGGCAATGAGATCATCCTGCTGATCAAGGGTTCCGCGGTTGTTGCCATTGTCACCGTCTATGACCTGATGGGCGAAACCCGCTACGCCTTCTCGCGCACCTTTGACTACCAGACTTATCTCTGGGCGGCGATCTTCTATCTCGCCATCGTTGAAACGCTGCGCCAGGTGTGGAACATTCTGGAAACGCGCCTCACCCGTCACCTGAAGCGCTGAGCGGCTTCAGGACGAGGGGCAGAGCTTCTAGCGGCCCGACGGATAAGATATCGTTAACTCCGTGATGGTCTCCTGTGGATGACGCAAAACCGCGTCGCCCACAAGAACAAGAGCGGGAACGACCATGAACACCGAAATGGAAATGATGCTGAAGGGCTATGGGCTGACCACCGCCCAGATCTTCTATCGCCTGCCCGACCACCCCACCCTCCTGCAAACCTATCTCTGGCAGGAATACGACCTGGCCCCGGAATTCCCGCAGATGAAGGGTTTCCTGAAGTTCTGGCAGGAGAAGCTCGAGGGGCCACTGCATTCGGTCCGCTACGTGCACCGCAAGATGATCTCGGCGAGTGAGTGGCAGGCCCTGAAGGGCGAATTCATCCTGCATTAGCTGCAGAGCGTCAGACGTGAACCTCACCATGGGCGAGCTCACCTTCGTCCGACGCCTGGTGCAAGGACGCGTAAAGAACAAAGACATAGACCGCTGCAACCGCGGCAATGACGCTCCAACCGGGGAGCGGGCCAAATGCGGCATTCTCCACCGCTTCGCGCCAGGAGAAGACCACGTCGGCCTTCGTTTCATCCGGTAGCAGCTTCGGCGTGGAGATCTTCAGGCCCCAGGCCAGCAACAGGATGAGATACATCCAGGAGTAGTTGCGCCGAATCCGTCGAAACAGCGCCTCCCTGTAGCTGACCAGAAAGCAGGGATTGCGCAGGCTCTTGGCAATCGCCTCCGCCCAGTCGGGCTTTAGATCCGCCTGCGGATAAAGTGCCTGCGCAAAATAGTGCCGCTCAAGCTTCCTGACCCTTGCCCGGTAGACGTCGAAGAACCGATAACGCCGCGCTTCGATCAGCAGGAGCAGCGAGACGAGCAGCATGGCAAACAGCACGACCCCGTGGTGCGAGGTCGGTGTCGACAGGGAAACGGAAAGCAGGGCTGCGACCACCGTGATCGCCCAGTTCGTCGTCCGGTCGATGCGGTCGCGCCAGCTCGTCATGCGCGCCATCTCGCCCCGGTAATAATGGATGATCATGTTGGCTTTCTCGGCCGACGTGATCGGCAGAGACGGGGCACGTCTCTCGATATTCTCCTCAAAGGCCGTCTGCGTTGCGGACATGCGATTTCTCCGCTCAACCGGGTTGGCGTTTTCGACGCTTTAACGAGATGCCGCGCTTGCCCGTTCCATCCGGCAAAGTTGCCAAATGGCAGTGAGCAGCCTAAAGCCCGCTGGTAGATATGGAGCACCACCATGAAGAAGATCGACGAGGAAGCACTGGCCGAAGCCTATAACCGCGCGCTAGCGCTGGAAAAGGCAGGTGACGTCGACGCCGCCGTCGCGGCCTACCGCGAGGTGCTGGAGATAGATCCCGAGGATCATGGTGGCGCTGCCGTGCGCATCGCAGCGCTTGGTCACGGGGACGCGCCACCAAAGGCGTCGGATGCCTATGTCGAAACACTGTTCGATCAGCACGCCGAGAGCTTTGAAGACATTCTCGTGGAGCAGCTGGGATACGCTGTTCCGGTCCTCGTGCGCCAACGCCTGCAGGAGCTCAAGCTTGGGCCCTTCAAGCGAATGCTCGATCTCGGCTGCGGCACCGGTCTCACTGGCGGTGCGCTGCGCGACATGGTCGACGACATCACCGGGATAGACATCTCGGAGAACATGGTCGAGATCGCCCATGAGAAGGATTTGTACGAGACGCTTTATGTGGCGGAAGTCGAGGACTTTCTTGAAGACAATGACGACGCGCCCTTCGATCTGATCACCGCAACCGACGTGCTTCCCTATCTGGGTGCGCTGGAACCCCTCTTCTTCGGCGCGGCGGAAAACATGGTGGCCGGCGGCCTCTTTGTGTTCTCCTCCGAAACACTGCCCGCCTCCGACGGGCGGACCTATATCGTCGGCCCGCATCAGCGCTACCTGCACGCCGAAGCCTATATCCGTAGCCGGCTGGCTGAAACCGGCTTCGAGCTGGTCGAGATCACGGAGATCAACGTGCGCATGCAGGATGGCGAGCCGAGCCCCGGCCATCTGGTCATCGCGAAGTTCAAAGGCTAGGGTTCCGGCAGGAGGAACTGATGACGCCGCAGCGCTATCTTCTTGCTCAGGCCTACAACAACGCCTGGGCCAACCACCGCCTGCTATGCGCCTGCCGGCGACTTTCGCAGGAAGAGCTTGCCGCCCCGCGGACAGGCTTCTTCCCCTCGATCATCCATACGCTGAACCACATCCTGACGGTGGACTGGCTCTACATCAGCGCGCTGGAGGGCAACTGCATAGGCAAGGCAGCCTTTCAACCCGAGATCCCCTTCCAACGCATCATCGACCTGGAACGCGAGCAGCGGGCGACCGACCGGCGCCTGATTGACCACTGTCGGCAAATCGACGGCCAACTGCTTGCGGCGCTGGTCGAAATCCCTCGGGACACGCATGTCCAGGTGGAGCGGACGGACCGCATCCTGCTGCACCTCTTTCAACACCAGATCCATCACCGCGGCCAGGTCCACGCCATGCTGTCCGGCACGTCGGTTGCGCCACCGCAGCTGGACGAATTCTTTCCCGCCGACCCGGCAGAGCAGGCGCTGCGCCGGGCAGATTTCGCCGAACTGGGCTTCACCGAAGCCCTCATCTGGAGTTGAGAATGCTGTATTTCGTCCTGAAGTCCCTGCACATCATTGCCGACATCGTCTGGATCGGCGGCATGCTGATCAATGCCTTCGTCATCGCCATGGTGCCTCCGACCATCCGAACCGGCGTGATCAGCGCGCTGCGTCCTTATGACCGGCGGGTCACCACCGCTGCGCTTGGCGGTGCCTGGTTGTTCGGTATCATCCTCGCCGTCTGGTACGGCTGGTACGCGACCGGCTGGTTCGGCTTCAAGTTCCTGATCGTCGTGATGCTCTCCGCGCTGCACGGCATGCAGAGCGCCTGGCTGCGGCGCATGGAAGCCGACCCGCTTCTCGATCCTCCGGCTTTCGTACGTGTCGGCATGCCCGTCGTGCTGGTATCGGTGGTGGCGGTGGTGCTGCTGGCCGTCGTCAAACCGTTTTGAGCCGATATTGGGCTGTGGGTTTTTCAAGAAAAGAAACGAGGAGGTAGAGCATGGCTAAGGTAGCATTCATCGGACTTGGTGTGATGGGGTTCCCCATGGCGGGGCATCTCAAGCAGAAGGGCGGCCACGACCTGACCGTCTACAACCGCACCGCAGCCAAGGCGGAGGAATGGGTCAAGAAGTTCGGCGGCACATCGGCGGCAACACCCGCCGATGCGGCACAGGGTGCGGATTTCGTCTTCACCTGCGTCGGCAATGACGACGATCTTCGCTCCGTCACGCTTGGGGAGACCGGTGCCATCGCCGGAATGAAGGCTGGCGCGGTGCTGATCGACAACACGACTGCCAGCGCCGAAGTGGCGCGCGAACTTCACGACGCCGCCAAGGCCAAGGGCGTGGACTTCATCGATGCGCCCGTCTCCGGTGGTCAGGCCGGGGCAGAAAATGGTGTCCTCACCGTCATGTGCGGTGGTGACGAAGCGGTTTTCGAGCGCGCCAAGCCCGTCATTGAAGCATATGCGCGCATGGTCGGCCTGATGGGCCCGGTCGGCGCGGGTCAACTCACCAAGATGATCAACCAGATCTGCATCGCGGGCCTCGTTCAGGGGCTCGCCGAAGGGATCCATTTTGGCAAGAAAGCCGGGCTGGACATTGAAAAGGTTGTGGAAGTCATTTCCAAGGGCGCGGCCGGATCCTGGCAGATGGAAAACCGCTACAAGAC
>CAYNED010000223.1:0-1136 GCA_964396135.1 uncultured Neorhizobium sp.
CTGCGCCTCGATCACTGACCACTTGCCGGTACCCTTCTGCCCGGCACGGTCGACGATCATGTCGACCATTGGCTTGCCGGTGACTGGGTCTTTTGCCCGCAGCACGATAGAGGAAATCTCGATCAGGTAGGAGTTGAGGCGGCCGTCGTTCCACTTGCTGAACACCTCGCCGATCTCGGTGGCGCTCATGCCGAGGCCATCGCGCAGGATGCCGTAGATCTCCGCGATCATCTGCATGTCGGCGTATTCGATGCCGTTATGGATCGTCTTGACGAAGTGGCCTGCACCGTTCTCGCCCAGCCATGCGACACAGGGCTCACCGTTGAACTTTGCGGAAATCGAAGTCAGCACCTTGTCGACGCGCTTCCAGCTTTCTTCCTTGCCGCCGACCATGATGGACGGGCCATGCCGGGCACCTTCCTCACCACCGGAAACGCCCATGCCGATGAAGGTCAGACCGCTGTCCTTGAGGCTATCGAACCGGCGCATGGTATCGCGAAAATTCGCGTTTCCGGCATCGATCATGATGTCGCCGGCGGAAAGATAAGGCTTCAACGCCTCCATCTGCTGGTCTACAGGCTCACCTGCCTTGATCATGATGATGATTGGACGTGGCGGGCGGATAGCGGCAACAAAGTCTTCCAGCGTCTCACATGGGACGATCTGGCTCTGCAGTTCACCCGCTTCAGCGAAAAACTTCTGCGTGGCCTCCGGCGTGCGGTTGAAGACCGCGATGCGGTTGCCTTTTTCGGCGATGTTGAGCGCGAGATTCGAGCCCATGACGCCAAGCCCGATGAGGCCGATTTCTGCCTGTTCCACCGATATGTCTCCATTTGAATTCCGGCCGCTGTTTTGGCACCGGGAGCGTCAAACGGCAAGGCAGAAACGGGGAGATGATATCAGCTTGTCAGACAGCGGGATGATCTTCATCGTCCTCGATGGCGCGCCAAGCTGCACCATCCAGATCCTCATACTGACCGCTTTTCAGCGACCAGAGGAAGGCCAGAAGACCCGTTGCCCCCAAGAACAGAGCGATGGGAATAAGGTAAACGAGCATGTTCATGCCAGCCGCGCCTCCCCTGCAACAAGGTCGGAAGCCCTTGGCGAAGGCACCGCCGATTGCTCGGACCGCGCCA
>CAYNED010000223.1:1236-4870 GCA_964396135.1 uncultured Neorhizobium sp.
CTGAGCTCCGCCTGCCAGAAAGACACGTGCAGTTTGCGAGCTAGGGATTCTACGACAGGCGTGCGGTCTCCCGAAAGAATACCAGTTCGCAGGCCAATGCGGTGGAGCGTGTCCAGCGCCGCGGCCGCATCGGGTCGCAGAGCATCTTCGAACCGGAAGACCGCTAGCTCCGCAAAATCAAGTGACAAGACAACTTCGGGCGCTGCACCATCATCGCCGCCCCTGCCACAAGCGAAGCGGCGGCTCCCCAGCCGGTAGACACCGTCGCCCGCCCGCGCCATCAGTCCCTGCCCCGGCAGTTCCTGGACTTCTTGGACTTGAGCAACGTCGCGAGCGTTCCGGTAGATCGCCAGCGAAAGTGGATGACGCGAATGCATGGCAAGCCCCGCAGCAAGCGCACCATGGGCAGGGTTGATCTCCTCGGCGTTCATCAGACGGGGCCTGCCGAGGGTCAGTGTTCCTGTTTTGTCGAACAGGGCGGCATCGACTTCGGCAAGTCGTTCCATGGCCGACCCATCCTTGACCATGATACCGTTGCGGAAGAGGCGCCCTGCGGCAACGACCTGAACAACCGGGACGGCAAGGCCAAGGGCGCAAGGGCATGTGATGATCAAGACTGCAATCGCGACCAGCATGGCATGCTTCCAGTCGCCACCAAAGATCCCCCAGCCGAAGAAGGCGACAAGTGCCAGAAGATGGACAGCAGGCGAGTAAAGTTGTGCAGCACGATCGGCAATACGGCGATAGCGGGCCCTGCCTCCTTCCGCCGCTTCCATGAGTGTTATCACTTCCGCCAGAAAAGAATCCTTGGCCGCAGCCTTGGCAAGGAGAATAAGCGGGCCGGTCAGGTTGAGTGTGCCCCCCTGGACGATGTCCCCCGTTTCCACCCCGGCAGGTGCGCTTTCGCCATTGACGATCGAGAGATCTACGTCGCTTCTGCCGCTTTCCACGGTCGCGTCCACCGGAATCCGCTCGCCAGCAGCGACCATCAGCCGATCTCCCGGCCGTATCTCCTCCACCGGCCGGTATTCCCGTCCTCCTGTATCGGTCAGAACCATGGCACCACGGGGCGAGAGCCGCGCGAGCCCGCTGATGGCAGACCGCGCGCGGTCGCGCATGATGTGGTCCAGCGTGCGGCCGATCAGCAGGAAGAAGAGCAGCGAGACGGTCGCATCAAACCAAGCGTGCTGTCCGTGGTGCATCGTTTCCCAGACGGAAACCGCATAGGACAGCGTGATCGCGAGCGCGATCGGGACGTCCATATTGGTGCGGCCATGGCGGATGGCGTTCCAAGCAGACTGGTAGAAGAATCGGCCGGCATACACGAGTGCCGGCGCCGCAATCATGGCTGAAATCCAATGAAACAGATCACGGGTTGACGCTTCGGCCCCCGACCAGACCGATACGGACAGGAGCATGATATTGGTGGCAGCAAAGCCGGAAACAGCAACGGCCCGGATCAACTCGCGCTGAAGCTTGTCTTCGGCATCTGCGCCGTCGGCGAAAAGGTGTGCTTGGTAGCCGGTGGCATCGACGATCGTTTGCACCAGCCGAACAGGGTCGGTGCGAACGTCGCCGAGGCTTTCCCTCCAGATGATGGAAACCCGCCTGGTGGAAAGGTTCACCCGCGCTCGAACAACCTCCGGCAACGCCTTCAGCGCCTTCTCAATGGTGGTAATGCAGGCGCCGCAATGGACGCCGGGAACACTGAGATCGGTCTGCCGCACGCCGGGTTCCACCAATCGGCTGGAGAGCAGCAGCTCCTCGGAGGAGGGCAAAGCGTGCGACAGGCGGTCGAGTTCGACAGCTCCTTCGGTGCCGGGCGCGCAGCAGGTTGTCATCTTGCTGCTCCCTGAACGGCGACACGCTCAGTGTGGTGGAGGATCCGCTTGCCATCCAAGATCGCCTCGGCCTCGACAATCCAGGCACCTGGCAAGACCTGATGATCGATTTCAAATAATCCACCGCCCTGAGCTTCAAGCGCGACCGAGAAATCCTGTTGTTCGCCCACCGGGCGTTTGAAGTTGAGGGTCAGGGTATCTGCTTCAACGGGAGCACCACCTGGTTGCACGATCCGATAAACGATTTTCGTGTCTTCTATGGTGACCTCACCCGAGACGCCGGTGGCGGCGAGCGCCTTGGCCTCGACGACCTTGCCGTTGAATTCCTGACTGGCGATGTAGGTGTTCTTTACGACGAGCCCGCTCCATGTGTGGGTCGCTTGCCAGGCCATGTAGAAATTCACCGAAATGATCGTGCCGAAGAACAGGATCATCACAGCGGTCATGTGCCAGCCTGTGAAAACGAAGGACTTCCGTGAAGTCGAGTTCATTTGCTGATCTCCGGCGCGTCAAATGTTGTCGTATAACGGTCGCGTTCGTGGCTGGACGGGTCTTCGGCAATGAAGATCAGATCCTGCCTTTTGCCGGCCACGGCGTCCTTTGGGAGGGTGATGAACACCCTGAGCGCTGTCGCTTTGTCCGGATCGAGAGGCACTTCAAACATGCGGTTGTCGCCGCTGGCTAGCCCGGTGATCTTCATTGTAGCTTCGGGCAGTCCTTCAAGCGATAGAAGGATCGTCCTCGGCTCGGGAATCATGTTCAGCAGCCGGATTGTATAGCCGTTGCGGATGGACCCGTCCGACTCCAGCACGTACTGCGGGTTGCGGTCGTGGATGACGTTGAGTTCCAGCCTGTCACGGCTCAGCAGCGAAAGGACGAGTCCCACACCGACTGCCGACCAGACGAAAGCGTAGAGCAGCGTACGCGCCCGGAAGATGATCCGCCAGTTGAAGTGTCGTACCCTGTCATTGAACGTGCCGTCGGAGGAGCGAACCCGGAGCGGATTGATGGCTGTGGTGCCATTGTCGGTGGCCAGCGCCATGTTGGCCTCGTACTCGTTGAGCGTGGCGTAAGCGATCAGGCCGCGTGGCTTGCCCACCTTGTCCATCACTCCGTCGCAGGCATCGATGCACAGAGCGCATGTGATGCAGGCAAGCTGCTGGCCATCCCGTATGTCGATACCCATTGGGCAGACCGCGACGCAGGCATTGCAATCGACGCAATCTCCAACGGCTTCTCCAGCCGCGACCGCCTTCTTGGCGTGCTTCGTGCGAGGCTCCCCGCGCCAGTCATTATAGGTTACGACCAGGGAATTGTCGTCCAGCATCGCAGCCTGAATGCGCGGCCACGGGCACATATAGATGCAGACCTGCTCGCGCATCAATCCACCGAAGACATAGGTGGTGGCAGTCAGGACGCCGACGGTTGAATAAGCGATGAAGGCTGCATTGCCGGTAACGAAATCATAGGCAAGAGTCGGTGCGTCAGCGAAATAGAAGATCCAAGCCCCACCGGTCAGCATAGCAATTACCAGCCAGATGAAGTGCTTGGCGACCCGCTTGCGGATCTTGTCGAATGTCCAGGGGCCGGCATCGAGCTTCATTCGTGCGTTGCGATCCCCCTCCACCCATCGTTCCACGACGAGGAAGAGGTCCACCCAAACGGTCTGCGGACAGGTATAGCCACACCATGCACGCCCTATTGCGGATGTCACCAGAAAGAGACCGAAGCCCGCCATGACCAGCAGGCCTGCGACGAAGAAGAATTCCTGCGGCCAGATCTCGATGAAGAAG
>CAYNED010000224.1:0-4864 GCA_964396135.1 uncultured Neorhizobium sp.
GCGGGGATCAAGCGCCTGCCTGCGGCCAAACGCCAGAAGTTGAGATGCAAGTTTTGAGCCTCGGTCTACGCCGGCAAGTGCGTTCGCTAGTCGCCGCTGCGCCTTGTCGTTCCCCGCCATATCCTTCGCCAGAAGCTGGAGATTGCCAGCGACGACCTGAAGGAGGTTGTTGAAGTCATGCGCAACCCCGCCCGTCAGGTTGCCGATGGCTTCCATCTTCTGCGCCTGCTGGAGCGCAGCCTCCGTCGTCCGGAGAGCTTCGGCAGCGGCTCGTTCTTCAGTGACATCGCGGCCGACTGCGTGAAGGAAAGCATCGTCAGGGACGGCAGTCCAGGAGATGGTCCGATAGGTGCCGTGCCTGGTCTGATATCTGTTCTCGAAGGAGAATGTTGTGACGCCTTCGCTCAGCTTGCCCACTTCCGCGAGCGTCGCAGCAACATCGTCCGGATGAACGAGGTTCATGAAGGACAGGCCGATCAGTTGGTCTTCCTCCCAGCCGAAGACCGAACCCCATGCCGGGTTGACGGCGACGATGGTGGCATCGAAGTCTGCAACCAGCATGATGTCCGTTGACAGACGCCACATCCGGTCGCGATCCGCGGTACGCTCGGCAACGCGCTGCTCCAGCGTCTTGTTTAACTCCTCGACCTTCGCCCGTGCCTCTCTTTGGTCCTCGATGTCGGTGTTGGTCCCGATCCACCTGAGGATCTGGCCGGTATCATCCTTGACGGGAACCGCCCGGGCGATGTGCCAGCGGCAACTCCCGTCCGCCGTCAAAAGTCTGAACTCTGCCTCATAGGTCTTCCCCTCGGACAGGGCAAACCGCCAACTCGCCGCGGCCGCCGGCAGATCTTCCGGATGGACCATCGAGACCCAGCCGGTGCCCTTAAGTTCTTCATATGATTTTCCGGAATAGTCGTGGACGCGATCATTGAACCAGTCCAGGTCGCCATCGGGTCCCGCCGTCCAAACGTGGTTCGGCAGCGCTTGCGCAAGTGCTGCAAAGCGCTCCTCGCTCTCCCGCAGGTCTCTCTGCGCCTTGTACTTGTCGGTAACGTCCTGGACGGCGCCTGAAAGCCGGAGCGGCCGGCCATCGGAATCGTAGTCATATCCTCCCCGGCGAGTGATCAATCGCTCTTCGCCGTCGCTCGCACGACGGATTCGATACTCGACGTCCAGGGGGGCTGTGCCAGCCCGTCTTGCGTCCGGGTCAGATACGATGCGGAAGTCTTCGGCAAGGATCAGCGTTTGGACATCCTCCACTGAGATGGCCTCTACCGGCTCAAACCCGAAGATCTTGCAGAATTCGGGGGAGGGGCTGAGCATGTTCGTCTTCAGATCGAGCGAGAAGACGCCGACACCGCCGGCCTCCTGAGCCCGCTTCAAACGGGATTCGGCTTCGGTGAGAGCCGCCGCGGCGAGATGCTCCTCCGTTCGATCGCGCAGAACTTTGACGAAGCCTGAAGGGTGCCCTTGCTCGTCTACCAAGCGGCTGATGGAGCCGCTGGCCCAGAACCGCTCCCCGCTCTTGCGCAGGTGCCAGCGATCATGGTGGGCCGTACCTGCCTTGAGGGCAGCGTCCATGGCTTGTCTCGCGGCACCGGCCAACTGGTCTTCCGGGGTGAACAACATGTCCCAGCGCTGTCCACGCACCTCGTCGTCTGTCCATCCAAAGATGCGTCGTGCGCCTTCGTTCCAGTTGCGGACGCTTCCATCCAGATCAAGCGACAAGATCACATAGTCCACGGCGCCGTCGAAAATCTGCCTGCTCTGGCGCTGGGCAGCCTGTAGCGCTCTTTCCACACGTATGTTGTCGGTGACGTCGTGGCCTTGTGCAAAGACGCCGGTGATGTTGCCTTCCGGGTCGCGAGCTGCCTGGTAGATAAGGTCGATGAACTTTTCTTCAGGACCATCTGGCCCCTCGACGGTGATCGGCAAAGCGGTGCCGACGAAAGGTTCGCCGGTTGAATAGACTTGATCGAGCAGCTCGAAGAAGCCTTGCCCGTCCAGATCAGGATAGGCCTCTCGAGCAGTCTTGCCGATGACGTCACGAAGGCCGACTAGCCTCAGATAGGCCTGGTTGACCAATTCAAAAACGTGATCCGTCCCGCGCATCAGTGCAACAAAGCCTGGTGCATGTTCGAACATGGCACGCAGTCGAGAAAGCTCGCTTGTGCGCCATTGTTCCGACTGGACCTTTTCCGTCGTCTCGATGACAACCGCCATCACGCCCAGGGGGCGCCCGTTCTCGTCCGGAATGGGAGAAAAGTCGAGGTTGAACCATGCGTCGGACGCGCGTCCCTGGCGCTCAAGCGTCAGATGCTGGTCTCGGTGAGACAGCGTGCTGCCCCCAAGAACGGTTGTCATCACCTGACGATTGAACTCTGCCGCCTCCGGCCAAGCATCCTGCGCCGTCTTGCCAAGTAGCCCCGGATGTCGTGCGCCCGCTATCACGGCATAAGCGTCGTTATAGATCATCACGCCGTCGTCGCCCCACATCGTCGCAATCGGCGCGGGAGAACGGAGGATCATGGCGACCGCCATCTTGATGCTGGGATGCCAATGCGACGGCGGTCCAAGAGATGTGGACGCCCAGTCGACGTGTCTGATCAAGGGGGCAAGCTCGCCGCCGTGGGCGAGAAAATCGAATTCGTGGGGCGTCATGGGAACCAATCGCTGATTGCGCGATCTATGTAGTGCACCAGCCGCGCAAGAGGAAGCTAAAAGGGCGGTAGCCTCGCTTCCGCCTCAGGTCGTAAAGCTCGGCGAGGTCCCCAGTCGCCATCTGGCGATCACCACATCTACCTCCGCTTTGCATCCCAGAGAGCATCCAGGCATTGCGTGATGTTGCCTGGTTGCAAATCCTGCTCACCACCCTACTGTACCGCGAAGGACTAGACGGGATAGAGACAGTGACGCAGGCACTTCCACGATTGAGCAGCGGCATCAGCGGCTTAGACGACGTATTGGGTGGCGGCTTCGTGGAAGGAGCTTCCTATATTATTCAAGGGCAACCCGGAGCCGGAAAGACGATCCTTTCCAATCAGGTGGCATTCGCAAACGTAGAAAGCGGCCGCAAGGTTCTGTATGTCACGCTCTTGGCTGAAACACACGACAGACTGTTCCAGGTTCTCGGCACGCTCGACTTCTTCGACCGTCACCAGCTTGGGGTTTCAATCTCCTATGTGAGTGTCTTTCAAACCCTTCGCGACAGCGGCCTTCCCGCAGTCGTGGAGTTGTTACGAAAGGAGATCGCCCGCCAAGGCGCGACCTTGCTCGTGTTCGACGGTTTGCTGAACGCAAGAGATCAAGCCAACTCAGCGCTGGATGTCAAAACTTTCGTTGCGGAAGTGCAGAGCCAGGCCGCGTTCGTTGGCTGCACAGTCCTTTTCCTCACCAGCACGCGCTTTGCCGACGATAGTCCGGAGCACACCATGGTCGATGGTGTCGTTGAACTTCATGAAGAAGTGCCCGGCGTCAGGTCGGTGCGGCGGCTACAGGTGAAGAAGTCCCGTGGCAGCGCCGCGCTTGGCGGTCTCCATCAGTTCGACATAACGTCATCAGGTCTCACCGTCTTTCCCCGCCTGGAGTCAGTTCTGCGCCATCCCTCCGTGAAGGACGAGCCTTCGCCTAGGTCCATAAGGTCGGGAGTAAGCGGTTTTGACAACCTTATCGGCGGCGGGTTGCAGGACGCCTCGGTAACGCTGCTCTTTGGACCGTCTGGTTCTGGGAAAACTGCGTTCGGCCTCAACTTCTTGAATGAAGTTAATGCCGACGAACAAGGGCTACTTTTCGGCTTCTACGAGACGCCTGCGCGGTTACGCGCCAAGGCGACATCTCTGGGATTGGACATCGAAGCGCACGTCGATGCCGATTATCTGGACATTCTGTGGAACCCCATGACGGAGAACCTTCTCGACAAGCTTGGCCATCAGCTTCTTCATGCGGTCCGGAGCCGCAACGTGAAGAGGCTTTTGATCGACGGGTTAGGCGGGTTCGAGCGAGCGGCCGTCCACCAGCCACGCATGAACGAGTTCTTCTCGGCTCTGATCAACGAATTGAGGGCGCTCGGGGTGACGACCATTGCGACCTGGGAGCTACAGGATCTCTTCGGTCCCACGGTTACGGCACCGGGTTCGGAGCTCTCCAGCCTGATGGATAACCTGATCATGCTGCGTCACGTGGAGAAGGACTCCCGTTACAGAAAGGCGCTGTCGATACTCAAGGTCAGGGACAGCGCCTATGACCCTGGCATCCGTGAGCTGATCTTCGGGAACAATGGCATTGAAGTTGATGTTCCACTCGAACCGGTTCTCCATGCCGCTACCGGACTAGCGGCACCCGTTTCAGGATGAGAGCGTCATGGCAGCAAGGCTCGAGCATTAGAACATGGCGCTGATTGTCATAGCAGAAGATGAGTTCCTGATCGCTGAGGTGCTCAAGATCATGCTGGAGGATGCTGGCCATCAGGTGGAAGCTGCTGCACATGGTGTTGCGGCTCTCGCCCTCGTTCAGCAGAAGCGTCCGGACCTGGTCCTGACCGACTTTATGATGCCGCTGATGACGGGCCTTGAACTGGCACAGAACATTCGTGCCAATCCAGATTTGGCTGACATCCCGATCATCCTGATGAGTGGAGCGCAGGCCAGCATTGGGCGAGCACATCCAGAAGCCTTCAATGCTGTCTTGGAGAAGCCCTACAACGAAGCACGCCTCCTCAGTACCGTTGCGCAGGTCCTTGGAACCCGGAAGTCCGATCCTGCTTGACCTGCTCGGCTGGAGTGGCATGACCTCCTGAGAGCGGTGACCTCATGCCTCTCGAGCCGAACCATTCTCGACGGCGTGGTTAGCAAAGCCGCTGAAC
>CAYNED010000225.1:0-4849 GCA_964396135.1 uncultured Neorhizobium sp.
GATGTACGGTGACGTGGTCATGGGCATCGACCATGAAGTCTTTGAGGAGATCCTGGAAGACGAGAAGGCCCGCTACGGCCACGATCTCGATACCGAATTGTCGGCCGTGGAGTGGCAGCACGTCGTCGGGCTCTACAAGACGATGATTGAAGAGGAGTTTGGGGAAACCTTCCCGCAGGATCCCCATGTTCAGCTATGGGGCGCGATTGCCGCAGTCTTTGCCAGCTGGATGAACCCGCGCGCAACCACCTACCGCACGCTCCACCGGATCCCCGAAAACTGGGGAACTGCCGTAAATGTCCAGGCCATGGTCTTCGGCAACTACGGCTCTTCTTCGGCGACCGGCGTTGCCTTCACCCGCAATCCCTCCACTGGAGAGAAATGCCTTTACGGCGAATTCCTGGTGAATGCTCAAGGCGAAGACGTTGTTGCCGGCATTCGCACACCGCAGTCGCTGACCGAAGAGGGGCGCATCGCATCGGGCTCTGAGAAACCTTCGATGGAAAAGCTGATGCCAGAAACCTTCCGGGAGTTTTCGGATATTTGTGGACGGCTGGAGACCCACTACCGCGACATGCAGGACGTCGAGTTCACCGTCGAGCGCGGCAAGCTCTGGATGCTGCAAACCCGCTCCGGCAAGCGCACGACGCGGGCCGCGATGAGGATCGCCGTCGACATGGTCGACGAGGGGCTGATCACGGAAGAGGAGGCGGTGACGCGCATCGAGCCGCCTTCGCTCGACCAGTTGCTCCACCCGACCATCGATCCGCGGGTCGAGCGGTCGGTAATCGGGTCAGGCCTTCCGGCCTCGCCGGGTGCCGCCACAGGGGAGATTGCCTTCACCGCCGAGGAGGCTGTTGCAGCGGAGGCCGAGGGACGCAAGGTCATCCTGGTGCGGGTGGAGACCAGCCCCGAAGACATCCATGGGATGCATGCTGCCGAAGCGATCCTGACCACACGCGGCGGCATGACCAGCCACGCTGCTGTCGTCGCACGCGGCATGGGTATCCCTTGCGTTGTCGGCGCCGGTTCCATGCGGGTCGATCTGCGCAACGAGCAATTGATCTGCCCGGGCGGCATGATCCTGCGCAAGGGCGACATCATCACGGTCGATGGGTCTTCAGGCCATGTCCTCAAGGGCAGCGTCTCTATGATCCAGCCGGAGCTGTCGGGGGACTTTGGAAGGCTGATGACGTGGGCGGACAGCGCTCGCAGGATGGCCATCCGGGCCAATGCCGATACGCCACAGGATGCACGTGCGGCGCGATCTTTTGGCGCGGAAGGCATCGGGCTCTGCCGTACCGAACACATGTTCTTCGAAGGCGACCGTATCCATGCAATGCGTGAGATGATCCTTGCCGAGGACGAGAAAGGCCGGCGAGCGGCGCTTGCCAAGCTGCTGCCCTACCAGCGCTCGGACTTCACCGAGCTGTTCTCAATCATGCACGGCCTGCCAGTAACGATCCGTCTCCTCGATCCGCCTCTGCATGAGTTCCTTCCGAAATCGGATGAAGAGATCACCGAAGTGGCTCAGGCCATGGCCATGGAGCCCCTGATGCTGCGCCGGCGGGTGGACGCGCTGCATGAGTTCAACCCCATGCTTGGCCATCGCGGTTGCCGGCTGGCTATTTCCTATCCGGAGATCGCCGAGATGCAGGCCCGCGCGATCTTCGAAGCAGCCGTCACGGCAGCACGCGAGACAGGCGAAGCGGTCGATCTGGAGATCATGGTCCCGCTCGTCGGCCTTCGGTCCGAGCTCGATTACGTCAAGGCTTGCATTGATCGTGTGGCGGCTGATGTCGCCGAAGAAACGGGCATGTTGATCGGCTATCTCGCCGGCACGATGATCGAGTTGCCGCGCGCAGCGATCAGGGCCCATGTCATTGCAGAGACGGCCGAGTTCTTCTCGTTTGGCACCAATGATCTGACCCAAACCACTTTCGGCATCTCGCGAGACGATGCGGCAGCCTTCATTTCCACCTACCAGCGCAAGGGCATCCTGGAGCAGGATCCTTTCGTTTCCCTCGATTTCGACGGTGTTGGTGAACTGATCCGGCTGGCTGCAGAACGCGGCCGCAGCACCCGAAAGGACTTGAAGCTTGGCATCTGCGGCGAGCACGGCGGGGACCCAGCGTCGATCGCCTTCTGCGAGGACGTGGGGCTCGATTATGTATCCTGCTCGCCTTTCCGGGTGCCCATTGCGCGGCTTGCAGCAGCGCAGGCGGCAATCGCCCGGCGAAAAAACTGATCTTGCTCGCAAAAGGAGGCGTCAGTCTCGCCTGACGATGACGCGACGCTCCACATACATTGGCCCCCACATCGTCCGGGCCTGTTGATCGCGCCAACTACGCTGGTCTGCACGGCGGTCAAGATCGAGGTCGAGCAGGCAGCCCGCCATGGCGTCGGTGCCCGGCTTGAAGCCATAGCCTATGCAGGTACGCTCATCTGCGGCCCGCCGCTCCTCGGGTGTCAGCGTCTGGCAGCCCGCAAGCAGCAAGGGTATCACCATGGCAAACAGAAGAGGGTGGCGCATGGCATGTTCTCCGTCGGCGGCGTTATGCGATTTTAATCTGCTTCCACCTGTTCTACACAAGCAGGCACACATAGGCCACTTCGAGATACTGTGATTCCATGACCGTCCGCTATGTCCGGCCCATCTCTCATTCAGCCTATGCCGCACGCAAAATTGCCCTTGCCGCGCTCCTGTTATTTGTACTGGCAACGCTTGGCCACAGGTTCGGCCCACTGCGGACGCCCGATTTCCTCGCGCTCCTGCTGCTCTCTGCGGCGATCGCCGGCGCAGCCGTACCACTGGCACTGATCGGGCTTATGCGCCTGTGGCAGAAGGGGGCGGAAGGTGGCATCGCCTCTGCGCAAGGTCTTCTCTGTGCCGCCATCCCGATCGCGGTTGTCGCGATGGGAGCCTATCCTTATCTCACGCAGCCGCCGCTTTACGAGGTGAGTTCGGACACGGAGGATCCGCCTCCTTTCCTCTCCGTCGCTGACTACGATCAGGAATGGCTGGTGGGCCGCGAGCCGGTTACAGTGCCGAGCCGACGGTCTCAGGCCGCCGCCTATCCCGGCTTGACGGGGCGCCGCTACGAAGGTGCGCTTGATCGCGTGCTGGAAGGCGTGGAGGCCGCAGCACTTTCTGCCCGCATCGTCTTGCTCAAACAGGAGGGGGAGGAGCCGGAGCTGGGGGAAACGGAGGAGGAGATCACAGTCCCTATTCCCCAGAACGTGCCTGTACCACTGCAGCGTCCGGGAGAGCGTCCGCTGCCGCAGGATCTGGCATCCATAGAAGAAATTGTCAGCCCGGCTGAGGATCTTCTTGTTCAGGGAGAAACACGGACCATGTTTCTCGGTTTGCCGTTCGACGTGGTGATCCGGCTGCGGGAAGACGAGGAGACCACCTCTGTGGATATCCGTGTCTCCTCCCGCTATGGATCTCACGATCTCGGATTGAGCGCCGAGATTGCGGAAGATTTCCTCGACCGGCTCGACGCGGAGCTCTTGGGAATTGCCGGCGGCTGAAGCATAAGTCACCCGCCGGCGACGGGATTAGTCGCGGCCGAGGCCAAGCTTGTCGAGATCGACGGCTTGCGCGTCTTCCAGCAGTTCGCGCGTGAGCGTGGGTGCCGTAACCCGAATCTCATCGCCTTCGCGGGTCACCTCCAGCGCACTCCAATCGACCAGAACATCCTTTTCGCCGATGCCGAGGAACCCGCCGACCTCCAGAGCCACGGCAGCGACAGTGCCGTCCATGTTGAGGAGTACATCCTCGATTTCGCCGATTTCCTTGCCGTCGGCACCATAGACGTCATAGTCGTCCAGATTGCCGGCAAAGAGATAGCCGGGGGCTGCACCTTGAACTGCCTCCGGAAGCACGACGATCGGCGCCTTGATGGTAGCCTGGGCAAATGCGCTTCCTGCGAGAAGCGTGATGGCGGCGGCAAGTGTGACGGTTTTCATGAGGGTACCTCGTTTCTTCTGCATTACGGCCCGCTGATGCGCGTCGTTCCGCTAAACAACGGGGAGAAGAAAAACGTGTTCCATCCACAGGGAGGGGAAGTCAGGCCGGGAAGTATGCGCCAAGCAGCGACGGCGGACCATCCGTTGCCACTCGCCCTTTTTCGACAAGATCCTCCAGATGAGCAAGAACGGAGAGTGCAGCGGCACCATGCAGTCGCGGGTCAGTCCGGGTGTAGATCGCCCGCACCATGTCCATGATCAGCCGGTCGCCCGCCTTGATCCGTTCCAGGACGGCCCGCTCACGCATCCGCCGATGCGTGCGAAGACCACGCAAGAACGCGCGGGGCTCACGCACCGGCCCGCCATGTCCTGGCAGCATGAGATTGTCCTCGCGCAACAGCAGCTTGTCGAGCGAGCGCATGAAATCCGCCATGGAACCGTCCGGCGGGGCGACAATGGTCGTTGCCCACGCCATCACGTGATCAGCCGAGAACAGGATGCCTGTCTCGTCAAGCGCAAAAGCGGTGTGGTTGGCTGTGTGGCCGGGTGTATGAATTCCGGTGATGCTCCAGCCATCGCCCGCAATGCGTTCGCCATCACTGATGGCAATGTCTGGGATAAATCCGGCGTCGGTGCTTTCCGCAAACCGATTGATCTCGCCGGAATGGAGCGCCCGCGCCGGCCGATGCGGTCCCTCGGCAACAATGAGGGCGCCTGTTTCTTCCTTCAGTCGCCGGGCGAGCGGCGAGTGGTCGCGATGGGTGTGGCTGACGAAGATGTGAGAGACGTCGCGGCCGCCGATTGCCGTCATCAGCGCCCGCAAATGCGCCTCATCCTCCGGCCCTGGATCGACGACGGCGAGGCAAGATCGCCCGAT
>CAYNED010000226.1:0-4785 GCA_964396135.1 uncultured Neorhizobium sp.
TAGCCGCCGTGGACACCGATGTATGGGCCGCTCCAGCTGAATTCAGCCGGCATTTCAACGGCAGCCGGAGCTTCCGGAATGTATTCCACCGCGTCAGCGGCAAGTGCCGAGGAGGATGCAAACATTGCAACGCCCGCCGCCAGGATGAGAATTCTCTTCATGATGTGTCTCCTTGCTCGAATGCAGAGATCAGGATGTAATACTTCTCACTGATAAAGCTGTAGCTCAATTACAACAGCTTCTTGTAAATGAGAAATCACAGTTTGTAGCCCCGACCGTCCCTAGTTGATGATGCCGACAAAACGAGGCGGGAGGCCGGCAGTTCCGCCGGTTTCCATGGATGGTTCCAAAGAAAAATACCTGTTGCAGATTTGCATCGATTGACGCGTCCTGCCCGCCGATATGGGGGCTGCCGTGACTTGGGCGCGCAAATGCGGCGCAACCAAGGCGCCGTTCGCTTGTTGAGGGACAGAGGCTTCCCATATCCAGTGCAAAGGAGTTCCTCTTGTTCCAGTTCGACAATTCCTATGCCCGCCTGCCGGACCGCTTCTACGCTTCTGTTTACCCGGAGCCCGTTGAAGGCCCGGTGTTGCTGAAGTTCAACCAGGCGCTTGCCGTGGAACTGGGGATCGAGGTGGATCTCTCGGACCCGGGCAGGCTGGCGACGGTCCTTGCCGGCAACGCCGTGCCCCCGGGTGCCATGCCGATTGCCATGGCCTATGCCGGTCATCAATTCGGTTCCTTCGTGCCGCAGCTTGGCGACGGGCGCGCGATCCTGCTCGGCGAGGTCATCGACAAGAACGGCAGGCGCCGCGATATCCAGCTGAAGGGGGCGGGGCCCACGCCGTTTTCCCGCCGGGGGGACGGCCGGGCGGCTCTTGGGCCGGTGCTGCGCGAATACATCCTGTCGGAGGCCATGCATGCGCTTGGCATTCCGGCCACCCGGGCGCTGGCGGCCGTTGCCACGGGGGAGCCCGTCCAGCGCGAAACCCTGCAGCCTGGCGCGGTCTTTGTGCGTGTCGCGGCAAGCCATGTGCGCATTGGAACCTTCCAGTATTTCGCATCCCGCCAGGACATCGATGGGCTGAGGACGCTCGCCGACTACGTGATCGAGCGTCATTATCCGCAGCTGAAGGAAGCGGAGAGACCCTATCTGGAACTGCTGCGAGCCGTCGCTTTCGCCCAGGCCGAGCTCGTTGCCCGCTGGCTGGGGATCGGCTTCATCCATGGCGTGATGAACACCGACAACATGACGCTGTCTGGCGAGACGATCGATTTTGGCCCCTGCGCTTTCCTCGACGAATACGACCAGATGAAGGTGTTTTCCTCCATCGATCAGGGTGGCCGCTATGCCTATCGCAACCAGCCGGGGATTGCCCAATGGAACATCGCGCGGCTTGCCGAATGCCTGTTGCCGCTGATCGACGAGGATCAGGACAAGGCGGTGCTGTCGGCAAACCACGTGCTGAGCGAGTTCGGCGAGCGATTTCAGGCGCAGTGGCTTTCCGTCTTCCGCCGCAAGATAGGCCTTGCTGCCGAGGATCAGGGTGATGGCGATCTGGTCCAGGCCCTGCTGTCGGCCATGCAGGAGGGGGAAGCGGACTTCACCCTGACCTTCCGGCGCCTTGCCGATCTCGCCGAAGGCAAGAGCGAAGCTTCTTTCCTTTCGCTGTTCAAGGACCACTCGAACGTGTCGGAATGGCTGTCGCGCTGGCGCACGCGGCTGGAGCAGGAAAAAGCGTCCACGGAGGAGCGTGCCGCCGCCATGCGCAGCATCAATCCCGCGGTCATCCCGCGCAACCACAAGGTGGAGGAAGCGCTCGCCGCCGCCAACTACGGCGACCTCAGCTTCTTCGAGCGCCTGCTTCAGGCGTTGGAACGGCCCTACGCGGACCGTCCTGAATTCGAGGCCTATACGGTCCCCCCGAAGCCGGAGGAACGGGTGCTGCAGACCTTCTGCGGCACGTGATCACGGCGTCGCGATCGCGGTTTCGAAGCTTCCTTCGATCTTGCGCCCGACTGTGAGCGTCTGGACGAGGTTTGCCGGCAGCCGCTCGCGATAGGTCGCATCCGGTTCGGCACCCAGTGCGTCGAGCGTCTTGCTGAAGAAGCAGCGGACGGCTGCTGCCGCGGTGATGTCGAAGATCTCCGCATCGGTGAAGCTTTGCGCCTTCAGCCTGCCAACGTCCTCTCGGGTTATGGAGGTGGCGTCGCGCACGACTTTGGCTGCAAAGCGCATCATTTCCCGCTCTGCCTCGTCGAGCGGCGCGTGGGCGCCGTCGGTGGCGGTGTCGGCCAGTTGTGTATCGCTGAAGCCTTCGCGCAGTAGAACGGAGCCGTGCGCCAGCATGCAGTAGGAGGACTTCAGTTCCCTGGCCGCCGCCAGCGTCACCAGTTCGTAGCGGCGCAGGCTCATGTGCCCGCGGATGCTGGCGAGCAGCGCCCCCCATTTTTCCATCACCTCCGGCCGGTGGCCGAAGATGCGGTACATGTTGGGCAGGTAGCCATAGCTCTCTTCCGCCGAGACATACATGGCGGCGGTAGCGTCGCCCGCTTCGGGGCCGGGGGTGGAGATGAAGGCCATCGGAACTGCTCCCCAAAGCGGGAAGCATACCCCCAAAGCGCGGTCATGGGAATGCCGCCGGGCTCTCCCCCCGGCCGCGATCTTGTGCCCGCTTACGCCTTGCCCGGCTTCGCCCAGCCGAGTGCATGGTAGAGGGCGATTGCGCCGATGGTCGCCGTGCCGATGCCGTCGAGCGTGAAGCCGGCGACCTCGAGCTTGAAGTTGCCGGCGCCAAGCACCAGAGCCACGCCAACGGTGATGAGGTTGCGCGGCTCGGCGAAATCCACCCGGTTCTCGACCCAGATGCGCCCCGCCGTCGCGGCGATCAGGCCGAAGACGACGATCGACAACCCGCCAAGCACCGGGCCGGGGATGGTCTGGATCAGCGCCCCGAACTTCGGCGAGAAGCCGAGCAGGATGGCGATCGCGGCGGCGACGAGGAAGACGAGCGTGGAGAAGATGCGCGTCACCGCCATCACGCCCATGTTCTCGGCATAGGTGGTCATGCCCGTGCCGCCGAAGGAGCCGGAAATCATCGTGGCGACGCCGTCGCCGATGAAGGCGCGGCCGAGATAGGGATCGAGGTTGCGGTCGGTCATCGCGCCGATCGCCTTGATGTGTCCGAGGTTTTCCGCCACCAGGATGACGACGACGGGCGCAATCAGCGTGATCGCCGGAACCGAGAAGACCGGCGTTGTGAAGCTCGGCAATCCAAACCAGGCGGCCGCCGCGACGCCGGAAAAGTCCACCGGCGTACCCATCCCGAAACCGTTGGCGAGGACGAGATAGAGAAGGTAGGCGAGCGCGCCGCCGATCAGGATCGGCAGGCGGCGGGTCATGCCGGGGGCATAGACCGCGATCAACCCGACAGCCGCGACCGTGAGGATTGCGACCCAGCGCGACAACTGGCTGCCGTCCGGGCTGTCAGGACCGGTTCCTGACGCGCTGGCGATGGCGATCGGCGCGAGCACGAGGCCGATGGCGGCGACGATGGCACCTGTCAGCACCGGCGGCATCAGCCGCTCGATCCAGCGGTGCCCGGCCGCCATGACGATCACGCCGATCAGCGCATAGAGCGCGCCCGCGACGATGATGCCGCCGAGCGCCACGGCGATGTTCGGATTGGGCGCTCCGGCCGTCGCTGCGGTCGCGACCAGGACCGGGCCGATGAAGGCGAAGGACGAGCCGAGATAGCTCGGCACCCGGCCGCCGACGGCGATAAAGAAGATCAGCGTCGAGATGCCGGAAAACAGGATCGAGACATTGGGGTCGAAGCCCATCAGGATCGGTGCCAGCACCGTCGACCCGAACATGGCGACGACATGCTGCAGGCCGAGCACCATGGTCTGCCCCGCCGGCAACCGCTCATCGGGCAGGATGCGCCCCTCCGTCTTCAGCCGCCACCGCGGAAAGTAACCACCCGTCTCGCCCATTGCTCTTGCCCTATTCCAAGAAAGCCGCCGGCGCATCGAGCTCCGACGGCAAAGTGCTTCATTGTCCTGATCCGGCGGTCGTATCGACCGCGCGTCGCGCCGTCGTTAGCGCCAACGGAGGTAGCTGTCATCGGCTGCGGGAGCTTACCCACAGGCGAGGGCGGTCGATGACGTCTATGCTCTGTGTTGGCGTGGGCGGCAGCCGATGTGGCCGGGGCCGTGATCAGGCCTCGCGGAGAGGCGCGATCGCCGCCTCCACCCTTGCGTTGATGTCGGAGCCCAGCGGCAGGAGAGGCCGTGGCGGCAGCGCCGAGGACAGGCCCGTAAGGTTCGCAGCGGTATACATGACCCGCAGGCTGCCATGCGCCTTGAAGAGCTCCCAGAGTGGCGAGAACATCGTGTCCAGGCGGGCCGCCCCGCTCTCGTCTCCAGCCATCGCGGCGGTCGTCAGCGCGGCCATGGGCCGAGGGAAGAGCCCGCCCGCGACGCTGTAGAAGCCATCCGCCCCCGCAAGCAGGGCCTCCGCCGCTCCCCAGTCGCCGCTGTAGCCGATGGCGAAATCCGGGGGCACGATGCGGCGCAGCCGGGCGATCTCGCCAGAGAAATCACCGTTGCCGGGCAGCGGCATCTTCACGGCCTGGATGGTGGGCAGCGCGGCGAGCCGGCCGATGAGGTCCTCGCTGAAGCTGAAATGGGTGGTCGAGGGATTGTTGTAGATACAAAGCGGCAGGTCCGTCGCCCCGGCAACGGCCTGATAATGCTGGAACGCTTCCTCCTGCTTGAGCGGGG
>CAYNED010000227.1:0-4785 GCA_964396135.1 uncultured Neorhizobium sp.
GCCTCCCCATCGTCATTCTGTCGCATGGGTATGGGCCGTCCCTCTACGTCGCCTCGAAAGACGGCTACGCGCACATGGCGCAGTTCTGGGCGGAACGCGGCTTCGCTGTTATTCAACCAACTCACGCGAGTTCCCGCGTCGGCGGGCTTCCTGCAGAGGCCGAAGGAGCCCCCTTCTTCTGGCGCGAGCGTGTCGCGGAGATACGAACAATCATCGACCGGCTGTCTGAAATCGAGGAGCTTGCCCCGGCAGTCTCTGGTCGGCTGGACCATGACCGCATGGCCGCGGTGGGACATTCTCTCGGTGGCCATACCGCGAGCCTCCTTCTGGGCGCGCAACTTCATGGAGAGACGTTTGGCGATCCGCGCATCAAGGCTGGGATACTTCTCACCACGCCTGGAAGAGGTGGAAAGGACCTGACGGAAGAAAACGCTGAACGTTTTCCATTCTTTGACGTCGACTTCTCCCACCTGAGCACGCCTACCCTGGTGGTGTGCGGGGCAGACGACAATCCCCGTTTCACCCCTCGTGGCCCCGAATGGCATGCCGATGCCTATCACGATGGAAAGGGTGCCCGTTCGTTGCTCACGCTTCATGACGTGGGACACGGCCTTGGTGGCATTGCCGGCCTCGACGCAAAGGAAACCGAGATCGAGGCACCGGATGCGCTCGAGGCGACGAAGCGCATGACACTGGCGTGGCTGAGAACATCGCTCGGCTATGACGCCGATGCTTGGTCTTCGGCATGTACGGCGTTGGCGGGTCCGGCGAGCAGCCTTGGAAACGTCGTTGAAAAGTAGCTGGATCGGGCGGGGGCGGAGGTGTCGCACCCTCCCCACTCACCCCCTCCCGCCCTACCTCACCCCCATGTGCAACGACTACGAACAACACATCCGCTACGCCGAATACCTCCGCGCGCTGGAGGAGCAGGGCGTGGCCGCGCCAACGCACCAGAGCGAGGCAGACCTTCCCCGGGCGGATGACATCCGCATCGGCGATCTCGCCCCGGTGATGCGGGCGGAAGGGGAAGGCGTGGTGGCGCTGTCGCCCATGCGCTTCGGCTTTCCGCCGCCCCCCGGCAAAAAGGGAGGGCCGGTGTTCAACTTCCGCTCCGAAGGCCGCAGCTTCGCGCAAAGCCGCCGCTGCCTCATCCCGGCCTCCGCCTTCTTCGAGTTCACCGGAAAGAAATACCCCAAGGCCAAGCACCGCTTCACGCTGACCGACGCCCCCTTCCTCTGCATCGCCGGGCTTTGGCGGGAAGCAGCAGGCGAGGGGGCGGAGAAGAGCAACCAGCCGCCCGCCTTCACCATGCTCACCACCGCCCCCGGCCCCGACGTCGCGCCCATCCACGACCGCCAGGTCGTGGTGCTGCGGCCTGAGGACTGGCGCCACTGGCTCCATCTCACCAAACCCGAAGCCGAGCTGCTGCGCCCTCTGCCGGCCGGATCGCTCCATGTGGAAGAGGTGCGGTCCGGGAGCGACTGAGGCGGGGAGTGACTGAGGTAAACCCTCTCCTCCGTCATTCCTGTGCTTGTCACAGGAATCCAGCAGCGCCGCGTCCGCGGCGCGAAAGACTCCTCATCACCAGCACTAGGTTCTCTCGCCGCGCAGACGCGCGGCGGCTGGATCCCGGCTCAAGGCCGGGATGACGGGTGGGGTGGCTGGCATCGCCAAGCAGCGTCGGCGCAGGTTCTTGCATGTGCTGTACTTGATGGCATGATCGGGCAATGCGCCAAGGCTATGTCTACATCCTTGCTTCCCAGCGCAACGGCACGCTCTACACGGGCGTAACGTCGGATTTGCCGCGCCGTCTCTACGAGCACCAGAATAATCTGACACCAGGCTTCACCAGTCGATACGGCGTCAAGACGCTCGTCTGGTTCGAGATCCACGACCTGGTTGTCGATGCGATCCGGCGAGAGAAGACAATCAAGAAGTGGCGGCGTGCATGGAAGCTCAACCTGATCGAGAGCGTCAATCCAGACTGGGACGATATCTCGGCTTGGCTCCTTTGATGCTGCCGAAACGTGAACGTCCCGCAGCCAAAAATCGTGGCACCGGCTCCTCGCCCCTTGTGGGAGAGGAAGCAAAATCAGCATCTTAGCCGATGGCTAAGTGCTAGATTTTGCAGGTGAGGGGATTTTTTCATCCCCCATCGTCCCCGCACCCAAAACCCGCTCCCATAATACCCCCGCCTCCGTCGCCGGAGTGTTTCGCGAGACGGTCGCGGGCAGGCGGGGGCCGGCGCTTCCATTCAAGCCGTAACGTGCGGGGCGGGTGGAAGAGGTGAAAGCCATGGAGCGGGCTGACAAGGCAGCGCTCCTATCAAGTCTCCCCCGGGCAGCCATGTCCGGTTCGGGAAAGCCGTGCAAGCACCGGGAGAAATCCGGGTGCGCAGAGAGACGAGGCGATCACCTGTAGGGGCTGGACACCCTGATAAGAACGCCGAAGGCCACGCGGATGCGGAGCCACAGACTAAAACCAAAGTGAGGTTCCGCATCCGTGTGGGCTCTCCAACCAATCAGAAAGACATGCAGCCCGCGTGAACGCGAACCCGTGCCCGGAAAGGGAGATCAGCCATGGCCAGGAACCCCGAAGAAGATCGACGCCTCTGGCGGGAGTACGAGAACGAGCCCTACCTGCCCGGATATACCCGCGGCGAGTTCAACAGGCTCCCTCCGCGAAAGAAGTCGCGGGAATCGCAGAAGCTCACCCAGCGCGTCACGAGCTATCTCGGCTACTGGAAGACCTGCGGCGTTCCCGCCTGCCGCCGGGCCCGCGCCTGCCGCGGCTTCCTGTCGGAAAAGCAGTACCGGGACTATCACGATGCCTTCCCGCCCTGCGTCGGCCCAAACGGCGCCCGCCAGCCGGAAGTGCTCGCCGCCTTTCCCGCCGCGCTCGGCTACCCGCCGGAAGAGGATGACGGCCCGAAATACAACGGCCGCGCCTCCAATAGGCCGGCGGAGGAGGATGGGGAGGTCGGTTGATGTCGGTCGTTCGCTATCGGCTCAGTTCCGAGGCGGTGTGCCATAGGCTGCCATGAACACGCGGATGGCGCCCCGCGTCACATGATCCATGTCGGCCTCGGAAGGCACGTCCTTCAGGTCTCCGAACAGGCGGAACTTGAAGAAGCTGCCAGTTGCCATCTCGATGAACTGGCGCGCTGCAAGGTCGGTGTCGTCGATGTGCAGATGCCCGAGCGCCACCTGTCGCTTGAGGAATTCTTCCAGCACATGGCGCACATTTCCGGGTGCTGCATGGAAAAAGCGGCGCGAAACGCCGGGCATGCGCTCCACCACACCGATCACCGTACGCATGGCGCTCACCACATGCGGGGAGGTGATGTGGCGGCAAAAACTGGTGCCGAAAGCGTAAAGGCCTTCCTCCACCGCCTCGCGTCCGGCAAGCAGGTCGCGCATGTCGTTGGCAATACGGTCGCGCTCGCGGTCGACCATGGCAACGAACAGGTCTTCCTTGTTTTCGAAGTAGACATAGATCGTCCCCTTCGAAACGCCCGCCTCGCGAGTGATGTCGTTCATGCTGGCGCCGTCGAAGCCGAGCTTCATGAACACGCGCTTGGCGCCTTGGATAATCTGCTCGCGCTTGGCTGGATCGGCACCAGCGGCAAAGCGACCGCCTGTGCCGGCAGCGGCACTGTCGTCAGCGGGCGGTGTTATTTTGCTCATATCTTTTTTACCTTTTCGAACTGATCGGTTCGATTGCGCTTGATATGCGGCGAACGACGCTCTATGTCAAGCTGACCGAACCGATCAGTTCGATTTCAGTTTGCCAAGATGGTGCCTCCCATGACCGCTTCAAAGCCTGCAACTGCCCTGCGGGATGTTTCCCGTGATGACCAGCCGGCCGCCGCTCCTGCTCCGGCCGCCCCCGCTGCGGAAGCGGGCGCAGCGACCGCCTCGAGGGCCGATATCGCGGTCAAGCCAAAGCGCCGGCGCCCCAATCTGGTGCTGCCCATCATCCTGCTCGCCATCCTCGGCGGCGCCGGCTGGTACGGCTACAACTGGTGGACCGATGGCCGCTTCCTTGTGTCGACCGACGATGCCTATATCCAAGGCGACATTGCAATCATTTCGCCCAAAGTGTCTGGCTATGTCGAGAAGGTCAATGTCGTGGAAAACCAGGAGGTTCGCGCTGGCGACCCTCTGGTGACGCTCGATGGCGGGGATTACCAGCTCGCCGTCAGCCGCGCCGAAACAGCCATCGAGGCAGCCAAGCTCGCCGTCGCCCGCATTGACGCGCAAATCGTCGGTGCGGAGGCGGCGTTGAAGCAGGCAGAAGCCCAGCAAGGTGCGCTGGCGGCAGCCGTTCGCGGCGCGGAAATTACCGAGAAGCGTGCCTCCGATCTTGCCGCCAAATCGGTCGGCACTGCGGCTGATGTCGACAATGCCCGTGTCGCGCTTGAACAGGCGCGTGCCAATCTGGTCGCCGGCGAGGCTGCCGTGTCCTCGGCCAAGGCCAACATTGGGCTCCTGCAGGCGCAGCGCCGTGAAGCGCTCAACACAATCCACGCCCAGGAACTGGCCCGCGACCAAGCAAACCGTGACCTGAGCTTCACCGTCCTGAAGGCGCCTTATGACGGCATCGTCGGCAATCTGGCGGTCCAGACCGGCGATCTCGTATCCGCCGGCAAGCGCCTTGCGGCGCTGGTGCCCCTGACGGAGCTTTATATCGAGGCAAACTTCAAGGAAACGCAGATCAGCGAACTGGAACCCGGCTCCAAGGTCCGCGTCCATGTCGATGCCTTCGAGAAGCACGATATCATCG
>CAYNED010000228.1:0-4760 GCA_964396135.1 uncultured Neorhizobium sp.
AGAAGACGCCCGGCGAACGGTGCATCTGAGACACGATCACGCGCTCGGTGCCGTTCACGATGAACGTTCCGTTGTCGGTCATGAGCGGCATGTCGCCCATGTACACAGACTGTTCCTTGATGTCCTTGATGGACTTGGCGCCCGTATCCTCATCAATATCGAACACGATCAGGCGCAGCGTTACCTTGAGCGGCGCTGCGTAAGTGAGGTCGCGCTGACGGCACTCCTCAACGTCGAACTTCGGCGGCTCGAATTCGTAGGACACGAACTCCAGCATGGAGGCGCCGGAAAAGTCGGTGATCGGGAAGACGGACCGGAAGACAGCGTTCAGACCTTCGTCCGGACGACCGCCTTGTGGCTCTTCAACCATCAGGAACTGATCATAGGATGCCTTCTGAACCTCGATGAGGTTCGGCATTTCTGTCACTTCGGGGATTTTACCAAAAAACTTGCGTACGCGCCTACGACCATTGAACGAAAGGGTCTGAGCCATCGTCGCTCCTTCAAAAATGCATCCGGGCCTGCAACGGACGGGATTCGCTGGCCAGTCGATCCCGTCTATCATGGGTGGTTCAAATCTCGTCTCGCTTCCCAAACCGCCGGCCGGATTGCCGATCGTCTTGGGCGCAGACCATCCTCTTGAAGAACCCATTACCCAAAAGCCGTTTCACCGGCTTTTGGGTAAGTAGTTCGAGCGGAACAAGCGATGGGAGAGGACTTTCGCCCTCCCCCGCCGTATTCCAGATTACTTAACGTCGACCTTGGCGCCGGCGTCCTCAAGCTTCTTCTTGAGGTCAGCGGCTTCAGCCTTGGAGACGGCTTCCTTGACAGCCTTCGGAGCGCCTTCGACGAGGTCCTTGGCTTCCTTGAGGCCGAGACCGGTGATGGCGCGGACTTCCTTGATGACGTTGATCTTGTTCGCGCCGGCATCCGTGAGGATGACGTCGAACTCGGTCTTTTCTTCTTCAGCAGCAGCCGGAGCAGCACCGCCGCCAGCAGCAGCAACTGCTACCGGAGCAGCAGCGGAAACGCCCCACTTCTCTTCGAGCATCTTGGACAGCTCAGCAGCTTCCAGAACGGTCAGCGAGGAGAGGTCTTCAACGATCTTTGCGAGATCAGCCATTTTAGTAGTTCCTTTTGTGTTCGGTTCGAACTGGTTTGATATCTACAGCGAAAAACCGCCTTAAGCGGCTTCGTCCTTCTTTGCGTAGGCCGCGAACACACGAGCAAGCTGAGCTGCCGGTGCCTGAACAACCCCAGCGATACGCGTTGCAGGCGTCTGGATCATGCCCAGCAGCTTTGCGCGCAGCTCGTCCAGCGAAGGCAGGGTCGCAAGCGACTTGACTGCATCGGCGCTGAGCGTGGTTGCTCCCATGGAGCCACCCAAAACAACGATCTTGTCGTTGCTCTTGGCGAAATCCATGACGACCTTCGGAGCGGTGATGGGATCTTCGCTGTATGCGATGAGCGTCTGACCCTTGAACAGGTCCGACATCCCTTCCGACTCCGTGCCCTGAAGAGCGATCTTGGCCAGGCGGTTCTTCGCGACTTTGACGGTGCCGCCAGCAGCGCGCATTTTCGAACGGAAGTCGTTCATTTGCGCAACCGTGACACCAGCATAGTGGGCCACAACAACCGAACCGGAAGCCTTGAAGACTTCGTTCAGTTCTGTGACGAATTCGCGTTTTTCCGCTCTTTCCACTGTCTGTCTCCAGTTGACGGGACCGCAATCCTGCAGGCCCCATCGGTTTGCCTTTTGCCCCTAAGGATCTTTTCTTCAAGATCCCAAGCGACGCTTGAGGATCCTGTCCCCCCGCACTGTTGCCGCAACGGCTCCAGGCACAAGGCACACAAGGCTCGAACCGACCAGGGGAAGCCGAGGCTTCCATCAAAAATCGGGTCTTACCCGTCTCATGCAGGCAAAGTGATTAAGGTAAACCACCTGCAATCTCGGACAGGAAATCCAGGTTTCCCTGGACATTCCCGGCCCCGAAGGACCGGGAATTCTTTTTACCCGGGCGCACCCGGGAAAATCACGATCAGGCCGTGACGCTGGACGGGTCGATCTTGACGCCCGGGCCCATGGTCGAAGAGATGGCTACGCGCTTGACGTAGTTACCTTTGGCGCCAGCGGGCTTTGCCTTGACCACGGCGTCAGCGAAAGCCTTGATGTTTTCTTCGAGAGCCTTGGCCTCGAAGGAAGCCTTGCCGATGCCGGCGTGAACAATACCGGCCTTCTCGACGCGGAACTCCACAGCACCGCCCTTGGAAGCCTTGACGGCGCCCGCAACGTCCATGGTGACGGTACCGACCTTCGGGTTCGGCATCATGCCACGCGGGCCGAGAACCTTACCGAGACGACCGACGAGCGGCATCATGTCCGGGGTAGCGATGCAACGATCGAAGTCGATCTTGCCGCCCTGGACGATTTCCAGCAGATCTTCGGCACCGACGATGTCTGCACCAGCAGCCTTGGCTTCATCAGCCTTGGCGCCCCGTGCGAAGACGGCAACGCGAACGTCACGACCGGTGCCGTTCGGCAGGTTGACCACGCCGCGGACCATCTGGTCTGCGTGACGCGGATCAACGCCGAGGTTCATGGCGATTTCGATCGTTTCGTCGAACTTCGCGATAGCACGTTCCTTGACCATCGAAATGGCATCAGTGAGAGCGACGAGCTTCGTCGGATCTACACCTTCACGAATCTTCTGAATGCGCTTTGCAACCTTGGCCATGATCAACCTACCACTTCCAGGCCCATGGAGCGGGCAGAGCCCTCAACCATCAGCATTGCACCTTCGACGTCGGCTGCGTTCAGATCCTTCATCTTGGCTTCAGCGATCGCGCGGACCTGAGCCTTGCTGATAGAACCGATCGTTGCGCCCTTGCCCGGAGTCTTCGAGCCGGACTGGAGCTTCGCTTCCTTCTTCAGCCAATAGGTCATCGGCGGTTGCTTCATGACGAAGGTGAAGGACTTGTCCTGGTAGTAGGTGATGACGACCGGGATCGGCATACCCTTTTCCATTTCCTGCGTGGCGGCATTGAACGCCTTGCAGAATTCCATGATGTTAATGCCACGCTGACCAAGCGCCGGGCCGATTGGCGGGGACGGGTTTGCCGATCCTGCCTTGACCTGAAGCTTGAGCTGGCCTGCAACTTTCTTAGCCATATCTCTCTGCCTTTCTACTCAGGCCGGTTACCCGGCCCCAATGCCGGGACGTACCCGGCGGCTGCGGTTGCGTGGTGCGCCTGGACAGGCCCGGCTTCAGACCGCCATTCTCCCACGCGGGTCGGGAAGTCGCCTTCCCTTCGCGCTCAGACCTTTTCGACCTGAGCGTATTCAAGCTCAACCGGCGTCGCGCGGCCGAAGATCGATACCTCGACCTTGAGGCGCGAGCGCTCCTCATCGACATCCTGTACGGTGCCGTTGAAGGATGCGAACGGACCGTCGGAAACGCGGACCTGTTCACCGATTTCGAAGCTGATCGAGGACTTGGGCCGCTCGACACCTTCCTGGACCTGGCCGAGGATGCGGTCAGCTTCATAATCAGGGATCGGAACAGGCTTACTGTCGGACCCCAAGAAGCCGGTGACCTTCGGCGTGTTCTTGATCAGATGGTATGCCTCGTCCGTCAGGTTTGCCCGCACAAGCACATAACCGGGGAAAAACTTCCGCTCGGAATCGACCTTGCGACCGCGACGAACTTCGACGACCTTTTCGGTTGGCACGAGGATTTTCTCGAAGAGATGCGAGAGGCCCTTCTGGCGAGCCTTGTTCTCGATGTCCTCAGCCACCTTCTTTTCAAAGTTCGAGTATGCGTGGACGATGTACCAACGCGCCGCCATCTTCATCTCCACAATCAGTTGCCGACGTTGAGCACGAGGCCCATCAGCCAGCCGATAAGCTGGTCAGCAGCAAAGAAAAACAGAGCAGCGAAAATGACCATAAGCAGGACCATTGCAGTCGAGATCATTGTTTCCCGACGCGATGGCCAGGTGATCTTCGACGCTTCCGTGCGAACCTGCTGAAAAAACTGTACTGGGTTGGTTTTGGAAGCCATCGGTATCCACGCCATTACGGCCCGTAAAGCTGATCTCGCTCAGCCCCACGCGCCGCGTGTCTGTTTTGCCTACATAAACACCCATCCCCTCTTTCACAAGAGGAAATCGATATCCCATGAAATTCGTCGGCCTGACGACCAACAGCCCCGCCCTCGTCGTTGCCGCAATCATTCTGCGCAACCAAAAGGACTGGCAGGGGCAGCCGGGCTTGAACCGACGACCTGCGGTTTTGGAGACCGCCGCTCTACCAACTGAGCTATACCCCTTCGAGATTCTGGCCGCGCAACGCGCCACCGGAACAGGCGGCTTAATATTCAACTTGCCTGACTATGACAAGCGTTAATCGAGGAAAAATGTCAGGACGGCGGAGTTTCTCAAATCACCTGATGTCACCGCGCCGGGACATGGCGGGTTGGTCGCAGCCGGAAAAGAAAAAGCCTCGCCGTTGCCGGCGAGGCTTTACCTGATCCCCTGAAGGGGGAGGCAGATTACTCGATGATCGAGGCGACGATGCCGGCGCCGACGGTGCGGCCGCCTTCGCGGATCGCGAAGCGCAGCTTTTCTTCCATGGCGATCGGAACGATCAGCTCGACTTCAACCGTGACGTTGTCGCCAGGCATGACCATTTCCGTGCCTTCCGGAAGCGACACGATGCCGGTCACGTCCGTCGTGCGGAAGTAGAACTGCGGACGATAGTT
>CAYNED010000229.1:0-4750 GCA_964396135.1 uncultured Neorhizobium sp.
CAGGCGTTGCCGCATGCCGCCGGAAAAGGCGCGCGGGGCATCGTCTATGCGATCCACATCGATTTCCACCCGCCCGAGCCAGTCGCTGGCGGTGGCTCTAATGTTTCCGTAGTGCCGGTTGCCGACGGCCATCAGGCGTTCGCCGACATTCGCGCCCGCCGACACCGTCATCCGCAGACCATCTGCGGGGTTCTGGTGGACGAAACCCCAGTCCGTGCGCATCAGGAAACGGCGTTCGGCTTCGCCCATGTGGTAGAGATCGCGCACGCTGCCGTCGCGCATCGTGTATTCTACGCTGCCGGCCGTCGGCAAAAGGCGTGTCGAGATGCAGTTCAACAGCGTCGTCTTGCCTGATCCGGATTCCCCTACGATCGCAAGCACCTCGCCGGGCCAGAGGTCGAAAGAGACCTCCTTGCAGCCGATCCGTGGACCGTAGAATTTCGAAACGGCGTTGACCTTCAGAAGCGGTGCGTCGGTCATTCGGCGGCCTCCTGACGGGCCAGCATCACGCCGGCATGGCCGTGCTCGCGCCTGTCCTCGCAATGGTCGGTGTCGGAGCAAACAAACATGCGACCCCCCTTGTCGTCCAGGATCACCTCGTCGAGGTAAACGTTTTCCGCGCCGCAGAGAGCGCAGGGCTTGTCGAAGCTCTGGATCTCGAAGGGATGGTCCTCGAAGTCGAGGCTGACCACTTCCGTGTGCGGCGGAATGGCATAGATGCGTTTTTCTCTCCCTGCGCCAAAGAGCTGAAGCGCGTCGGACATGTGCATCTTGGGATTGTCGAATTTCGGCGTCGGTGACGGATCCATGACATAGCGGCCCGCAACCTTCACGGGGTAGGCATAGGTCTTCGAGATTCGGCCGTTATGGGCGATGTCCTCGTAGAGCTTCACATGCATGAGGCCGTATTCCTCAAGCGCGTGCATCTTGCGCGTCTCCGTTTCGCGCGGCTCGAGAAAGCGCAGGGGCTCTGGGATTGGCACCTGATAGACAAGCACCTGGCCCTCCGCCAGCGGCTGCTCCGGAATGCGGTGGCGCGTCTGGATGAGGGTTGCGTCCTTGGTGTGGGTGGTGACAGCAATATTGGCCACCTTCTGGAAGAAGGCTCGGATGGAGACCGCATTGGTGGTGTCGTCGGCGCCCTGGTCGATCACCTTGAGGACGTCATCCGGGCCGATGATCGAGGCCGTTACCTGCACACCGCCCGTGCCCCAGCCGTAGGGCATCGGCATTTCGCGCGAAGCAAACGGTACTTGATAACCTGGAATGGCGATCGCTTTGAGGATCGCGCGCCGGATCATCCGCTTCGTCTGTTCGTCGAGATAGGCGAAGTTGTAGGTCGCCAGACCTTGGTCGGATGGAACCTCAGGAGACATTGCGGGTTTCTCTCAAGCAAAAGGAGCTAATAGTCATGGATACGGGCCTTCTGATCACGATGTTCTTTACGGTGTTCGCAGCGAGCGGCGTGTGCTGTGCCTATTGGTATGGCGAAACGGGTAGCAAGTAGTCTCGCCGTAATCGGTCTATTCCGCCGCGTCGCGGTGTGAGCCAGTATTGATCTTCTGCGTGACTTCGATGTCGGTGCGCATCTTTCGGACGAGAGCAAGCTCAGCCTGAAAGTCTACGTAGTGCGGCAGCTTCAGATGCTCGACGAAGCCTGTGGCCTGCACATTGTCTGCATGTGAGATAACAAACTCCTCGTCCTGTGCGGGCGCGGTAATATCTTCCCCCAGTTCCTCCGCCCGCAGCGCCCGGTCAACCAGCGCCATGCTCATCGCCTTGCGCTCGCTCTGGCCGAAGACCAGCCCATAGCCGCGCGTAAATTGCGGCGGTGCCTTGGACGAGCCCTTGAACTGGTTGACCATCTGGCATTCCGTGACCTGAACTCGACCGAGGGAAACGGCAAAGCCCAGTTCCGGCACATCAAGCTCCACCTCCACCTCACCGATGCGGATCTCACCGACAAAGGGATGATTGCGTCCATAGCCACGCTGGGTCGAATAGCCGAGCGCGAGCAGGAAGCCTTCGTCGCCACGCGCGAGCGCCTGCAGTCGCAGGTCACGGCCCATCGGGAACTCCATAGGTTCGCGCGTAAGATCGCCAGGCGGCTGGTCGTCCGGCAGCTCACCGTCTCCCTCGATAAGGCCTTCATTCGCGAGGATGTCGGAAACCCGGGTAGATGCGCCGGGCAGGGGCTCCTTCCTCAGGGGCAGATCAACGTCTTCGTCTGTCATGAGAGAGGGATCGAGCAGACGGTGCGTATAGTCGAAAGTTGGCCCCAGTACCTGTCCGCCGGGAAGATCCTTGTAGGTGGCAGAAATTCGCCGCTCGATCTTCATGCGGGCGGTGTCGACAGGCACCGATACACCAAATCGAGGCAGTGTCGTGCGGTAGGCGCGCAGCAGGAATATCGCTTCAATCATGTCGCCGCGCGACTGCCGAACGGCCAGCGCTGCGAGCTCTCGGTCATAGAGCGAGGCCTCTGCCATCACCCGATCCACAGCGAGCGTCAGCTGCTCGACGATCTGTTCGATCGTCACTGATGGCAGCGACCGGTCGCCGCGACGTCGGTCTGCAAGCAACTGGTGGGCGGCATTGATGGCGGCCTCGCCACCTTTGACGGCTACATACATGCTGTTTCTTCTCCGGCAATGGTGGTGGTGCGAGGCAGGCAAAGGAGGCTATCGCCAGCGGTGAGAATGACGTCGGCGCCGCGCGGAAAGAGCATCCTGTTGTCATTCCAAATGCCAAGAAAGATGCCGGGAAGGCCCGCCACTCGAACGCTGACCTTGTCCTTGATGCCCGGTCCTGAGAGCGTCAGCGATTGCCCTTCGCCAAGCGACGCCACTTCGATAATGAGCGTCGTCGCGCGATCCGGATACTCCTGTGTTCCCAACGCAAACAGGCCAAACGAGCAGACGCCTTCGTTAGCCTGTATGAAGGCGAAGCTGGCAGCACTTTTATCCTGCGTAGTGGGGGCGCCCGTGTGGAATCCGATCCATTGTGCCGCGCCGGACTTCGAGATCCCGGTCTGAAGCCAGACAGGCGTGTCGGCGTCGCAAAGGGCCAGCGCAACGGCACCGGCAGCGCGCCCCATCGGCGAAGGCTGCCCGACGTCCATTGGGACTCGTTGGATCGTGCCCGGCCGTGACATCCCCTCCATCAACAGCCGGAAGACCGCTTGGGCCTGAAAAACGGGATCGGTGAAACCACCGGCGAGGGCTTGGGCGTTCATGCTCATCAGTCGTCTCCCCGCACCAGGGTGAAGAAATCCACACGTGTGGCCGCGGTCTCTTCCGCCTGCTGTCGATCCTCCTCAGCAATGCGTGCTTCAACTACGGCAAGGATCTTGTCTACCAAGCCGCGCGTCTCGTCTTCCTGCCAGAGCGCATCGAAGATCGCGGCCAACCGCGCTTTCGGTTTATCTGTCCCGAGAGCATGGGCGTGTCCGGCAATGCCTGATGCGAGAAGCACTGTGGCCCGCGTTACGGTCGCCTCGCCGAGGTTGAAGGCTGCTCCCCCGCCGCCGATCCGTCCGCGTACCATTACCAGGCCTGTTTCCGGCCCACGGACAGGCTTGAAGTCCGGTTTGCTCGGAAGGGCCTCCCAGGCGGATGTGAGTTCGTCACGTGTAGCGCGGGCCAGAAGACCAGCGACACGCTTTCGAGCTTCATTATCAGCGGATGGTGCATCAGGGGCGGGTGCTGTCATCGAACTCTCTCACATGTCTATTGTTATAGACAACCATACAAGATAGGTTATAGTTACAGTGGGCACATAACAAGACTGTGACAGGGCAGCGGGAATGAAGGTTCAACGCCAGAGCGGGGTGGCCTTGTGGCGTCAGATCGCGGACCGCATTCGGGCATCGATTGCCGGCGGTGAATATGACGAGACGGGGCGCGTGCCGCCAGAAATGGTCTTGGCGTCACAATTCGGTGTCAACCGCCATACGGTCAGAAGTGCGCTTGCCGCCCTGGCGCAGGAAGGAATCGTAAAGGCGGTGCAGGGCATCGGCACGATGATCGAGCGCAAGGAGCGGCTGAATTTCCCAATCTCGCGCCGCACTCGATTCATCGAGGGGATTGGCGCTCAGGCGCGGGAAACGGAAGGGATTCTGCTGACCTCAGCGGAGGAGCGGGCTTCAGAAGATCTCGCGCGCCGCCTCCAACTTCCTGTTGGAGCCGCGGTCATCCGGCTCGAAACGCTCCGCAGAGCAGATGGCCGCGGCGTGTCGCGCGCCACGGCATGGTTTCCGGCGGCGCGTTTCTCAGGGATTGGAGCTGCCTATCGTAACAGCGGCTCGATCACGTCCGCTTTCCGTACCCTGGGTCTCTCGGACTACGTCCGCGTGACAACCGAAATCACCGCCAGCCATGCCGACGGTGAGGATATGCAGGATCTCGGTCTTTCGGCGGGCGCGATCGTACTGGTCACCCACTCGGTGAACGCAGATCCTGATGGGGTCCCGGTTCAGTACGCAGTGAGCCGCTTTCCCGCCGACCGGGTACAGTTCACCATCGAAGTCTGAGGTGCAGGCAACCGCACGCAAGTGCCAGCCTCAGTGCGCTGCGGACATATCTCCGAGCACCTGCTTTGATGCCACCGTGGAATCGGGCTTGAGCTTGTAGACCATCGGCACACCGGTCGCGAGGTTGAGCTTCAGGATCTCCTCCTTGCTCATCCGGTCGAGCACCATCACCAGCGCGCGCAGGGAATTACCATGGGCGGCGACCAGAACCGTCTCCCC
>CAYNED010000230.1:0-4697 GCA_964396135.1 uncultured Neorhizobium sp.
GGACGAACTGTCCGAAGAGGACAAGATGACAGTTGCCCGCGCCCGCAAGATCGAGCGCTTCCTGTCGCAGCCCTTCTTCGTTGCCGAAGTCTTCACCGGCTCGCCGGGCAAGCTGGTGGCTCTCGAGGACACGATCAAGGGCTTCAAAGGCCTGGTCAACGGTGACTACGACCACCTGCCGGAAGCCGCCTTCTACATGGTTGGTTCGATCGAAGAAGCGATGGAAAAGGCCAAGAAGCTGGCAGCCGCTGCCTAAGCAGCTTGAAGCAGGCGCGCCGCTTATCCGGCGCGCCATTGCATGCAACACGTGAAGAAGTGAACCGCCATGGCTGACGCCTTCAATTTCGAGCTCGTTTCTCCGGAGCGCCTTCTCCTGTCTGAAAAGGTTACCGAAGTCGTGATCCCGGCTACGCTGGGCGAGATGACAGTTCTGGCCAATCATGCGCCAACCATGACAACCATCAAGCCAGGCGTGGTTTCGGTGAAGTCCGCGTCGGGCCAGGAAAGCAAGTATGTCGTTTTTGGCGGGTTTGCTGACATTCTGCCAGCCAGTTGCACTTTGCTTGCAGAATCGGCGTTGCCGCTGTCGGACGTGACGCGGGAGACGCTGCAGGCTCGTATTGACGCTGCTCGTAACGATGCAGGCGCCGCGACGGACAACGAGCACAAGACAAAGCTCGAGGAATATCTTTCGCAGTTGACCGATCTCAACGGCGCGATCCTACCGGCTTAGTTTTTCGCGCAGAGGATCTCCAAGGCGGCCATTGGCCGCCTTTTTTGTTGCCTTCTCCTCGGCAGCTTGCTGTTCTCTTCCGGGGAGAACAAGAATGATCGATAAGCTCGAATTCTTCATCGCACTGGCGCGTGAACGCCATTTTGGTCGCGCGGCGGAGGAAAGCGGGGTCAGCCAGCCGACGCTTTCGGCGGCGATAAGGCAGCTGGAGGATCAGCTTGGGGTGGTGCTCGTGGTGCGCGGCTCGCGTTTCCAGGGGCTGACGCCGGAAGGGCAGCGGGTTCTGGAATGGGCAAGGCGGATTGTCGGCGACGCGCGCACGATGCGCGAGGAAATGCGCGCGGCGAAAACCGGTCTGTCGGGCCATATCAGGCTGGCCGTCATCCCGACGGCGCTCGCTATGATCCCGCGGCTGACGGAACCGTTCCAGGCCAAACACCCCGAGGTCACCTTCTCCGTCGTCTCGCGAAACTCGCTGCAGGTCCTCAGCCAACTGGACAATTTCGAAATCGACGCCGGTATCACCTATCTGGACAACGAGCCGCTAGGGCGCGTCACTAGCGTACCGCTGTATGCAGAGCGCTACACGTTAGTGACTGCCGAAGGTACACTTTATGCTGACCGTGAGTCGGTCACGTGGGCGGAGACGGCGAACGTTCGGCTTTGTCTATTAACACAGGACATGCAGAACCGCCGAATTATTAACCAGCACCTCACGGACGCCGGCGTAACGGTCAAGCCGACGCTGGAGTCGAACTCGATGGTTGTGTTGCTGTCGCATGTGGGGACAGGACAGTGGGCGAGCATCATGCCGCAAAATGTCGCGAGATCGTTCGGTTTCGCCAAGCGGATCAAGATGGTGTCCATCGTCGAGCCCGAAGCAAGCCACATCGTTGGACTGGTGGCGACGCACAGGGAGCCGTTCACGCCGCTCGTTTCGGCGCTTCTTCACCAGGCGCGGAGCCTCAAGTCCACCGACCTCGGCTGATAGCTTTTTTCTATCGCCTGACGAGACAGGTTTATTGACCGGGAATTTCGGAGGCCGCATGCTGTGTCGGCAGTCGACGCCTGAGGAGGCGTAGGAAGGGGGCTCTGCAGCACCCTCCGACGGGAGACCTGAATATGAACGTTCGTGTGCCGCCGGGCGGCATCTATGCCGACCGCGCTCTTTCCATAATCGGTGAACTCAAGCATCTGGAAGGCGCGATGCTTCCGATTCTTCATGCGATGCAGCATGAATTCGGCTTCATCCCGGAAGAGGTCAAGCCGTTGCTGGCAGGAGAGCTCAATCTCTCCCGCGCCGAAGTGCACGGTGTGGTGTCGTTCTACCACGACTTCCGGGACGCTCCAGCCGGACGACACGTGCTGAAGCTCTGTCGTGCGGAAGCCTGTCAGTCGATGGGAGCGAACGACGTTCTTGACCGCGTCCGGCAGCTGTTTGGTATCGACTTTCATCAGACGACGCTTGATGGAGCACTTACTCTGGAGCCTGTCTACTGTCTCGGCCTTTGCGCCTGCGCACCTGCGGCCATGCTGGACGGGGAAGTCCTTGGCAGGATCGACGAGACCTGTCTTGCGGACATCGTTGCGGAGGTGCGCCGATGAGTATCACCATCTTCGTACCACGCGATGCATCGGCCTTGGCGGTTGGAGCAGACAAGGTCGCCACAGCGATTGCTCAGGAAATCGAACTGCGTGGGCTGGACGCGCGAATAGTCCGCAACGGATCCAGAGGAATGGCGTGGCTGGAGCCACTTGTAGAGGTACGGACCTCCGCCGGAAGAGTTGCCTACGGCCCCGTCAAGCCCAGCGACGTCTCAGGCTTGTTTGCGGCAGGTTTTTTTACCGGCGCAGATCATCCTCTCTGTCTTGGGCTGACGAAGGAGATCCCCTTCCTTCGTCAGCAGACTCGCCTCACCTTTTCCCGCTGTGGCGTAACGGACCCGTTATCGCTTGAAGACTATCGCCATTTCCAGGGCCTCAAGGGTCTTGAGCGCGCGCTTTCCATGACCTCGCCCGAGATCGTGCAGGAGGTGACCGATAGCGGGTTGCGCGGTCGTGGTGGCGCCGGCTTTCCGACCGGTATCAAGTGGAAGACAGTTGCGGATGCGCCCGGTCCGCAGAAATATATTGTCTGCAATGCCGACGAAGGTGACAGCGGGACGTTTGCCGACCGGATGATCATGGAGGGTGATCCCTTCGTGCTGATTGAAGGCATGATCATTGCCGGTATCGCGACCGGGGCGACAAAGGGCTATCTCTACACCCGCTCGGAATATCCACACGCGATCCAGACGATGAGCGAGGCGATCGTGATCGCGCGCGCCGCGGGCATTCTTGGGCCGTCGGTGATGGGATCGGCTTACGCATTCGACATGGAAGTTCGTACCGGGGCAGGGGCCTATGTTTGCGGTGAGGAAACATCTCTTCTGAACTCGCTTGAAGGCAAGCGGGGCATTGTGAGAGCTAAACCGCCGCTCCCGGCGCTGCAGGGCTTCCTCGGCTGTCCGACAGTCGTCAACAACGTGATCTCTCTCGCCTCCGTCCCGGTCATCATGGACCGCGGCGCTGCCTTCTACCGCGATTTCGGCATGGGCCGATCGCGCGGCACGATCCCGATCCAGATCGCCGGCAACGTCAAATATGGCGGGTTGTTCGAGACTGCCTTTGGCCTGACACTCGGACAGATCGTCGGCGAGATTGGCGGTGGCACGGCAACGGGACGGCCGGTCAAGGCGGTTCAGGTTGGCGGTCCCCTCGGGGCCTATTTCCCCCGCACGCTCTTCGAGACACCATTCGACTATGAAGCCTTCGCAGCGAAGGATGGTCTTATCGGCCACGCCGGCGTCGTCGTCTTTGACGACAGCGCAGACATGCTGAAGCAAGCGCGTTTTGCCATGGAATTCTGCGCCGTCGAAAGCTGCGGCAAGTGTACGCCCTGCCGCATCGGCTCGACGCGCGGGGTCGAGACGGCCGACAAGATCGCGCAAGGGATCGAGCCGGAAAAGAACAAGGCGCTCCTGGCCGACCTTTGCAATACGATGAAGTTTGGCTCACTTTGCGCACTCGGCGGATTTACCCCTTATCCGGTGATGAGCGCGATGACGCATTTTCCGGACGACTTCGCTCCCGCCCCGATGGTGGAGGCTGCGGAATGACCGATATGCAGAAGGTGAAGGGCCCCGGCTCCTATTTCCCTTCCATAGAGAAGACATACGGCCAGCTGATCGAGCGTTGGATTGGCATTGCCAGGGGTGAAATCGGTAAGCCGCACATGCAGATCGTCTCGGTTCTGAAGGATGAGCACGGACTTGGCCACGGCCACGCAAATGCCATCGTGGCGCATGTGCTTGCAGAGCAGTCGAAGGGAAATGTGCGATGAGCCTGATTCACGAAGTCGATTACGGCACCCCGGCCTCCCGCTCCGAAGCGCAGGTCACTCTCACCATCGACGGGCGCGAAGTCACAGTTCCCGCGGGCACATCGATCATGCGCGCGTCGATGGAGGCTGGCATTCAGGTGCCAAAACTTTGCGCCACCGACATGGTGGATGCCTTCGGCTCCTGCCGTCTCTGTCTGATCGAGGTCGAGGGCAGAAACGGTACCCCCGCTTCCTGCACGACGCCGGTTGCCCCCGGTCTGGTCGTCCACACGCAGACGGAGCGGCTGAAGCAAATCCGCAAGGGGGTCATGGAGCTCTACATCTCCGACCACCCGCTCGACTGTCTTACCTGCGCCGCCAACGGCGATTGCGAGTTGCAGGACATGGCTGGTGCCGTGGGGTTGCGGGACGTCCGCTATGGCTATGAGGGCGACAACCACGTGAAGGTGCGCAACGAGGGCGCGATCAATGCCAAGTGGATGCCGAAGGATGAGTCGAACCCCTATTTCACCTATGATCCGTCCAAATGCATCGTCTGCTCGCGTTGCGTGCGCGCCTGCGAGGAGGTGCAGGGCACCTTCG
>CAYNED010000231.1:0-4688 GCA_964396135.1 uncultured Neorhizobium sp.
CAGGATCGTGCCGATCAGACGAAACGCGCCGTCCTCGTCGCCGACGCTCGGCTCCGGAACATGTTCCAGCACCAGATCGAGGAGGGGCGCCAGCCCCTGATCCTTCGGCCCTTCCGGGTTGACGTTCATCCAGCCGTCGCGGCCCGAACCGTAAAGGATCGGGAAGTCCAGCTGCTCGTCGGTGGCATCAAGGTTGGCAAAAAGGTCGAAGACCTCATTGATGACTTCCTCGTGACGCCCGTCCGGACGGTCGATCTTGTTGATCGCGACAATCGGCTTGAGGCCGACCTTCAGCGCCTTGGAAACCACGAACTTGGTTTGCGGCATCGGGCCTTCGGAGGAGTCGACAAGAACAATCGCGCCATCAACCATCGAGAGGATACGTTCGACTTCACCACCGAAGTCGGCGTGGCCGGGCGTGTCGACGATGTTGATGCGGACACCTTTCCACTCAACCGAAGTCGCCTTCGCCAGAATGGTGATACCACGTTCCTTTTCGAGGTCGTTTGAATCCATCACGCGCTCAGCGACGCGCTGGTTCTCGCGGAATGAGCCGGACTGCTTCAACAGCTCGTCAACGAGCGTCGTCTTTCCATGGTCAACGTGCGCGATAATCGCGATGTTGCGAAGTTTCATATTTTGGATCTCTGGCCTTGGGCGCAAAAACGGGAGGAGGCGCCAATTTTTCGTTGGCGCCCTCTTACTCTGTTTTTCGCATTTGCGAAAGGGGGCCCCGCAAGGTCTGCGCGAATGGCAGCTATGCGCGGAACATCAGGCGTCGCTGCCGGAGAGTTCCTCCACCATCGCGAGCCCTTTTTTGCGCAGCATCGCCTCCGGGTCCGGCAGCTTTCCGCGAAAGGCCCGGTAGGCATCTTCTGGATCGACGGAGCCGCCAACGGAATAGATGTTGTTTTTCAGCTTGCGCGCCATGACCGGATCGAACGCATCTCCGGCTTCCTCGAAGGCTGCAAATGCGTCAGCATCAAGCACTTCTGACCACATGTAGGAATAGTAGCCAGCCGAGTAGCCGTCACCGGAAAACACGTGCTGGAAATGCGGCGTGGCATGCCGCATGGAGATCGAGCGCGGCATGCGGATTGTCTCCAGCACCTCCGCCTGGACCTTCATCGGATCATCGACCGCGTTCCGCGTATGGAATGCCATGTCAACAAGCGCCGAGGCGGTAAACTCGACCGTGGCGAAGCCGGCATTGAACGAGCGCGACGCCAGCACCTTGTCGAGCAGGTCCTTCGGCATCGGTTTGCCCGTTTCGTAATGAACGGCGTATTTCTCCAGGATCTCCGGCACTGTCAGCCAATGTTCGTAGAGCTGCGACGGCAACTCGACGAAATCGCGTGCCACTCCGGTCCCCGCTACGGATGGATAGGTAACGTTGGACAGCATGCCGTGCAGGGCATGGCCGAATTCATGGAACAGCGTCCGTGCATCGTCCAGCGACAGAAGGGCCGGCTTCCCCGCGGCAGGTTTGGCGAAATTGCAGACATTGTAGATGATCGGAATCTCGCCTTGGGACCCGTTCTTGAGCGTCAGCCTGTGCTGCGACTGGAACGAGCTCATCCAGGCGCCGGAGCGTTTGGACGACCGCGCGAAGTAGTCGCCAAGGAATAACGCCTTCAGCGAGCCATCTTCGTCTCGGATCTCGAACACCCGCACGTCCGGATGATAGGCCGGCACCCCACTCACCTCCACCGCCCGGATCCCAAAGAGACGGCCAGCCACATCGAAGCAGGCTTCAATGATCTTCTCGAGTTGGAGGTAAGGCTTCAATTCTGATTCCGAGAAGTTGAAGGTCCGCTGCCGGAGACGCTCCGCGTAGAAGCGCCAATCCCAAGGCATGACGTCATGGTTGCCGCCTCCCTCCGCGACGAGGCCTGCAAGACTTGCCTCCTCCTCCAGGGCCCGGCTGCGCGCCTTTTCCCAGACCCTCATCAGCAGATTGTTCACCGCCTCTGGCGTCTTCGCCATCGTGTTGTCGAGCTTGAAAGCTGCAAAACTGTCGTACCCCAGCAACTGCGCGCGCTCCGCCCGCAAGGCAAGCGTCTCCTTTACGATCTGCAGATTGTCAGTCTGTCCCCCGTTCGCGCCGCGTGCCGCCCAGGCTTGGAAAGCCTGCTCCCGCAGATCACGGCGTTCGGAGAATGTCAGGAAAGGCTCGATGATGGAGCGTGACAACGTCACGACATAGCCGTCCTCGTGCCCACGGTCGCGCGCCGCAGAAGCCATGGCATCCCGCAGGAAGGGTGGCAGCCCGGCCAGTTCCGCCTCCTCCGTCAGCCGAAGCTCCCAGCTCTTCTCGTCCGCAAGCACGTTCTGCCCGAACTGGGCGCCAAGGCCCGCGAGCTTTTCGTTGATCGCCGCCAGCCGTTCCTGCTCAGGCTTCGGCAGCTTCGCGCCGGTGCGCACGAAGCTCTTCCAGTGCCGCTCGAGGACCCGTGTTTCTTCCAGGGACAGATCCAGCTCGTCACGCCGCTCCCACAGGCCGTCGATCCGTTGGAACAGGGCCTGCTTCATGGCAATGCGGGAATAGTGACGCGACATCTTGGGCGCGATCTCCCGTTCAAGTGCCTGGATGGTGTCATTGGTGTGAGCGCCGGCCTTGTTCCAGAAGAGCGCCGAGATGCGCGACAGCTCGTCGCCCGCGATCTCCAGCGCGACGATCGTGTTCTCCATCGTCGGCTCACGCGGATCCGACGCGATGTCGTTGATTTCGGCATCGTGCTTTGCCATCGCCGCGTCGAAGGCGGCGGCGAAATCCTCGTCCTTCACCAGGTCGAAGCGAGGGAGCCCCTGATGCCCGTCCCAGTGGATGAGTGCGGGATTGATGTGAAGCTGCGGCATGCGAAACCCTTTGTTCTGGTGCCATCTGGCGATGGGAAGAAGGCGGTATCATCTCTATCTGGGACGTTAGCCGATCCATGCAACCAGCCAAGCGATAAAGCGCACGGTAATTCGCACGCCGCACAAAGTCTTGGTGCGAAGCCTTGCCTGCGCGAGGAAAGGGCGTAAGTCTTGCTCAACCCCGGCTGTCACCTGCTGAGCAAGGCCGGACGCAATGCAGCTTATTCGGCAAGGTTCGACTTTGCCCCCATGGCGAAGAATGAAAACCGACAATCAGCTCCCTATCCCGACCATGTCCGCGAGCCGCACCTCGCTGCTGGGCGCCCTTCTGGCGGCGCTCGGCCCTGTTTCCATGGCCATTTACACGCCTGTCATGCCGGAACTGGTCCGCGCCTTCGGCACCACGGATGCCGCCATCAAGCTCAGCCTCTCGGTCTATTTCGGTGGCTTTGCCGTCACCCAGCTGTTGTCCGGCCCGACATCGGACGCCTTCGGCCGCCGCAAGGCGACCCTCGGCTTCCTGACGATCTACCTGATCGGCAGCCTGGTTGCCGCCTTCGCCCCGACGGTCGACTGGCTGCTGGCCGGCCGCCTAATCCAGGGCATTGGCGCCTCCGTCGGCATCACCGTGTCGCGTGCCATCGTGCGCGACCAGTTTACCGGCGCTGAAGCCTCTCGAATCCTCAACATGATTGGCATCATGCTGGCCATCGGCCCGGCAGCAGGCCCGACGCTGGGCGGCCTCGCCCTGACGTTCTTCAACTGGCAGGCGGTGTTTTTCCTGATGGTCAGCTTCGGGCTGGTCAGTTGCATTGTGGTCGGCCTGCTGATGAAGGAAACCACGATCCCCGATCGCGCCCTCATCCGCCCGTCACGCCTGATCGGCTCCTACCGAACGCTGATCGCCGACCCGCAGGTACTCCTCTCCGCCCTCGTGCTGGCCGGCACGGTTGGCGCGCTCTATGCGCAGGCGACCATGCTGCCCTTCGTCCTGATCAACAGGGTCGGGCTGACCCCCGGCCAGTTCGGCCTCGGCATGCTGATGCAATCGGGCTTCTTCTTTCTGGGCTCCGTCAGTCTTCGGGTCTTGGCAAAACGCCTCGGCCAGAACGGCGCCCTGCGCACCGGGCTGACCCTGGCCGGTCTCGGCGGCACGATGATCGCTCTCTCGGTCCACCTGGTCGAGCCGACCTTCCTGTCCATCATGGTACCGGTGGCGTTCTGCGCCTTCGGCATGGCCTTCGTCATTCCCGATATCACGACAGCGGGTTTGGCGCCCCATCCCAGGATCGCCGGCTCGGCGGCAGCCCTTCTCGGTTTCATCCAGATGGGCGCGGGCTTCCTCGGTGGCGTTGCCGCAGCCCTCATCGGCGACCCGCTGCTGGCCTTTGGCACCGTGATACCGCTGATGAACCTCATGGCGATCCTGGCCTATTTCGGTTTTCTCAACGTCCGCAAGCGCCGGACATGAAAAAGCCCGCCGGTGGTTCGTCCACAGGCGGGCTGATGGTTCACCGGTTCTTGAGCCGGTTAGTTCGACAGGTTGCGCTTGCCGAGCGTGCGAAGGCGCAGCGCATTGAGCTTGATGAAGCCCGCGGCATCCTTCTGGTCGTAGGCGCCCTGGTCGTCTTCGAAGGTGACCAGCTGGTCGGAGTAGAGCGACTTCGGCGACTCACGGCCGATGACCATGACATTGCCCTTGTAGAGCTTCAGCGTCACTTCGCCCTCGACGTGCTCCTGGCTCCGGTCGATGGCGGCCTGCAGCATTTCGCGCTCCGGCGAGAACCAGAAGCCGTAGTAGATGAGTTCCGCATAGCGCGGCATCAGCT
>CAYNED010000232.1:0-4687 GCA_964396135.1 uncultured Neorhizobium sp.
CGACCGACCATCAGTTCAGCCAGTTCCTCAACCGTCGTCTCCGCCGTCACCCGGGTGGCGACCATCTCGCCCCGGCGCATGACGGAAACATCATCCGTGATCGCCATGATCTCGCGCAGCTTGTGGGTGATCAGCATGATCGTCTTGCCCTGCTCGCGCAGCACCCGCAGGACGTTGAACAGATGGTCGGCTTCGGCTGGCGTGAGCACGCCGGTCGGTTCGTCAAGGATGAGGATATCGGCGCCACGGTAGAGCGCCTTGAGGATTTCCACACGCTGTTGGGCGCCGACTGGCAGTTCCTCGACAACCGCGTCGAGATCGACCTCGAGACCATAATCCTTCTGAAGCCGCGTAAGCGCTTCGCGTGCGCGGGTCGCGTCACGACCAAGCAGCGCGCCTCCTTCGACGCCAAGGATGATGTTTTCCAAAACAGTGAAGTTTTCGACCAACATGAAATGCTGGTGGACCATACCAATGCCGGCAGCAATGGCAGCCTGGCTGTCGCGGATGCCTATCTGCCTGCCGTTGATCCGTATCTGGCCTTCATCGGCCTGATAGAAACCGTAGATAATCGACATCAGCGTCGACTTTCCGGCTCCGTTTTCACCGATTATGCCGTGGATCGTGCCCTTGGCGACCTTTAGGTTGATGTTCTTGTTGGCATGAACCGGCCCGAACTTCTTGTCGATCCCGACAAGCTCGATAGCCGGCACTGCTGAAGGGTCGAGGCTCAAGCGTCCGCCTTTCACTTTCGGGCATGGAAAGGGCGCATGCGAAGACTGCAGCATGCGCCCGTTAGGTCTTAGTTCGGGCAGGAATTGTCCGACATGTAGTCGTGGACCTTGATCGTGCCCGCAATGATGTCAGCCTTCGCTTTTTCGGCGGCGGCAGCCATTTCGGGGGTGATCAGATCCTTGTTGTTGTCGTCCACAGCGTAGGTAACGCCATCCTGTTCAACGCCGAGGGCCTGGACACCGGCGGTGAAGTTGTCCCCTTGCGTTTCCTTGAACGCGTTGTAGACGGCCAGATCGACACGCTTGACCATCGACGTCAGGATCTTGCCCGGGTGGAGGTGGTTCTGGTTGGAGTCCACACCAACACCGAGCTTGCCGTTGTCGGCAGCCGTCTGCAGCACACCGAGACCGCTCGCACCGGCTGCCGCGTAGATGACGTCCGCACCCTGGTCGATCTGGTTCTTGGTAAGCTCGCCAGCGCGAACCGGATCGTTCCAGGCCGCGCCGGTGGTTCCAACCATGTTCTGGAAGACCTGCGCATCCGCATTGGCCGCCTTTGCACCCTGCACATAGCCGCAACCGAACTTGCGGATCAATGGAATGTCCATGCCGCCGACGAAGCCGACCTTGCCGGTCTTGGACGCCATGCCTGCCAGAAGACCCACGAGGTAGGACCCCTCTTCTTCCTTGTAGACGACGGAGCGAACATTGGGCAGATCGACAACGGCATCCACGATGACGAACTTCGTGTCAGGGAATTCTGCTGCAACCTTTTCCATGGCCGAGGTCCAGGCGAAGGAAACCGCAACAACCGGATTATAGCCGCGGCTTGCAAAGTTGCGGATGGCCTGCTCGCCCTGGGTGTCGCTGGTGGGCTCAAAGTCCCGGTACTCGACGCCCGCCTCCTGCTTGAATTGCTCGGCACCAGCATAGGCTGCCTCGTTGAAGGACTTGTCAAACTTTCCACCCGTCCCGTACACCAGTGCCGGCTTGATCTCCGCCGCCAGCGCTGTCGCCGACATTGCAGCCACGGCCATAAAGGTCAGTAGGGTTCTCTTCATCATGCAGCCCCGTTCTCTTTTTTTGATGTTGATCGCTGGGTCCTGCCGCGCGGTGCGCTCTTACGCGCCAACGGCCACCAGCCCTCCCCGCAAGAGACCGGCTGGCGCACTTTTGCATGGGCGCCGGGAAAATTCATCCGATTTTTTTCGTTTGGTAAATATCCCCGGCCGGCAGAACTCTCCCGCACGTAAAAATGCCGCGGAATGGAAAACCGCGGCATCGTAGAGATACGCAAGCTTTATGGCATCAGCCGGCGACGCAACTGACGCCTGTACCCTTCAAGCCGCAGTAACCGCCCGGATTCTTTGCCAGATACTGCTGATGGTCAGCTTCGGCGTAGTAGAAGATGTCGATCGGCGCGATCTCGGTGGTGATCCTGCTCTTCCTGCCCGCAGCCTCGAGGGCTTTCTGATAGCTCGCAGCTGTTTCAGCCGCCTCTGCCGCCTGCTTTTCCGTTGTTGTGTAGAGGGCGGAGCGATAGGTGGTGCCGATGTCATTGCCTTGGCGCATGCCTTGGGTAGGATCGTGCTCCTCGAAGAACGTCTTGAGAAGGTCGCGGTAGGAGATCATCGCAGGGTCGAATACGACCTTGACGATCTCAGCGTGGCCCGTAAGACCGGTGGTGGTTTCCTGGTATGTTGGGTTAAGCGTGATGCCGCCCGCATACCCGACCGCGGTGACGTAAACGCCCGGCATCTTCCAGAACAGGCGCTCTGCACCCCAGAAACACCCCATGCCAAAATAAGCGACCTCAAGACCTTCCGGATAAGGACCTTTGAGCGCGCGGCCGTTGACGAAGTGTGCCTCGGAAGTTGGAATGGGCTGAGGGCGTCCCGGCAGTGCCGTCTCCGGCGTCGGCATTGCGGTCTTCTTGTTGAACATGTCGATCACGAACATTCTTGCCTCCGTTGGAAAGTGGCGCGGCCTTGTGGCGTTAAGATCGCCCTGATCAAGCAGAGAACCGTCCCGCAAATCGCGGTCGTCGATACCCAATCATCCAGAACAACATGGCGAGCACGAGGAAGACTGCGAAGGCTGGTTGGGTCAGCAAGGGCGTCACGACCCAGGGCCACGCGTCCCGATGGATATAGGATCCCACAGCTTCCTCCGCCAGGGTAAGGCTCACAACATCAAGGTTTTGCCAGTGGTTTCCAAGCGAGGTCATCACGACCGCCGAGGACGAGACGGACTCGATGGAATCAAGGGTTCCCGCCATGATTGCGGCGATGAGGCAAAGCAGGCTGAGAAAATGAAAGAATGTCCGTATCAATGCTGCCAGCTCCATCTTCCCGGGCGATGCCGCCTATGCAGATACCCGTATGTAGCGATACCCTGCCGCCACGCGCCGCGCAATAAACCGCCTGTCACACAAGCTCACACATTTTCCTGTAGATTCCGGTTGATCCCAAACCGATCCTCGTTATATATCGCGCCCGACCGCTGCTTCGCTATTGCGCGCAAAGCAGCCCTTATTCTTCAAGGACAGGTGGCCGAGTGGTTGAAGGCGCACGCCTGGAACGCGTGTATACGTGAAAGCGTATCGAGGGTTCGAATCCCTCTCTGTCCGCCATTCTCCCCTTTGTGCTTCATCAACACCATCGGCCTGAGTGAGGCATCGTCACTAGGTCCGCGCAAGGCTGAGCTGCGATTTTCCCGCTGCCGGATGTTCGGCAATCAGGGGGAAAATGATTTGTCTCACGAATGCGAAAATTCAGACTTTATCTCGGAACAGACGCTTGCGCTTTTCCTGGAAGACAACAGCATCGACCAACTGACGGATATCCTTGTTCAGTCGCTGGAGGAAACGCTGAGCATTCTGCGCGACGAGTACTGCTTCGATACCGTCCATTAGAGGCTCGCAGACTCCGGCGGCAGCCCTTGAACTTCGACAAACATGACCAGCTGTAACGAACGGTTACCGAAGTTTCGGAACCAGTTTTGGGTTTGGGTATTCTCCTGCTCGGAAGGGCACAAACAAGGAGAAACCTGATGAAGAACGTTATCCTCGCTTCCGCAATTCTTGTAGCGTCTGCGGCAACTGGCGCATACGCCCAGGAAGGCACTGCAAGCGGCGCTGCCGGTGGTGCCGTGACTGGCGCCATTATTGGTGGCCCGGTGGGCGCAGCGGTTGGTGGTATCGCGGGTGCAGCTCTTGGCACGGCTATTGATCCGCCGCCACGGGAAGTCGTCACCTATGTTCAAGAACAGCCGGTTCCGGCAACTCCCGTTGTCATCGAGCGGCAGGTCGAAGTAGGCCAGCCACTGCCTGAGACAGTGGTGCTGACGCCGGTTCCTGACCATGACAACTATTCCTATGCCGTGGTCAACGAGCAGCGTGTTATCGTTGAGCCGCAGTCGCGCAAGGTCGTTCAAGTCATCCAGTAAGGATATCGCCATCCAAGGCGGACCTAAGGCCCTGCCCAGGCGGGGCCTTTTCTCGTTCTAGACGAACACCGCGTGCTCGACGCGATCCTGCGATCCGAACAGGCGCAGGTAGCGCTCCACTTCTGCCGGGTCACCGGTTGCCTTGCGAGGGTTATCGGAAAGCTTCACCGCCGGCCGACCATTTGCGTCACTCACCTTGCAGACAAGGGAGATCGGCTTGAGACTTTCGACGTGCTGAGGAGCACATCCGGCAAAGTCGTTGGTCAGATTGGTGCCCCAGCCGAAGCTCATCCTGACCCTGCCCTCAAAATGGCGATAGGTGTCGATGATGGCGTCGACATCCAAACCATCCGAGAAAATCAGAAGCTTGCCGCGAGGATCCCGACCCATGCGGCGCCACCAGTCGATGATCTTCTCACCCCCTTCGATCGGGGGTGCGCTGTCGGGGCGGAAACCGGTCCAGTCCGCCACCCATTCGGGAGCGTCATGAAGAAAGGCGCTGGTGC
>CAYNED010000233.1:0-4630 GCA_964396135.1 uncultured Neorhizobium sp.
TTCCAGCCATTCCAGACGCCCGGCCCAACCGCACGGATATCGCAGATCGTCAGTATGAGCAGCAGCCTCAGGCGATCCATTGACTGCACCTTCTCGGCGAAGTCGGTGATCGTCTTGCGATCATGCAAATCGCGCGTCTGCGCCGTCATTGACATGATGAGGTGCTCTTCAATCAGCCAGACCACCAGTTCTGTCTGCTTGGCATTGAGACCGAAACGCGGGCACAGCTTTCGTGCGATCCGAGCGCCGGCGATCGAATGATCTTCCTGGCGCCCCTTGGCGATATCGTGGAGCAGCACAGCGACGTAGAGCGCCTCGCGCTCCTCCACGGACGGCATCAGCTTGTTGGCGAGCGGGTGGATATCCGCCGCCCGCCCGTTATCCACCTCGGACAGCGCTTCGACTGACCGGATCAGGTGCTCGTCGACGGTGTAGTGGTGGTACATGTTGAACTGCATCATCGAAACGATGCGGCCAAAATCGGGAATGAAACGACCGAGCACGCCTGCCTCGTTCATGCGCCGGAGCATGAGTGCCGGCTCGCGCCGGGAGGTCAGCATGGAGATGAACAGGCGGTTGGCCTCTTCATTCTCGCGCACCTCATCGGTGATGAGAGAAAGAGACCGCGTCACCCGCTTTAACGCGTCCGGATGGAACTCCAATCCGTTGATGTCTGCGACGTGGAAGAAACGGATGATGTTGATCGGATCGCGTTTGAAGACATCAGGATCGGCAAGCGTGATGCGGCCGCGATCCTCCACGAAGTCCACCGTACCTGGGATCTTGTGTACGCGCTTGGTGAAACGCGAGATAACGCGCTTCAAGCCCGGCGCTTCCTTCGCCTGCTCATCTTCCAGCGCTGCACAGAATATCCGCGTCAGATCGCCGACGTCCTTGGCAACAAGGAAATAGTGCTTCATGAAGCGTTCGACGGCCGCCAATCCGGGCCTTCTATGGTAGCCAAGGCTTTCGGCAATCTCGCGCTGGATATCGAAGGACAGCCGCTCCTCGGCCTTACCGGTGAGGAAATGCATGTGGCAGCGGACTGCCCAGAGGAAGTCATCCGACTTCTGAAACAGTCTCCATTCATGCCGCGACAAGACACCGAGCTTGACCAGATCCTGAGCGTCCCGAATGCGATAGTAATACTTGGCGATCCAGAAAAGCGTGTGGAGGTCGCGTAAGCCGCCTTTGCCCTCCTTCACATTCGGCTCAACAAGATAACGCGTGTCTCCGGCCTTCTGGTGGCGCATGTCGCGTTCGGCAAGCTTCGCTGCCACAAATTCTGGTCCCGTGCCGGCAATGATCTCCGCGTCGAACCGCTTCTCCAGGTCCGCCACAAGCACCTGATCGCCGCAAACATATCGACTTTCCAGTATGGCCGTACGGATCGTCATGTCCGTTTTGGCCAGCTGGATGCATTCCTCAACCGTGCGGGTGGCGTGACCGACCTTGAAGCCCATGTCCCAAAGCACGTAGAGCAGGAACTCAATGGCCTTGCGCATCGCGTCTGAATTCTTGGCCGGTAGCAGGAAGAGCAAGTCAATGTCGGAGCCTGGCGCCAGCGTGTCGCGGCCGTAGCCACCGACGGCAGCCACCGCGACCTTTGCTGCCTCCGGTCGAAGCGTCTCCGTCACCGTCTCATGCAGCACCTGAACAAGCTGGTCCTGCAGCCAGGAAAGGCGCCTGGCGCAGGCAAGGCCGCCCCCGTCCTTGTCGAGCAGGTGCCGGATGCGCTTGCGGCCCTCGTTGCTGGCGGCACGCAACACCGTAAGAACTGCAGAGCGGCTGTCCAATTCCGCTGGCCCGTTATCAACTATTGCGGCACGGCAGTCGGCCCGCAACTGGTCTACATCAAGAATGCTGGAGAAATCGATCGCGTGGTGAGCCATGTCGTCCTGCTGATGGCAACCTGAAAGCTGCCTATATCCGCTCCAGGCCGTGATGGAAAATGGTTATAACGGCTCAACCTTCACACTTTATATGCGCCGATCATCCGCGATACCCTCGTTTCTCATGGATTGGAAATCTGCTTCTTCAGTGCGTAGAGCGCGTCCAAGGCTTCGCGCGGCGTCATGTCGTCGGGATTGATGGCCTTGAGACTTTCCTCGATCTTGGAAGGTCCTGCCTTGCGCTGCTCCTCGCGACGCACGGCCACCTGAAAAAGGGGCAGGTCATCGATCAACTGGCTAGCAGGGTTCTTGCGATCGGAATCTTCCAGCTTGGTCAGCACGTCTCTTGCGCGAGCAACCACGGATGCCGGCAGACCCGCCAGGCGGGCAACCTGAATGCCATAGGAACGGTCAGCGGCGCCCGGTCCGACCTCGTGGAGGAATATGACATCGCCATCCCATTCCTTAACCCGCATCGTGGCGTTGGACAGGCGAAGCAGCTTTTCCGACAAGACGGTCAGTTCATGGAAGTGGGTCGCAAAAAGCCCGCGGCAGCGGTTGGCCTCATGCAGGTGTTCCACCGCCGCCCACGCAATCGAGAGACCATCGAAGGTGGCTGTGCCGCGCCCGATCTCATCGAGGATGACCAGCGAGCGATCCGTTGCCTGATTGAGGATTGCGGCGGTCTCGACCATTTCAACCATGAAGGTGGACCTGCCACGCGCCAGATCATCCGAGGCACCGACACGCGAAAACAGGCGGTCCACCACGCCGATATGGGCTGATGCCGCCGGAACGAAACAGCCCATTTGCGCGAGGATTGCGATCAGTGCGTTCTGGCGCAGGAATGTCGATTTACCGCCCATGTTAGGGCCAGTCAGCAGCCATAGCGCGCCGAATTCACCGCCTTCCGAAGGCGACAGATTGCAGTCGTTGGCGATGAAGGGCCCATCCGATTGCCGCCGCAGGGCTTGCTCGACCACCGGATGGCGGCCACCTTCGATGGCAAACATCCGAGATGCATCGACGACTGGCCGATGATAACCCCACTCCTCCGCAAGCAAAGCCAGCCCCGCGGCGACGTCAACGGCTGCGATTGCCCGCGCGCCCTTCTTGATCGCTTCTGCCTCTCCGATGACCTCTTCGGCCATCCGGCTGAACGCGGCAAGCTCGATAGCAAGCGCGCGATCCGCAGCATTGGCGATCCGCGTTTCCAGATCAGCCAGTTCAGTCGTGGTGAAGCGCATTGCGTTCGCCATTGTCTGGCGATGGATGAACCGTGCCTTGGCTTCAGGACTATCGGTCATCGGTCCGGCACTGCCGGCGGTGACTTCGATGAAGTAGCCCAGGACATTGTTGTGCTTGATCTTGAGCGATCTTATGCCCGTCTCTTCTGCATATTGGAGCTGCAGGCCGGCAATCACGCGCCGCGACTGGTCGCGCAAGGCCCGCACTTCGTCCAGTTCGGCATCGGCACCCTCCCGCAGAAAGCCGCCATCGCGCTTCAAGAGCGGCAGCTCGTCAGCCAGCATGACGCCAAGCGTCTGCTCGAGCGCCGACGGCAGGGCCTTCAGACACAGGAGAGCCTCACTCAGCTCTTCCGGAAGCATCGCCTTTTCAAGGAAACTCGACACTGCGCGGGACGCCTCGAGCCCACGCAGGATAGCCCCGAGATCGCGCGGACCTCCACGATCGAGGGCCAAACGCGACAGCGCACGCGGCATGTCCGGCACGTGCTTGAGCGCCGATCTCAGTTCCGAGCACAGTGATGGCTCTTCGCGCAGAAAAGAAACCGAATCCAGCCGCCGGTTGATCTGCGCCGGATCGGTCAGCGGCGACATCAACCGCTCGGCGAGCATCCGCGCTCCTCCCCCGGTGACCGTTCGGTCGATCGCCTTCAGCAGGGTCCCGTCACGGTCGCCAGAGAGAGTGCGGGTGAGTTCGAGATTGCCTCGGGTCGCAGGGTCGATGAAAAGCGTGGAAGCCGCACTTTCCCGCTCCGGGATCCCGAGCGGCGGGCGCTCACGGATCTGGGTTTTTTCAACATAAGCGACGGCGGCGGCGGCGGCGGCAAGCTCTGCACGAGAGAAGCTTCCAAAGCCATCCACAGTCCCAACACCGAAATACCGGCTTATGCGGCCTTCAGCGGTGGCACTATCGAAAAGCACCCCAGGTTGCGGCACGGCGACTTTGCCGAGCACATCGAAGACTAGCTTCAGCTCGGGATCATGAAACATCGTATCCGGCAGGATCAACTCACGGGGATCAATCCGCAGGATGTCGGCCAGCAATCGCGACTGGTCGGTTTCAGCCAGTCGGAAGACCCCTGTGGAGATATCGATCCAGGACAACGCCATCTGTGGCTCCGACGTGCCGCGGATGCGGGCAAGCGCCATCAGATAGTTGGACTCCGACGGCGACAGCAGCTTGTCCTCGGTGAGCGTGCCAGGCGTCACCAGGCGAACGACATCCCGCTTCACAACCGATTTGGAGCCGCGCTTTCTCGCCTCCGCCGGATCTTCAACCTGCTCACACACCGCCACTCGAAAACCAAGGGAAATGAGCTTCTGCAAGTAGTCGTCGGCCGCGTGAATCGGAACGCCGCACATCGGGATATCCTGTCCCATGTGCTGGCCACGCTTCGTCAAGGTAATGCCGAGTGCGCGGGCAGCCTCCACCGCATCTTCGAAAAAGAGCTCGTAGAAATCTCCCATGCGATAGAAAAGAAGCGAACCAGG
>CAYNED010000234.1:0-4610 GCA_964396135.1 uncultured Neorhizobium sp.
GACGCCGCCCGAAAGGTGGACGTTCTTGCCGATCTGCGCGCAGGAGCCGACGGTCGCCCAGGTGTCGACCATCGTGCCTTCGTCGACATAGGCGCCGAGGTTAACGAAGGACGGCATGAGGATGACGTTCGGGGCGATATAGGCGGATCGGCGAACTACGGCGTTCGGTACGGCGCGGAAAGCAGCCGCTCGGAACTGGTTCTCGCCCCAGCCCTCAAACTTCGAGGGCACCTTGTCCCACCATGTCGACTGGCCGGGGCCACCCTTGACGACCTCCATGTCGTTCAGACGGAAAGACAGAAGCACGGCCTTCTTCAGCCACTGGTTGACCTTCCACGAACCGTCGCCCTGACGCTCCGCCACGCGTGCCTTGCCGGAGTCGAGAAGGTTCAGCGCGGCGTCGACGGCATCACGAACCTCTCCCTTCGTCGAAACCGAAACGCCATCTCGTTGTTCGAAGGCTGTCTCGATGGTCGTTTCCAGGGAGGTGAGATCCGTGCTGCTCATGGGAAGTCCTTAACGTCGCATGGGTAGGATAGGTGGCCGGCGGCTGGCCAGATGATGATGATTGATCTATGCGACGGTCACTCCACCGTCAATGTGAATTGGCGCAGCGCGCCAGACTTGGAAGGCTTGCAATGGTGAATGCGAAGAAGGACGGCCCACGGCGCAAGGACGGTGTCTGGGATCCGCTGAAGGATAGTTCTACCGATCGTGAGAGTGCCGCCGGCGTTCCGAAGACGCCACAGTCCATGTCTCCGGCCTATCGCCTCGCTTACGTTGATGAGGAGTTCTTGTGTCGCGAGGAATTGCGGCCGGTGCGACTTCAGCTGGAACTTCTCAAGGCCGAGATGGTGCTAGCCGAGAATGGCATCAAATCGACGGTCGTCCTGTTTGGGGGCGCCCGCATTCCCGCGCCCGGCCAGGCGGCTTGGGCTGCCCGCAACGAGACCCAGCGCCAGAACCTTGAAGCGGCCTCCGCCTATTATGAGGAAGCCCGCAACTTCGCCAAGCTGTGCGCGCGTCACGGCGAAAAGTATGATCATCAGGAATATGTGGTCGTCACCGGTGGCGGACCCGGCGTGATGGAGGCGGGCAACCGCGGCGCATCGGAGGCGGGTGCCCCCACTGTCGGGTTCAACATCGTTCTTCCGCATGAACAGGCACCCAATCCCTACGTCACGCCGGAACTCAGCCTCAACTTCCACTATTTTGCGATCCGCAAGATGCACCTGATGATGCGGGCGAAGGCGATCGTCATCTTCCCCGGCGGCTTCGGCACGATGGATGAAATGTTCGAGGCGCTGACGCTGATACAGACGGGACGGATGGAAAAAATCCCTTTCATCCTCTTCGGCAAGGAGTTCTGGCACCGGATCGTCAATTGGCAGGCCTTGGCCGACTTCGGCACGATTGCGCCGGAAGATATCGACCTCATCAGTTTCGTCGAAACGGCCGACGAGGCCTGGGAGATCATCGGCGACTACTACGAGCACTAGAACGATGAACCCGCCCCAGGCGGTGGGGCGGGTTCAACAGCATGCCGTGCTAGTCGCGAGGACTAGAAGGGGCGGTCCGGCATGTCATCGATGGAGATAACGCCGTCTCCATTCCGGTCCATGCGGGTGAACAGCTTGTCGACGGCGGCCGTGACCTCGGCCTTGCTGAATTGGCCGTTTTCGTCGGTGTCAGCGTGGCGTATCAGTTGCATACCGCCCATCCGGCCGTGATTCATGCCCCAGCGGTGTCCACCGTGCCGGCGGTCACGGTCTCCGCGGCGCTCCGCGCGGTCCTTGCTGTCAGCTTCTTCTCCAGCCTGCGCTGTTTCCTGTCGACGTTCCTCGCGCCGCTCCGCCCGCTCCTCGCGAAACTCTTCCATCTTGGCCTTTCGATAGGCACGAAGTTCACCTGGGATCAGGGTTCCGTCCTTGTCGGCATCGACCTCTGTGAAAAGTGCCTCCTGCCTTGCCGAAACCTCTTCCTTGGTGATCTTGGCATCCTTGTCGGTATCCGCGGTCTTCAGCAGGCGGACGAACATCATCTCCTGCATCATGCCGGCTCTGCCGCCGTGGCGAGGGCCGTCGCGTCCTGGAGCCGCGAAGCTTGGCAATGCCGTGCCCGCCACGAGAACGGCGGCGAGTGATGCGAGAATAACCTTCTTGGTCTTCATCGAGAGGCTCCTTCCTTGGTTGCTCTATAGCTTCAAGCTACGGCGGCCCCACAGGAAGAACCACTTAAAGATCCGTAAGGTGGATGAAACTTCCGTAAGGTTCAGCGGGACGTCAGGCCGGTCAGGAAGTTCACGAGATCGTCCGTCATGTAATCAATATGGTCGTCTTCCTCGCTCAGAAGCTCCCACCGCTCGATGAGGACATCGTCGAGATTGCGCGGCGTCAACAAGACCGTACGCATCCCAAGTGCCTTTGGTACCTGCAGATTGCGCGGGAGATCCTCGAACATCGCTGCCTTCTTCGTTTCGACGCGGTGGAGGCTGGCAAATTTGTCATAGGTCGCTCCGGCAGGCTTCGGCACGTAGTCAGCCGCCACAATGTCGAAGATGTCGTCGAAGTGCTCGAGGATTCCGAGCGCACGCGCGGCCGCTTCCGCATGCGGTACGCTGCCGTTGGTGAAGATGAACTTGCGGCCCGGCAGTGCCTTGATCGCCTCGCCAAGTTCAGGATGTGGCATGAGCGGCGAATAATCGATCGCGTGCGCTCGCTCCAGGAACTCGTCCGGGTTTATTCCGTGGTGGAGCATCAGGCCCTGCAGCGTGGTGCCGTGCTCATGGTAGTAGCGTTTCTGCAACGCGCGTGCCTCGTCCGGCTCCAGTTGCAGGAGTTCTGCCACGAAGGCACTCATGTTCTTGTCGATCTGCGAGAACAGGTTGACGTGGTGGGGGTAGAGCGTGTTGTCGAGATCGAACACCCATTCCGTCACGTGAGTGAAATCGGCGGGGTCTGGGGAGGTCTTGGGCTGGGTCATGGGGCCTTATGCACTCTGTGGCTGACAAAGAAAACGCCTAACGTCCGAGGGGAGCCGAAGTGCCCTTGGCGAAAGTTATACTTGATGCTAGCGGCGACGGCATGGAGCTCTGGATTCCCATCACGGTAGCGTCGGCCTTCCTGCAGAACATGCGTTCGGCGCTGCAGAAGCACCTGCGCGGCCGATTGAACACCACCGGTGCCACCTTCGTGCGCTTTGGGTACGGCGTGCCGTTTGCGCTCGCCTATATAGCGATCCTGCACTACGGGATCGGGCGAGCTATGCCCGCACCGAACAGCGGCTTCTGGCTCTGGGCCGTTGTCGGCGGCTTTGCCCAGATCGGCGCGACCTTCCTGTTGGTCTACATCTTCGCCTTCCGTAATTTCGCGGTAGGAACAGCCTATTCCCGGACCGAACCGGCACAGGCAGCGCTCGTGGCCCTGGTGCTGGTAGGCGAGACGGTGACGGTCGGCACGATCATTGCCATAGCAATTTCCGTCGTTGGCGTGATGCTGATCTCGGTGGCAAGGACGGAACTGACGCCGAGGTCGCTGATTTCCTCGGTGGGCAGCCGCACGGCCGTCCTCGGACTTCTCTCCGGCTTCCTGTTCGGAATTTCCGGCGTCTCCTACCGTTACGCTTCGCTGTCGCTTGCTCCGAGTTTGCCGGCGGCTGATCCGGTAGTGCAGGCAGGCTACACGCTGATGATCGTCATCATCATGCAGGCGCTCGCCATGCTGGTCTGGATCGTGATCAAGGAGCGTGAGGAACTGCCGAAGATCATTGCCGCCTGGCGCCCGGCAATCCTCGTCGGCTTCGTTGGCGCCACCGCGTCCTTCGGCTGGTTCACGGCGATGACGCTTCAGCCGGCCGCGGTCATCAAGGCGCTGGCTCAGGTGGAGATGCTCTTCACCTTCGCCTCATCGGTCTTCGTGTTCAAGGAGCACATCAACCGGCTGGAGATTGCCGGTTGCCTGCTGATCGTTCTCGGAATCCTTGCGCTCGTCCTGATCTGATCAGGGAACGATCAACGTTCCCGCACCATGCTCGGTGAAGATCTCGAGCAGCACGGAATGCGCAGTCTTGCCATTGAGAATAACAACGCCCTGAACGCCTGCCTTGATCGCGTCGATGCAGGTTTCGACCTTCGGGATCATGCCGCCGGAAATCGTGCCGTCCTTGATCAGCGCCTGCGCCTGGGCAACCGAAAGCTCCTTGATGAGCTGCTTGTCCTTGTCGAGAACGCCCGGGACATCCGTGAGGAACAGCAGACGCGTCGCTCTCAACGCGCCGGCGATCGCGCCAGCGAACGTATCTGCATTGATGTTGTAGGTAGCGCCGTCTCGACCGGGAGCAACGGGCGCGATCACCGGGATCATCTCCGACTTTGCCAGCAGGTCGAGCAGCGTACGGTCGACCTCCACCACCTCACCAACGAAGCCAAGGTCGAGAACGCGCTCGATGTTGGAATCCGGATCGATGATCGTCTTCTTCGCCTTTTCGGCGAAGACCATGTTGCCGTCCTTGCCGCAGAGGCCGATTGCCCATTCGCCCGTCTGGTTGATGAGCGCGACGATCTCCTTGTTGATGGAGCCGGCGAGCACCATCTCGACAATCTCAACCGTCTT
>CAYNED010000235.1:0-4606 GCA_964396135.1 uncultured Neorhizobium sp.
CATATCGATCTGTCAGTGGGGTCAGTTGCCGGCTTCATCGGCGCTGTGGCCGCCATGCTGATGGTGCAGTACAACGTCAATTTCGTTGCCGCGGCCATGCTGTGCCTCGTGCTGGGGGGCATGATCGGCGCGGTACACGGCTTCTTCGTTGCCTACTTCAAGATTCCATCGTTCATTGTCACGCTTGCGGGAATGCTCGTCTTCCGCGGGTTGATGATCGCGGTGCTGAGCGGTCGCTCCATTGGACCGTTTGATCCGACGTTCCAGAAGCTTTCTTCTGGGTATATCCCGGAATTGATTGGCTCAGAGAGCGGTCTTTACCTGACCTCGCTCGTCCTTGGTCTACTTTTGGCAGCACTTCTGGTGTGGCAAAATTTCAAGAGCCGCGCGCGGCGCGTGTCCCATGAGGTAGAGACGGAGCCGTTCGGCTTCTTCCTGATCAAGAACATCGTAATCTTTGGGATCATCGGCTACGTGGCCTACCTCATCGCGTCGCACCGCGGCATGCCAAACGTGCTGATCATCATGGCGCTGCTGATTGCAGGCTATGCCTTCTTTACCAACCGCACCATCCTCGGTCGCCAGATCTATGCGGTCGGCGGTAACGAGAAGGCCGCCGCACTGTCAGGCATCAAGACGGCACGTCTCACCTTCTTCACCTTTGTCAACATGGGCGTCCTTGCAGCGCTTGCGGGGCTGGTGTTTGCCGCACGTCTTAATACCGCGACGCCCAAAGCAGGTCTTGGCTTCGAACTTGACGTGATTGCAGCCTGCTTTATTGGCGGCGCCTCCGCTTATGGCGGCGTCGGCAAGGTGACGGGTGCGGTAATCGGCGCCTTCATCATGGGCGTCATGAACAACGGCATGTCGATCCTGGGAATTGGCATCGACTACCAGCAGGTCATCAAGGGGCTGGTGCTTCTTGGGGCCGTGTGCGTCGACGTTTATAACCAGCGTCGCTGAACGCAGCAGACTCCCTTGTCTTCAGAAATGGCCTGTCCCTTTTAGGGGCGGGCCATTTCTTTTGGCAAAGCATCAAGGCGGAACCGGGCGGGTTCAGACGCGTTCGCCAATCTTTCAGGGGAGACGTTATGCCGGATCAATTGAAGTTCGAGCATCTTGCCCGGTTTGGCTATGCCGCGCGCGGGCTCGTTTATGTGCTTGTTGGCGGAATGGCGCTGCTTTCGAGCTTCGGGGGCGGCCAGGCAGACCAGCAGTCGGCGCTCAAGATGGTGTTGAGCCAGCCGCTCGGCTGGATCTGGCTGGGGCTGATCGGGCTGGGCCTGATTGGCTTCATCGTTTGGCGTCTGGCTCAGGCGCTCTTGAATGCCGATGGGCATCCCAGCACCGCGAAAGGCTGGTTGGTCCGGGGCGGTATGCTGATCAGCGCGATCACCTATACCGGGCTTGCCTCGTTCGCGATCCAGAACGCGCTTCAGCTTTCCTTCGGCGGCGGCTCAGACAACAGCAAGGAAAGCTGGACCGCCTGGTTGATGCAGCAGCCATTTGGCCGTTTCCTGATTGCGGTGATCGGGGTAGCGATTATCGGCGCGGGTGCAGCGCAGATCATCAAGGGGGTGCGGCGGCGCTACCTCAAATATGTTGCCATCTCGCCGCAACAGAACCGCATCCTTGATCTTACCTGTGTTTATGGGCTTTCGGCTCGGGGTGCGGTCTTCCTTATCGTCGGCTCCTTCTTTGTCTACGCCGGCTGGGCGGTTGATGCCGAACAAACGGGGAGTACGGCAGAGGCCATGGCGTGGGTACGGCAACTGCCTTTCGGTGGCATCCTTTACGCGGTTGTTGCTCTTGGTCTGTTCGCCTTTGGTGCTTACGGGCTGATCGAGGCAAGATATCGCACTGTGCGCTCACCCGCGTTGTCGGATGCCAAGCGCGAATTGATGGCATAGACGAAATAAGAAGGCCGAGGTGGCAATGGCATATTATCAAAGGTTCGGCCGCAGGGTGGTTCAACGCATCAGCACGTTCGAGCCGATCAGTCTCGTTCTCGTCGCGCTTGCCGCAGGAGGGCTTTTCCTGTTCATAAAGCTGGCCGGTGAGGTTCTTGAAGGTGAAACAGCCGCCTTCGACGAAAAGCTGCTTCTATTGCTGAGAATAGCGGACGATCCGGGCACGCCAATCGGTCCCTACTGGCTGTCTCACGCCGTCGACGACATCACCGCCTTGGGCGGCGTGACCGTTCTGTCTCTCATGACGATCATGATCCTCGGTTATCTGCTCCTGGCACGACGACTTCACATCGCCATCTTCACCTTCGCCGCAGTCGCTGGGGGCTGGCTCCTCAGCGCTGCCTTGAAACTTGGTATCGCCAGGCCAAGGCCAGATATCGTCCCCCATCTTGTCGAGGTTAGCGATCTCAGCTTCCCAAGCGGCCATGCCATGCTTTCGGCTGTCACTTACCTGACCTTGGGTGCTTTGCTGTCGCGCGCCGAATCCAGCCGTGTTACCCGGCTCTATACGATGGGAGTTGCGATATTCCTGACGCTGGTTGTCGGCCTGAGCCGGATCTACCTGGGGGTTCACTATCCCACCGATGTTCTGGGAGGATGGTGTGCCGGTGCAAGCTGGGCCCTGGTTTGCTGGGTTATCGCTCGCCGCTATATCGCCCCAACACCTGGTTAGGGTTCAGCTTGGGGTTGGAAAAGCGCCCTTTACGCTTGAGCGAAGAGGCATCAGCCTCTAGACCTTGAGCGGCTGGACCCGAGCCCGAGCAAATTCAGGTGTACACGTTGATCGATCCCTACGAGACCCTTGGTGTCGCTCGCGACGCTGATGCCGCACAGATCAAGACCGCGTATCGCCGACGCGCAAAGAACGCGCATCCGGATACGGGCGGCGACGTCGACGCTTTTGCCAAGCTGACAACATCATACGAGCTCCTGTGCGACCCTGTTCGGCGCAAGGTTTTCGATGAGACCGGCTATGATCCTACCCTGGCCGATACGAAGGATCTCGAGGGTTTGGTCGTTCTGGAAGGGCTGATCAACGATTTCATCCTCGATGAACGGGAGCCCGGGAGCTTCGACCCGGTCGCTGCCATGCGTCGAAAGCTCACCGACAAGATCGTCAACGTCCGGTTCCACATCCTTGAGCTTGAACGGCACCGGGCCCGCGTGCGTAATCATCTCGATCGCATCGGTCGCCGTCCCGAAACGGATTTCTTGGGAAGCATGATGCGGGCGCGAAGCGAATCCATCACGGACGCGATCACCAAAGCCGAGGCGCAGATTGCCATCATCGAGCAGGCGTATCAGATGCTTGAAGGCTACTCATACGAGCTCGAAATGGAGACGAGGAGCGCCGCGGAGTAAACGGCCCCTCTGGTCGATGCGATCAAGGCTCCTAGCTTTCTGAAAAAGCGCCAAGGAGGCTTCCCCGTGAAAACCAAGCACTTCCTGTTGTCGGAAAACGGCTGAGTTCCCAATAACCCCAGGCTGCCGGTGATCGTCTACAGCGAGTTCTCCTCTGACGCAGGATCGCTGGCGCAGGCCTTCGAAAGCGCGTTTGCCGCCAGTGGCTGGCAAGGCATCTGGCGCAACGGGATTTTTGACTTTCACCACTACCATACGACTGCGCATGAAGTTCTGGGTATCGCAATGGGTGAAGCGCAGGTTGTGCTGGGTGGTCCCGGCGGACGCGAACTGCTGGTAACCGCTGGTGATTGCCTCGTTTTGCCTGCCGGAACCGGACATTGCCGGATCACGGCCAGCGATGATTTTCTCGTTGTCGGCGCGTATCCTGCGGGCCAGGATCCCGACCTTAGACGAAGCGATGCCGGCGACAACGGGAAGCGTTTTATCGCAACGCTTCCCTTGCCCGAAAGGGACCCTCTTGGGGCGGACGGCGTACCGTCCCTTTGGCGGAACGGGTTGTAAATCGCGCCGTCAATTGCTCCAGCGCAAGTAGATCGTTGAAAGCGGGGGCAGGGTGACCGAGATTGACTGCTGCTTGCCGTGTGAGGGCTGGTCCTCGCTCCAGACTTCCGAGTTTCCGAGATTGGAGCCGCCATAAACGCCAGCATCGGTGTTGAGAACTTCTGACCAGCGGCCGCTTTCGTAGACGCCGATGCGGTATTCATGACGCGGGATCGGGGTCATGTTGGAGACTGCGAGGACACAGGAGGAGCGATCCTGCGACCAGCGGAACATGCCGAAGATCGAGTTCTCCGCATCGTCGCCGATGGCCCATTCAAAGCCCTGCGGGTTTAGATCGCTGAACTGCAGGGCAGGCTCTGCCACATAAAGGCGGTTCAGGTCGCGAACAAGTCTCTGCACGCCCGCATGCTGCGGATCGTCCAGCAGGTCCCAGACCACGGAGCCATTGTGGTTCCACTCAGTCGCCTGTCCGATTTCGCATCCCATAAACAGCAGCTTCTTGCCCGGATGCGCCCACATGAACCCGTAGTACGCGCGCAGATTGGCATGCTTTTGCCAGATGTCGCCCGGCATCTTGCCGAAGATCGAGCCTTTGCCATGCACGACTTCATCATGGGAGAGCGGCAGCATGAAGCGCTCGGAATAGGCGTAAACCATGCTGAAGGTCATCATGCCATGGTGATACTTCCGGTAGACCGGGTCTTCCTGCA
>CAYNED010000236.1:0-4582 GCA_964396135.1 uncultured Neorhizobium sp.
AGAAGGTTCTTTTTGCGCGAGCTCTTGCAACCACCGCGAAAATTGTCCTGATGGACGATCCGATGCGCGGCGTCGACGTCGGGACAAAGCAGGAGGTTTACGAAATCCTCCGCAACGAGGCGGCGTCGGGGCGGACCTTCATCTGGTATTCGACCGAAATGGACGAGATTCGTCTATGCGACAGGGTCTATGTCTTCAGGGACGGAGCCATTGCGGCCGAATTGACAGGAAATGAAATCACGGAGGCCAGTGTGTTGGCTGCGTCCTTTGCCGGAGGTGAAGCAGCATGAGGCTTTCTTCCGGCGCCATACGGCTGCTCATACCCGCCGCGTCACTGGCGGTGCTTCTGGCTGCAGTCTTTTATATGCAGCCGCGGGCGATGAGCTATACCGGCTTGAACCTTCTCTTCAATCTTGCGGTCCCGATCGCGCTCGCCACCATTGCCCAGATGCTGATCATGGCGGTCAACGACCTCGATCTGTCCATGGGCGCTTTCGTCAGCTTTTGCGCCTGCGTCACAGCCACATTCCTGCAGACATCGCCTGTGGTCGGCATGCTGATCTTTCTCGGCGCAATCTGTATCTATGCCGGAATTGGTGTCGTCATTCACCTACGCCAATTGCCGTCAATCGTCGTGACGCTGGGGATGAGCTTTGTCTGGGGCGGGCTTGCCGTCTTGATGCTCCCGTCTCCGGGCGGTGTTGCACCGGACTGGGTGCGGTGGTTGATGACGGTCAAGCCGCCGCTGATGCCCATGGCGATCGTTGCAAGTGTGATCATCGCGGCGCTGACACATTTTGTTGTCATGCGGTCGTCCTTCGGCGTGCTGATCCGCGGGGTCGGCGGCAATAGTCGCTCGGTGGAGCGGGCCGGCTGGTCGGTGGTCGGTATCCGTGCTGCAGCCTATGGCCTTGCAGCGCTGTTCGCGGTGCTCGCAGGCATTGCCCTTGTCGGCCTGACCACGTCTGCGGATGCCAATATCGCGCTGCGCTACACGCTCCTGTCGATCGCGGGCGTCATTCTCGGCGGCGGGGAATTCGTGGGCGGGCGCGTCTCGCCGATCGGGGCGGTCATCGGTGCGCTAACACTGACGCTTGCAGGGTCGTTCCTATCGTTCATGCGCATCTCACCCGACTGGCAGATCGGCGCGCAGGGCGCCATCCTGATCGTGGTTCTGGCGCTGCGCCTTTTCCTCAACCGTCTTGAGAAGCGGGAGAAGAACAGATGACCACTCTTGTCTCCAAGCCCTGGATCTGGTCCTTCGGCGCAGCGATCCTCGTTTGGATCACCACCGTGCTCTTCACCGGCGGATCAAGTTCAGTCGGCCTTTCTCAGGCGACGCTGACCTTCGCCGCTTTCTCTGTGATTGTCGGCATCGGTCAGATGTTTGTCATCACCCTGGGGCCCGGCAACATAGACCTCTCGGTTCCTGCCACCATGACGCTCTCCGGCACCCTGGCACTCAAGGTCATGGATGTTCAGGACAGCATGATCGCCATTGGCCTGCTGATCTCCATCCTGGTCGGCATCGCGATCGGCGTCGGTAACTACGCGCTGATCAAGCTTTTGCGCATTCCCCCAATCATTGCCACGCTGTCGATGAGCTTCATCGTCCAGTCCTTCGCGATCTGGACAAACCGGGGGCTGCGGATCAAGCCGCCGGACATGCTGTCGGATTTCAGCACCTCCTATACCTTCGGCATCCCCAACGTGGCTCTTGTAGCCCTGGTTCTGTCGCTCGGGGCGTGGGTTCTCCTTGAAAAGACGATCTATGGGCGCTGGATCTCCGCTATCGGACAAAGCGGGTTTGCCGCACGCATGGCTGGCATACCGGTCGATGGCACGCGGTTCATCACCTATGTCCTGTGCGCCGTTCTTGCCGCTGTTTCCGGGTATCTGCTCGCCAGCTTCTCGGGCGGCGCAGCGCTCAACATGGGCGCTGAGTACCTGCTGATGTCGATCGCCGTTGTGGTGATCGGCGGTACGGCAGTTGCCGGAGGGAACTCAAACGTGCCCGGGATCTGGGGCGCCTCCCTCTTCATGTTCCTTGTCGTCTCCATGCTCAATACCTATGGCTTTGGCGCAGGCGTCCGGCTCATTCTAACCGGCGTCATCATCATCGCCGTCATTCTCGCTGCAGGCGGAAGAAGGGCGCTTCGATGACAAAAGACGCCGCCTCCCCATTGCTCTCGTCCCGGATGCCAGACATGTCGCAGCCCAACTCGATCTATGAAATCCACGATGAGCGGTTCCGTCAGCTGACGGTCGCCAGCGCCGGGCTTGAGGAGCTCTATGGCGGTTGCCGCTGGGCAGAGGGACCGGTCTGGTTCGCCGACATGCAATGCGTCATCTTCAGCGACATTCCGAACCAGCGGATGCTCCGCTGGGTGGACGGAGGCGGGGTCTCCGTCTTTCGCGCCACGTCCAATTTTGCCAATGGGAACACCCGCGACCGACAAGGGCGGTTGGTATCGTGCGAGCACGGTGGCCGGCGGGTTGTGCGGACTGAACTTGATGGCTCCCTGACGGTTCTCGCAGACAGCTACCAGGGCAAGCGGCTCAACTCGCCAAATGATGTGGTGGTGCGGTCAGACGACAGCGTGTGGTTCACCGATCCCACCTACGGGATCATGTCGGACTACGAAGGCTACAAGTCTAAGCCAGAGCAGGCGTCACGGAACGTCTATCGGCTGGATCCCCAAACGGGGGAGATGGAGGCGGTGGTGACTGACTTCGGTCAGCCGAACGGTCTTGCCTTCTCTCCCGACGAAAGCAAGCTCTACGTCGCTGACTCTGCCTCCAGTCATGATATCAGCGCCCCGCGACACATCCGCGTCTTCGACGTCGTCGATGGACGCAGACTGGTCAACGATCGGGTGTTCTGCACGATCGACAACGGCTTGCCGGACGGGTTCCGCGTGGATGTGGAGGGCAATGTGTGGACGAGCGCCGGAGACGGTGTCCACTGCTTTTCGCCGGAAGGCCGCCTGCTCGGAAAGATCAAGGTGCCTCAGGTGGTCGCAAATGTTGCCTTCGGTGGCCCTCGCCGCAACTGTCTGTTCATCACCGCCACCAAAAGCCTCTATGCCGTCTACCTCGCGGTCAACGGCATCTAGACGAGATGTTGGCCCCGCAGCCTGCCTGGGAATGAGCCTTGGAGCCGGGCGCCCGACTTTACGGTTTCGTGCCGCTGAAAACCACATTGCTTCGGTTGGCGACGAAGGTGCCGGGGTCGCTGGTCAAGCGCCCCCTACGGTGGTCATAGCTCACCTGCATCCGCGGTAGTGGAGGAGACCGCCTCAAGCGCCTGTTTCAGCTCATCGAAGCCATGTGGTTTATGCAACAGAGCTGTTCTCCTGTTATCGCCCAAATCCGGTGCCTGACTTGTCCCGGTTGCGAAGACAATACCGATCTGTGGCCAGCGGCGACGGATCTCCCGACACAATTCCCCTCCTGAGAGCCCGGGTAGGCCTAGGTCGCTGACGACGATATCCACCTGTTCCTTTTCAAGTAGTTCGAGCGCCTCTTCCGCGGAAGCCGCTTCAAGCACTTGGTATGGCAAGTCCGACAGCATGTCGGCAGTTCCCATCCTGATCAGGCCATCGTCCTCGACGAGCAGAACCTTGAGCTGCGGCGACTTCTGGGAAGTTGGAGTGGCATCGTCATTCATGCGCTGGTCTTTTGCCGTCACGGACGACTTCTCGTTGGCGAGGACCTGGCGTATCTTCCGCGCGAGCGCCTCGCGGGTGTAGGGCTTCGACAGAAGCTGCACACCTGCGTCAAGTCTTCCACCGTGAACGATGGAATTCTCGGTGTAGCCGGACGTAAACAGGACGCCAATGTCTGGAAGCCGCTCCTTGGCCTTACGCGCCAGTTCCGGGCTCTTCAGCGGTCCCGGCATCACCACATCGGTGAACAACATGTCGATCGAAATGCCGCTCTCGATGATCGAAAGAGCGGCACTTGCGTCCGGTGCCTTCAGAACGCGGTAGCCGAGGTCCTGGAGCATCTCGACGACGGTGGCGCGCACTGCATCGTCATCTTCGGCGACCAGGATCGTCTCCTGCCCGCCCTGCACAGGTTGCTCGCCTTGATCCACCTGCACGTCTTCCGGTTCCGTTGAACGCGGAAGGTAGATCCTGATCGTCGTTCCCTGCCCAAGCTCGCTGTAGATTTTCACATGCCCGCCGCTCTGTTTGACAAAGCCGTAGACCATGGACAGACCAAGCCCGGTGCCCTTGCCCTCCGGCTTGGTCGAGAAGAACGGCTCGAAGACCTTGCCCACGATCTCCGGCGACATTCCCGTTCCGGTGTCGGTCACGGATAGGGCCACATATTGGCCCGGTACCACGTCATCGTGAGAGCGTGCGTAGACATCGTCCAGATAGGCGTTTCCAACTTCGATCGTCAGCTTGCCAAAGCCGTTCATCGCGTCGCGGGCATTGATCGCGAGGTTGAGGAGCGCGTTTTCGATCTGGCTCGGGTCCACCAACGTGTTCCAGAGACCACCCGACACAATGGTCTCGATCTCAACACCCTCACCGATCGATCTACGGAGCATCTCGTCTATGCCGCGGATCAG
>CAYNED010000237.1:0-4548 GCA_964396135.1 uncultured Neorhizobium sp.
AGCCGATCACCGTCAACTACGACGAGTTGGTGAAGAGCTGGCAGTCCAACTAAAACTTGAGCAGGGGGGCCTGTTCGCCCCCCGCTCTTCCGCTCATGACTTGAGCCGAGCGCCTCGCAGGATTCCGATGAATCAAAGCGAGGCCGCAGCCCGTGCGGCATGATCATAATGACCCGAGAGCGCTCTGAGACGGGTAGCAATGTCGGACAATGCGTCGGCTGAAACCTCCGTTGCCAGGACAGATCGCACCAAAAGACTTTCCCGCATCGCCTTGTAGCGCGTGCAGGCTTCGGCTCCCATCTCCGTCACCATCACAAGTTTTTCCTTGCCGCGCCTGCCCGACTTGATGAGCTTCAGGCGCTCAAGTTTCTTGAGCGCGTATGTGACGACATGGGTGTCCTCGATGTTGAGCACGAGGCAGATGTCGGCGAGCGTCTTCGGCTTGTCGCGGCTGTTGACGTTATGAAGCACGATGATGTCGACCGAAGAGAGGTCCGGCACGCCGGCAGCGGCCATGCAACGCACCATCCAGCGGTTAAAGGCGTGGTTCAGCATGATGAGGCCGAACTCGATCTCCGACAGGGCCGGCAAGGCCCCCGTCGCGAGATGTCCGGAAGAAACGATAGGGCCTAAGTCATCTTTCTTGGCAGACATCACGTCCTCCCGAAACCTGAAAGCGCCGCCGGGATTCTCGGCGGCGCTTCTTCATTCACATGCTCTTGTAGGCGTCGATGATCGCCTTGCCTTCGTCACCCGCCTTGGAAAGCCAGTCTTCAGTCAGTTGCGCACCGACTTCCGTTAAGCCCTTCTTCAGTTCCTCGCTCGGGGGAAGAACCTGCATGCCGTTCTGCCTCAGCGTATCCATATAGGCTGCCGTCTTCTCGACGCCGAGCTTCCAGCCGCGTTCCTCTGCTGCTGCCGCAGCTTCTGTGACCGCTGTCTGCAGGGCGGGATCAAGCGCCTCGAAGGCATGCTTGTTCACGAAGATGACGTTCTTCGGGATCCAAGCTTGGGTGTCGTAGTAGTGGGTAAGCGATTCCCAAATTTTGGAGTCTACGCCGGTGGCACTGGAGGTCATCAGGCCATCGACCACGCCGGTAGCGAGCGCCTGTGGCAATTCTGCCGCCTGTACAGTTACTGGCTGCGCACCGACAAGCTCGGCGATCCTTGAGGTGCCGACGTTATAGGCACGCCATTTCAGGCCCTTGAGATCTTCGACGGTATTGACGTCCTTCTTCGTATAGATGCCCTGAGAGGGCCAGGGCGTCGTGTAGAGAAGCTTCAGCCCCTGCTCGTCCAGCACCTTTTCCACGGTCGGCTTCGATGCCTCCCAAAGCTTCTTCGATTCCTCGAAGCTGGTCGCAAGGAAAGGCACGACATCGATTCCGAAGACCGGGTTCTCGTTTTCGTGCAACGAGATCAGAACCTCGCCGGCCTGCGCCTGGCCCGTCTGCACGGCACGCTTGATCTCCGGCGCCTTGAAAAGGGCGGCTCCCGGATGAACGGTTATCTTGAGCGCACCATCCGTCGCGGCGTCCACGTCGGAGGCAAACTGCATGAGGTTTTCTGTGTGGTAGTTTGCCGGCGGATAGGCCGACGGCAGGACCCAAGCAGTCTGGGCAAGTGCCGCGCCCGCTCCCAAGGCGAGTGCCGCTGCCGTCATGCCCCAGCGGGCAATCGATCGCATGTGCAAGTTCATTGTCATTCCCCTTTGCGTTACCCCGGAAATGCCATTCGCGGCAGGACCATCACGATGTCCGGGAAGACCGTGATGATGGCGACAGTCGCCACAAGCAGGAAAAAGAAAGGCATTGCGGCGCGGGCAACCATCAGGCTGTCACGGCCGCTCATCGTCTGCAGCACGAAGAGGTTGAACCCCACGGGCGGCGTGATCTGCGCCATCTCGACCATCAGGACCAGGAAGACGCCGAACCAGATGAGGTCGAAGCCGGCCTGCTGGATCATCGGAAGCACCACGACCGTGGTGAGCACGATCATCGAAAGCCCGTCGATGGCGCAGCCGAGCAGGATGTACATGACGGTCAGGACCGCAATCAGCGCATAGGGGCTGAGGCCGAAGCCCTCCACCCAGCCCGCCAGCGCGGCCGGAATGCCGGTATAGCCCATGGCGATCGACATATAGCCGGCGCCGGTCAGGATCAGCATGATCATCGCCGTCATGCGGGTAGCACCCATCACGCTCTCCTTGAAGCTCTTCCAGGTCAGCGCGCGCTGCCAGGCGGCAATCACCAGCGACCCGAGCACGCCCCAGGCGGCACATTCGGTTGCCGTGGCCCAGCCCATGAGCAGGGCCGAGAAGACGGTCATGATCAGGAGAGCCAGCGGGATGAGGTTCATGCTTTCCCTAAGCTTGCTCGCCAGGCTGGTCTTCGGCGCCGGCGGCGGGCTCCTGTCCGGGTTCATCAGCGACCAGACGACGATGGCGGCCATGTAGAGCACCATGACGATCGCAGCCGGAATGAGGCCGGCGATGAACATCTGGATGATGGAGACGTTTGCCGCAACCGCATAGACGATCATGGTGATCGACGGCGGCACGAGAAAGCCGAGGGTGCCGGCGCCAGCAAGCGAGCCGAGGCTGATCATCTCGTCATAGCCGCGCTTCTTGAGTTCCGGCAGCGTGATCTTGGCGACCATGGCTGTCGTGGCGGCGGACGAGCCTGAGACGGCGCCAAAAAGCCCACACCCAAGGACGTTGACGTGGATCAGGCGCCCCGGAAGCCAGTTCAGCCATGGCGACAGGCCCCTGAACATCTCATCGGACAGCCGCGTGCGATAGAGAATCTCGCCCATCCAGACGAAAAGCGGAAGCGCGGCGAGGCTCCAGGAGGCGTTTCCGCTCCAGGCATTGGTGGCAAGTGCCGCACCGATCTGAATGCCTGCCGGCGCAAACTGCATGGCGACGAAGCCGCAGACGAGCAGCGCAATACCGATCCAGACGCCGCCGACAAGGAGGAAAAGGAGGGCGCCAAGGATAAGCCCGGAGACTTCGATCAAAGACAGAGCATCCATGATCAGACCCCGCTTTCCATGACGCGTTCGATGACCTCTTCCTTGGTCTCCGCCTTCGGCTTCTCGTAGCGCGGAGTACCGCCAAATAGCAGGTGGATGAGTTCATCGACGAAGGCGATCGCGAGGATGGTGAGGCCAGCCGACATGCCGAGCTGCGGGATCCACAGCGGCACCGCAATCACGCCCATGGAGACGTCGTTGAACCGCCAGGAGAACAGGGTCATCTCGACCGCATACCAAGCGAAATAGGAAACCACGGCGGCACCGATGGCCGTGCAGGCGATCTCGATCATCTTCCGCGGCAGCCCGCTGATCCGGTCGATCAGCAACCCCATGCGAATGAGTTCCGCCGATCTGAACGTATGTGCTAGGCCAAGAAATGCGGTCGCGGCCATGCACCAGGCCGTAAAGTCGTCCCCGGCCGGCACATCTATCCCGAGAGGGCGTCCGGCAGACAGCGACAGCATGATCAGGAAGATTGCGACGAGAAATATTCCGGCGAGCCAGCCGGCCGCGAGGTAGAGACCGTCGAGCGCCTTCCTCAGCCACTCGGGAAAAATGCTATGGCGCGGATCAATGGAGGACACAGATGGCCCTCCCGCCTGGAATACGGCAGTCAAACATTGTCGGCTCCCCTCGGTTGCCGTGGCCGGACGAAGCTCTTGCGGCTTCTTTGCCCGTTATGCAGGCATGATGCAGCAATGTTCATTTTGCTGTCAATCAATCATTGACGTTTTATCGACGAAATGTATTCGTAACCGAAAAGCAACAAATGAGGGGCACGTCATGACCAGCGGCAAATGGGATTTCTGGATCGATCGCGGCGGCACGTTCACCGACATCGTCGGGCGCAGGCCGGATGGTTCGCTGATCGCGCACAAGCTGCTGTCGGAAAATCCGGAGGCCTATCGGGATGCTGCCGTGCAGGGGATCCGGGAACTCCTGGAGCTGAAGCAAGGCGAACCTGTCCCTGCCGGCACGATCGGCGCGGTCAAGATGGGGACCACGGTTGCGACCAATGCCCTTCTCGAACGCAAGGGCGAAAAGACGCTGCTCGTGACAACGCGCGGCTTCCGCGATGCGTTGGCGATCGGCTATCAGGCGCGAGCCGACATCTTTGCCAAGAAGATCATCAAGCCGGAACTGCTCTACAGCGCCGTGGTGGAAGTCGACGAACGCGTGCGGGCCGATGGCGAGGTCGAGGCAGCCCCCGACGAAGCCGTCATCCGCCGCGACCTGCAGGCGCAGTTCGACGTGGGCTTCCGCGCCGTCGCCATCGTCTTCATGCACGCCTATCGGTATCCGGAGCATGAGCAGCTGGCCGCCAAGGTCGCCCGCGAGATCGGCTTCACCCAGGTTTCTGTCAGCCACGAGGTCTCGCCGCTGATCAAGCTGGTCGGCCGTGGCGATACCACCGTCGTCGACGCCTACCTCTCGCCCATCCTGCGCCGCTACGTCGAGCAGGTCGCGGGCGAACTCGGCGCCGACGCCGAAGGGGGGGCGCGTCTGATGTTC
>CAYNED010000238.1:0-4546 GCA_964396135.1 uncultured Neorhizobium sp.
TGGTGGCGGGCGAAGGCATGGCGCTGATTCAGTCGGTGCAGGCCGCACCTGGACTGCAGCGGACGGAAACGCTGGACCTCGACCTGCGCCGGACCAATGGACAGAGCCTTCCTGCACGCCTGGTCCATTCCGTAACGACTACGAGAGACGGAGCGCCAGGTGAAAGCCGGACGATCGTTTTGAACCGGCCCAAGGGAGCAGACGGCGATCAGTCTGCTTCGGCGATGCGTTTCACGCGATTCTTCAACAACACGCCCATGGCGATCGCGTCAGTCGATGGCGACGGCAAGATCCTGCGGATCAATGCACCCTTCCTGCGGCTTTTCGCGGGCGTGGTTTCGCGCGATCAGGTCGATGCCGGAGCGCATCTCGAGGCGATCGTGCACGAAACCGCGCGCCCGCAGTTGATGGAGGCGCTATCTGCCGCAAAGGACAGGCAGGGTGACATCGCTCCGATCGACTGCCGGCATCCTGGCGACGAGGGCCGTTATGTCCGCTTCTACGTCAATGCCGTCATAGATGAGAGCGACGAGGCGCCCGAGGAAGTTGCGATCGTCTACGCCGTCGAGACCACCGAGCAGAAGGCGCTCGAAACGCAGATGGCACAGACGCAGAAGATGAATGCGGTGGGTACGCTCGCGGGCGGCATCGCGCACGACTTCAACAACGTGCTGACGGCGATTCTCCTCTCGTCCGATCATCTTCTCCTGCAGGCGCGCCCGTCGGACGCAAGCTTCGCCGATCTGATGGAGATCAAGCGCAATGCCAATCGTGCGGCCGTGCTTGTGCGGCAGTTGCTGGCATTTTCGCGCAAGCAGACGATGCGGCCGGCGGTGCTCAACCTCACAGACGTCGTCGGCGATCTGCGCATGCTGGTAGACCGGCTGATTTCCGGCACGAACGTCAAGCTGGAGGTGGACTATGGCCGCGATCTCTGGACTGTGCGGACCGATCTTTCACAGTTCGAACAGGTGCTGATCAACCTTTGCGTCAACGCCCGCGATGCAATGCCAGGCGGCGGCACGCTGGTGATCAAGACCCGCAACGTTTCTGCCGATGAGACCAGCAGCTTTGCGCGGGCTGATCTGCCAAGCGAAGACTTCGTCATGGTGGAAGTGTCGGACAGTGGCACCGGTATTCCGCCGGAGATCATGGACAAGATCTTCGAGCCCTTCTTCACGACGAAGGAAGTGGGCAAGGGAACGGGTCTTGGACTGTCGATGGTCTACGGGATCGTCAAGCAGTCGGGTGGCTACATCTATCCCGAATCGGAAGTCGGGCGCGGGACGACATTTCGCCTATTCCTCCCACGGCACATCCCCGAAGCGCCGGTGCTGCAGGAAATGCAGCCGACGCCGGATGCCGCTCCTCCGGCGGAAATCGCACAGACGGGACAGTCGAAGGAGCCGATGGACCTCACCGGTAACTCGGCGGTGGTGCTGCTCGTCGAGGATGAAGAGGCTGTGCGCCGCGGTGGCAAGCGAATGCTGGAGACCCGGGGCTACACGGTCCACGAGGCGGGATCCGGAGTCGAGGCACTGGAGATCATGGAAGAACTTGAGGGCAAGGTCGACATCGTCGTTTCCGACGTGGTGATGCCTGAGATGGACGGCCCGACCTTGCTTGGCGAATTGCGCAAGACCTATCCCGACATGAAGTTCATCTTCGTCTCAGGCTACGCGGAAGATGCTTTTGCTCGAAACCTGCCGGCCGACGCCAAATTCGGCTTCCTGCCGAAGCCGTTCTCGCTGAAGCAGCTTGCAGTCGCCGTGCGGGAGATGCTGGACAACTGATTGAGCCCCGCCCGAGGGCGCCGCGGGTCAGCCGCGGCGCGCGAGAAGGATGCCAGCAAGCACGATAGCCCCGCCAATCGCCTGCAGCGGGCCAACAGTTTCGGCCAGAATGATCCATGCCAGAAACGCTGCGACAACCGGCTGGAGCAGAAGCGTTAGCGACGAGAAGGCCGCAGGCAAAAAGGCCAACGCATAGGTGATGGCGACCTGGCCGCCGGCGTGGCTGATAAAGGCGAGGCCGAACAGGATCGCCCATCCATACAGACTCGGCGGCAGGATATTGCCTTCAAAGTATAGCGCAAAGGGCAGGATGGCGAGCGCAGCGGTGGCCGAGCTCCAGATCATGATGCGCACCGTATCGAAGCGGCTGCGCAACCGCCCGATCGCGAGGATGTAGCAGGCGTAGAAAACAGCGGCGAGCGTTGCGACCGCATCGCCCGCAAGATGGCCGTCCGCCAGCGACGCCGGCCCGCCCTTCAAGGTGACGACGCCGATGATCGCCAGCGCCAGACCGAGCAGAAAGATGCGCGACACGACGGTGCGAAAGAGAAGAAATCCGATCAAGGTGACGAAGACAGGCGCCAGGTTGGCCAGCAATGTGGAATTGGCCACCGAGGTCATATGAAGGGAAAGGTGCCAAGCCACGAGATCAATGGCCAGCGCCAGGCCGGGCACGATCAGAAGAAACGCGTCGCGCAGGGCAATCGGCTTCCTCTCCGCCGGGGCCGATTTGAGAAGGCTCCATAGCGCCAGCGGAATAAGAGCCAATGCAAGGCGCCAGAAGCCCGTCGACACCGGCCCAACCTCCGAAAGCCGCACGAAAATGGGCGAGGCGCCTATGGCCACGCCTCCGGCAATCAACGCCAGAAGAGCAGACCGCTGCTCAGGTGCCCGAACCGTGTTCTGAATGGCTGACAAGGAAGTACTCCGCAGGTTATGAAAGCGGCCTCAGCCGCCGAGCCATGTCTTCAGCCTGCCAGTGCCACGGCAATTTCGGCTGCAAGGCGCGCGTTGTTTTCCACCAGGGAAATATTGGTCTTCAGGCTGCGCCCGCCCGTCTGATGGAAGATATGGTCGAGCAGGAATGGTGTGACCCCCTTGGCGGCCACATGCTGCTCGGCTGCCGCCTTGAGCGCGATCTGGATGAAGGCTTCCATCTCATCGCGGGCGATCTCATCCTGTTGTGGAACGGGATTGGCAACAAGGATCCCGCCGTGGATCCCGATGGCCTTGCGTGCAGCTTCGAACTTGGCGATCTCGGCGGGTGTCTCCGCCGTCAAAGGGCTGGGGAGGCCTGAAACGCGTGACCAGAAGGCAGGAAAGTCGTTGGAGCCATAGGTGACGACAGGTACGCCGCGCGTTTCAAGAACTTCTAGCGTTTTTGGGATGTCGAGGATGGCCTTCGCGCCGGCGCAAACGACAATCACATCAGTCTTGGCAAGTTCTTCGAGATCTGCAGAGATGTCGAAACTTTCCTCCGCGCCACGGTGTACCCCGCCAATGCCACCGGTGGCAAAGACGCGGATGCCCGCAAGCGCAGCTGCAATCATCGTAGCCGCGACCGTGGTGGCACCCGTACGACCGGTCGCAAGCGCGAAGGCGAAGTCTGCACGAGACAGCTTCATCACATCCCTGGCCTGCGCCAACTGCTCAAGTTGGTGGTCTTCCAGCCCGACATGCAGCGTCCCGTCCAGGACCGCGATCGTAGCAGGGACCGCACCACCCTCGCGGATGATCGCTTCGACGCTGCGGGCCATCTCGATATTGCCGGGATACGGCATCCCGTGGGTGATGATCGTCGACTCCAGCGCCACTAGCGGTGCACCATTGGCGCGGGCGGATTGAACCTCTTGCGAGAAAACGATGGGGAGGGAAGGGGTATCGATCATGTTGGTCTCCATTTTCACCCTCAGAACACCTTTTCCGAAGCGCCGACAAGGGCAGCTTCGCGGTCAATAGCTTCAGCCGAGAGATCCGGTGCCACAGCATGCGGCGAGCGGAGGGTGATGCGCGAGGCACAAATGCCGCGCCCCAGCGCCTGCTCCAGCGAAGCGCCCCGCAACAGCGCATCGAGCGTCCCCGCAGCAAGCGCGTCGCCGGCGCCAGTCACATCCGAGATTTCGCTGATGGAAGGTGGGCTGTGACTGATCGTTTCCGACGGCGAATAGGCGGTGATGTCGCGGCTGCCGTCCGTGATGACGGCTGCATGGAGCTGGAGCGGGCGGAGCAGGCCTGGCCACTGATCGGCCGAGTCGGCACGGGAGCCGGCAAGCGCCGTCGCCTCGGCAGCGTTCATGAACAGCCAGGTGAGGCACGGCAGCGCTGCGGTGAACCTCACCACTTTCGCCGGCGAAATGGCGATACCGGCAACTGGCACCTCAAACTGGCTTGCCATCAGCGATAGTGCCGCCAGCGTCTCCGCCGGCAGATTTGCGTCGCAGACGATCAAATCCGCTTTCTCGATTCTCTCTCGAAGCCCACGCACGCGAAGGCGGCGGGGTGTGAAGAAGCGGTAGAGCTCCATGTCGGCCAGAGCGATCACCAGATTGCCGTCGTGCTCGATAATGGCGGTGTAGCTCGGGGTCGCCCTGTCCAGAAATACAAAAGGGCGATCTGTAACGCCGGCGGCTTCTGCTGCTGCGGCAACCCGGTCGGCTGTCGCGTCGCCGCCGCGAGGAGACACCACCGTCACGTCGTGACCGAGAAGAGCGAGGTTTCGAGCAACATTGAACGCGCCGCCGCCGATGTCTTCC
>CAYNED010000239.1:0-4536 GCA_964396135.1 uncultured Neorhizobium sp.
CATAGGTCGCAGAGGCCAGTTGCCTTTGCCGGGTGGCTGGCCTAAGCCTCGGTGGAATGCACGAGGCGGAATTGATGCGCGATCTCAGGAACTACAAGGTGCCGCCACCCGCGGCCGTGACGCTGGCCGGGCGCTATGTGACGCTGGAGCCTTACACTGCCGAGCGCCACCTAGAGGCTCTCTGGGACGGGCTGGGTGGTTTAGATATCAACGCGCTCATCCGCTATTTCCCCAATGATGATTTCACCGGGGTCGAAGACTTCGGCAGCTGGTTGGAGAATGCGCGAACCCAAGGCAACTTCGTCACCCTTGTCTTCCGCGAGAATGCCAGCGGCAAGATCGTCGGGATGGCGAGCTACATGCGGCCGGACCCGAAGAACGGCGTGGTCGAGGTGGGATCGGTTGCTCATGGTTCACAGGTGCAACGCTCGCCGCTGACGACGGAGGTGCATTACCTCATGGCCCGGCACGTCTTCGAGGATCTCGGCTATCGCCGCTACGAGTGGAAATGCCACAACGAGAACGAGCCGAGCAAGAAGTCCGCCCTTCGCTATGGCTTCACCTTCGAAGGTATCTTCCGCCAGCACATGATCTCCAAGGGCGCCAACCGCGATACCGCCTGGTTCTCGATGATCGACAGCGAGTGGCCTTTGCTGAAGCAGGCCTTCGAGGCGTGGCTTGCGCCTGAGAACTTCGACGGGCACGGCAAGCAGCGGCGACGGCTGGAAGATTTGCGTTCAGATCTCTCCAAAGGAGCACCAACATGAGCGGTGGGAACAGGCGAGGGCCGATTGTGGCGGCGGGGATCATCCTTCTCGGCTTCCTGGCACTGTTTTTTGTCATGCCGCCGATCATGATCTGGTTGGGGGAACGCTTTTCACCGTATGTGGCAGCTCTGTTTGCAGTGCTGGCGGTGCTTTCCTTCTTCCTGGTCTTCTGGTTGAGGGGCCGCTACCAGAACAAGCGCGACAGCCAGCGGTAGTTCTACGCTTGCAGGGATGCTCCCAGCAATGACAAGCCAATCAGAAGGATGAAGAGCGCGCCGGCGATCTCGATGCCGACGGTGATGCGGCGGCTGGCCGCCGAACCCGGCCCGGCAAAGCGCAATGCGAAATCCTTGGCACTAACGGCAATCACGGCAAGCACCGACACCGTGATTGCCGTGCCGAGTGACATGGCGAGCACCGAGAGCAGACCCCCGAGATAAAGGCTGTTCAACAGCGAGAAGCTCAGGACCAGGATCGCACCGGAGCAGGGGCGAAGGCCGACCGCAACGATGGCAGACCACGCCTCCCTGGTTCTGAACCGGCTGCCGCCCAGCAGACGGGGATCCGGCGCATGGCTGACGCCGCAGGTCTCGCAATAGTCCCCGCTGCCGGAATAGGAATGGTCTGTCACGTCCACGGCCTGAAAGTTCAAGCCCGTCGGCCTAGACGGCGCGCTGAGCCTGCCTGCGGATGCGAACGACGGGGAAGTCGCGGCGATCCATCTGGCCTGAGGGCGAAGCGACATCAGCTTTCGCGCCAGGAGCCATGCTCCGAACAGCGCGATCAAGGCAAAGCTTGCGACCTCCATCGCCCAGGTCGCGGCGGTCATCGTGATGCCGCTGCCGCGCAGGATGTAGAAGGCCGAGCCGACGAGCAGGATCGCAGTTGCTCCCTGCAGCAGTGCCGAAATGAAGGAGATCAGAATGCCGCGCCTCAACTCCACTTCATTGGCGATGATGTAGGAGGAAATCACCGCCTTTCCGTGTCCGGGTCCCGCGGCGTGGAAGATGCCGTAGGCAAAGGATAGGCCGATCAAGCCGGAGAGGGCATGAGGGTCTTCGCGCATAGCCTTCAAGGCGCCGGTCAAGGACCGGTAGAAAGCCTGCTGGTGGCTGTTGATCCAGGTGAAGAAGCCGCCCAGCGGACCATTGACGCTGAAGGCGGGTTCTGCGGAGCCTACGCCAAGCGGCGACTGAGCCTGAGCGGCGCCGGCGAGCGCTATTGCGCATGCCAAGGCGATCAAGGCACTCGTCTTCCTCCGCATCAACAGGTCAGCTCCAAGCGGGTCGCAAACAGCTTCGTCATGTCTGTTCCGGAAGGATCATTGAAGAAGGCTTCCGTCAGGGTGGCATTGTTTTCCGCGATGATTTCGTCCGGGTCCGGACGCACCACCTCCCGTTTGCAGATCTCGCTCGTCTTACCCTGAGCAACAAGATCCTCGTCGGTGGGGAAATCGATCGCGGTGTACATCGAAGGGTCATAGATACCAAACGTGAGCTTGCCCTTCAAAGGGAGCGCCTTCTCCGGCTTTACCGCAAAAAAGATCATCACCTGATTTTGGTCGAAGGAAACGTGGATGGCATCCGGTTGTTGAACCTTCTCCGGCGTTCCATCCGCCGTAATCGTCGTGAAATAGTCGAAATCGGCCAACGAGGCGCGCATGACCTCACCAAGCTCAGCCAGTTCCTTCTCGTCCAGCTTCAGATCGGTATTGGCATCGAAGTCCAGCAGGACGCTCGCTGAGAACATCTCGTCGAACCGCCAGACATTGCGCAGTTCCTGCACGTTGCCGTCGTCGCCTGCGATCACCTCCAGTCGAGCCTCGGCAAAGATATGCGGGTGAGCGTGCGCGATGCTCGGCACGGCGATGCCAATGGCGGTCAGCAGGGGTAGGGCATGCTTCATGGTGTGGCCGCGTCTCTCATTGGAGTTTGCAGGTTTTGCTGGGAAATGGGTCGGAAATTCGACTTTGCGTCAATGTCGCCGGCGGAACCAGACAGCAAGATAGTCGACAAGGCTGCGGACCTTGGCCGGGAGGTAGCGCCGGTGAGGGTAGACCGCATAGATGCCGCGGTCCTTGGCGATGAAGTCCTCCAGCAGCGTGACGAGGTCACCGGACTGGATATAGGGGCCGGCAATGAAGTCCGGAATGATGGCGACGCCAAACCGGGCCTTGGCAGCGCGTAGCGTAGCCTGCGGGCTGTTGACCTCCACCGGACCACTCACGGGAACGGAGATCGTTGCCCCCTCGGGGCTCGAAAAGCGGACATTGTTGTGCCAGCGGGAATTGGTGTCGATGATGAACGGGACACGGGAAAGGTCCTGGGGCGTGTCGATTGGCCCGTGGCGCACCACGAAATCAGCTGAGGCACAGGCATAAACGCGGAAATCGGCAATCTTGCGGGCTATGAGACCGGAATCTTCCAGTTTGGTGATTCGGATCGCGAGGTCGAAGCTTTCCTCGATCAGGTCCACGAACCGGTCCTCGGCGACAATCTCCAGAGAAACCTCAGGATGTTCCTTGGCGAAATCGATCAGAGACTGGCCAACCTCGGCATCCACAAAAGTACGCGGCACGGACAGACGGATCTTGCCCTTCAGGTCAGAGTTGTTCTCCCGTACCAGATCCGAAAGATTGTCGATCTCCTTCAGGATGTCGGCTGCGGTCCGGTAATAGGTATGGCCGGCTTCAGTCATCGAGAATTGGCGGGTGGTGCGGTTCAGCAGAAGAGCGCCAAGATCGTCCTCGAGCTCCTTCACGTATTTCGAAAGCAGCGCCTTGGATCGCCCCGTGCGACGTGCCGCTGCCGAGAAACCTTCGGCCTCAACCACGTCAATGAAGGCACGCATTCGCGTCAGAGTATCCAATGTGATTGTCCCTTCCGTTGCCCCCGCGCCTAGTTGGGAGTTCCTGCAAGAAGTCGCAATGCAGAAAATAGCGACGAGGTCAAAATATCTCTTGATTGTGAAGGCGAATATTCTTATCTCCCGTGCTGCCCAAAGTCGCACGTGCCTGTGGGTGTCCGCCGACCCTCGAATTGAGATCCGTCTCTAAGGTGAGGTCATCGGTAAGGTACCTGGAACTAACCCCTCCAGTCGCTATTCCGGCCAACCGGGAAATGCGAGGACATCTTGAAGCAACGACGGTGCGGGCCTTTCTGGTCTCTGTAGGCTTTCCATCAGCCTGCAATACTGAAGAGGCACACCATCATTGCCGGAAGTGCGGTTGGGTTAATCCCTCCAATCCATGGCAGACAAAGCCGGATCTTTGCTCTTGGCAGGGCGCTGATCCACTGTTCGCGCGTATGAGCGTATTGCGGTACCGGGTCTCCACCGGCTGGTGCCTATGCATATTCTCATCCGTCCTTTGTCCTCCGGTCCGCCGGAGCCTGGAATTTGAGGGACTGCAAGATGACCACCGCTCGTATTCTCGACTTCATCAAGACCCGACGCCCCGACGGCCCGTGCCTCGTCGTGGACCTCGATGTTGTGCGCGACAATTTTCACGCCTTCCGTCACGCCCTGCCGGACAGTGCGATCTACTACGCCGTCAAGGCAAACCCGGCTCCGGAAATCCTGAAGCTGCTGGCTTCCCTCGGCTCGAACTTCGACTGCGCATCGGTTGCCGAAATCCAGATGGCGCTCGACGCCGGCGCGTCGCCGGAGCGCATCTCCTACGGCAACACGATCAAGAAGGAGCGCGACATCGCGCGTGCTTTTGCGCTGGGTGTTGAACTCTTTGCCGTCGACAGCCATGAGGAAGTCGAGA
>CAYNED010000240.1:0-4491 GCA_964396135.1 uncultured Neorhizobium sp.
GCAAGGCCGCTCGATGACTTCACCCGGAGCGCAACTGGCGCCCCTCCAACAGTAGCCAAAGAATGTGGGTGAGAGTGGATTTTGCAAAGCCGGGTACACTGCGCGGTACACCTTGAGGTATCGCTTTTCCTCCTTTTGCTGTAGTGAGTTAGCTAAGGCATTGGAAACTCAGGTATCGCGTGGGCTTGTGGGTGAGAGTCCCACCCTCTCGGCCATGCTTGTGCTTAATGTTGTTTCTAAGCAACCAGGCGGTAGATGCGCTTGCCTTCTGCCTTGACAAAGGCAGTCAGTCGTCCGGAGGGCCATCAAGTATGCACGGGGAGATCCCAAGGAGCTATTCTTCCGCGAATCTTAAACGCTCCATGCGTCCGCGCTCTAGTTTTGGCGACTCAACCGAATCCGGTAGGAGTTAAGGGCTAAGCTCTTACAGCCCCCTGTGTCTGTTGCACATGAACGACGTCGTCGGGTCTTTTTTTGCTCAAGCAAGTGTAGATCAATCAACACGCGAAGGGTTCATCATGAACGGTGTATGAGGTCCGACTGGATGTGCTGCTTGACGACGGTGACGCGCGCCTCATGTTGTTGCTGATGTCACGTCCGCCACCTTCTATGCAATCCGCCAGAATATCCCTTGGTCATGCAAGCGGAGGCGCATCGTGATCGAGCAGCTTTTCCAGAAGACTTCCATCGAGGCGGCGCAGGAGCTGATCGGCGCTTCGTTGCGCTTCAACGGGGTCGGCGGCATCATTGTCGAGACGGAGGCTTACGAGATGGAAGATCCCGCTTCTCACAGCTTCCGCGGCCCCACCGAGCGCAACCGATCCATGTTTGGGCCAGCCGGTTGTGCCTATGTCTACCGCTCCTATGGCATTCACTGGTGCCTCAATGTCGTCTGTCGCCCCGGAAGCGCCGTGCTCATTCGCGCGCTCGAGCCTCGCTGGGGAATTGCGCAGATGGAGGAGAGGCGAGGGGGGAGCAGCTTGCGCCTGCTCTGCGCGGGGCCGGGCAGGGTCTGCCAGGCGCTGGCTATAACCCGCGAGCAGGACGGGCTCCCGCTGGTGGAACCGCCGTTCGATCTTGTATTGCCTGAAGAGAGCGCGCCGGTGGTCACCGGCAAACGGATCGGCATCACCAAGGCAACTGACCTGTTCTGGCGTTTCGGACTCAAGGGTTCTGCTTTCGTCAGCCGAAGGTTTCCCTCCCCAGACAGTTCTTCTTCATTCATATCAGGATCTTGACGCCGTTCTGCGACGAGCCCTTGCCTAACGCTTCCCCGCAGGTGCTGAATCGGAACGGGCGCGGGACCATTCTTAACCTTCGGGCAAGGAATTAACCATACATATGAGGGACAACGGCAAATTGGGGAAACGCTCTTCCTCAGCAGGCATGAAGCCGCACTGCCGTACCGGTTTTGACCCGGTATCCGCTCATGATCAGATCCAGAACGACTGCGGCAACCGAGTTGTCCATGCCTGATGTGCCGTAGAGGGACGTCGGCACCTCTTCTGCGCCTTCAGCGCTGGGTGAATCTGAGCAATCGGCTACGATCCAATCGACAGGATCGATCGTTTATTGAGGACGCATCGTGGGGCATAGTCCGCTATCGGAACAGGCGCGTAGACCCCAGGCGGGTAGCCTGGGTGAGAGGCTGGCTTTCGCCGGTCTGGACGCCCGATCCTGCGATCTTCTGCGCCGCCATCGCCCGCAGCTTGATCTCCACTGCAAGGCGGGGCTGCGCGATCTCCTTCACCGTTTGCAGTGTTTCCCAGAGGCTGCCCGCCAGTTTGACAGCGAGCACCAGCTCGAACGTCTGCACGATCTGCAATCGTCGCACTGGAGCGTGCTGACCGATGCCCGCTTCGACGCCGTCTATGCGGATCGCGTAAAGGTTCTCTCTGACAGCCAAAGCCGCATGGGTCTTGATCCGCGCTGGCATGTCGCGAGCCATGCAGTCGTGCTCGAGAACCTTCTGGCCGGAGTGCTTTCCGAGGACGCAGGACGTCCACTGCTTCCGGCGGCCCGGCGTCGGGCCCAGGAATTGACCGAACTTGTCGGCGCCCTCATCCGCCTTGTCATGGTGGACGTGGAGATCGGTGTAACGCTGAGGTTCAACGAACTGCGCCAAAAGCATCACCGCGCGCTTGATCAGCAGCGGGATGAAGACCGGACCGAGGTTCTGCAGCTATTTGCCGATGTTGTGCACTCTCTCGCGGAGCGAGACTTCACCATTCGTCTTCCCGACGATGTTCCAGCACACTATCGCGAACTCGCCGATCTCCTGAACCAGGCAATCGACGCGAGCCGCTCTTCACTGCAGTCCGCTCAGACAGGAAGTGAAGAAGCGCTCGCCGCAGCCGGTGAACTTGCTGCCGATGCCCGCATATTCGCGGAGGCGTCCACCGCCCATTCGCAACGGCTCGGCGAGGCGTCCCAACAGCTTGCTGAGATCACGAGCCAGATGCAGTCCTGCGCGTCCGAAACGGGCGCTGCGCAAAAGGCGGCCGCTGCAACGCGCCAGACGGTGGAGGAGAGCGGCCAGATTGTCGGCCGCGCCATTACAGCCATGGCTGATATCGAAGCTTCGGCTGAAAAGATCGGCGAGATCATCGGTGTAATCGACGAAATCGCCTTCCAGACCAATCTTCTGGCGCTGAACGCCGGGATCGAAGCCGCGCGCGCTGGCGACTCGGGTCGCGGTTTTGCGGTGGTGGCACAGGAAGTGCGCGCGCTGGCGCAGCGTTCAGCCGACGCGGCACGCGAGATCAAATCGCTGGTAAACGGCACAAAAACGCAGGTCGGCGCGGGCGTGGAGATGGTTCACCGCACGCAGGATGCCATCAGCGGGATTGTCCGCCAGGTGGCGCAGATTGATACGTCCATCTCCGGCATTGCGCAAAACGCGGAGGCCCAGGTGGGGGTCTTGGGCAAGGTTGCCGCCGAAGTATCATCGCTTGGCCGCGAGGTCGCATCAAACGCGGACCGTGCAGAGCGCACCGGGGCCCGGGCAGCCGACCTTCAAACCGTCATTGTCGAGCTTGGCCGAACTGTGCGGGAATTCCGCATCGAGCGACAGGCGCGATACCATTCCGACGCTGTCGGTCCTGCCGCGGCACCCAAGCCGAAAATCGAACTCATCTCAACCGGTCCTGACTCCGACATCGAGAGTGACACCGACCTTCTGTTCCACAAAGCGCGAGGAATGATCTGATGGCGACCAAGAAGGCCGCGAATGGCAGCTTGAAACTTCCCCCGGTGCTGGATCTCAACGAAGCTTCCGCACTCCACGGCAAGCTGATGTCGATGCGTGGCCGCAACCTCGCGATCGACGCCTCCGATGTCGAACGCGTTGGCGTGCAGTGCGCGCAGGTCCTGATTGCCGCGGCCCGCGCCTGGCAGGCCGACAAGAAATCATACGTCGTCGAGAAGAGCTCCGACGCGTTCGCGAAAACAATGCAACTCATCGGGATCGATACCGATCATCTGGTTGCTAAGGAGATCTCGAAATGAAGAAGAAAGTACTGACCGTGGATGATTCACGGACAATCCGGAACATGCTTCTCGTAACACTCAACAACGCCGGCTTTGAAACCATTCAGGCCGAAGACGGAGTTGAGGGGCTCGAAGTTCTCGAAGGCTGCAACCCCGATGTCATCGTTACAGACATCAATATGCCCCGCCTCGATGGCTTTGGCTTCATTGAAGGCGTGCGCCGCAATGAGAAGTACCGGGCCGTCCCTATCCTGGTGCTGACAACGGAAAGCGACGCCGAAAAGAAAAACCGCGCTCGCCAGGCTGGTGCGACGGGCTGGATCGTCAAGCCCTTCGATCCCGTCAAGCTGATTGACGCCATTGAACGCGTGACCGCCTGAATTAACCGCCTGATCAGGAATTCTTCCGATGGATATGAACGAAATCAAAGAGATCTTCTTCCAGGAATGCGAGGAGCAGCTTGCAGAACTGGAATCAGGGCTTCTCAAGCTCAATGACGGAGATCGCGATCCCGAGACGGTGAACGCCGTCTTCCGTGCCGTTCATTCCATCAAGGGTGGAGCGGGCGCCTTTGGCCTGGACGACCTCGTGGCTTTCGCGCACGTTTTTGAAACCACGTTGGACTGCGTGCGCTCAAATCGTTTGGAGCCAACGCAGGACGTCCTCAAGGTCATGCTGAAGTCTGCCGACGTTCTGGCGGATCTGACGAACGCGGCCCGCGATGGTGGCTCCGTGGACGAAAGCCGCAGTCGGGCTCTGGTCAAGGAGTTGGAGGCGCTGGCAAGCGGCGAAACGCCGGTTGTTTCATCGGAAGCGCCGAAGCCTGTTGCAAAGCCAGCTGCCCCGGCGCCCGTATCCGCGGCGCCCACCGACGACAGCGGCTTTCAGCCGATCCCGTTCTCCTTCGACTCCTTCGGAGACGAAGAGGGTGCCGTAGAAGCTGGCAATATGTTTGAGATCGTGTTCCGCCCGCGGCGCGAGCTGTTCAGCAAGGGCAATGAA
>CAYNED010000241.1:0-4447 GCA_964396135.1 uncultured Neorhizobium sp.
GGGGGCGGGGCTTACAAGCTTGGCGACGTATTCTCGGAGACCTTTGCAGATCATGATACGGCCATGCGGGCCGCGGAACAGGCAGCCGATCGCCAGCAGCTTGCCGGCGAGTCGACCGATATCGCCTATCAGGACGCCAAGGGTGAGTGGAAGACCGAGTTTGCAAGCGGAGGCGAGCGTCCAGAAACGGACGTTGTCGATTCCCCGGACGAGCCTGACACGAAGCTTCCCTAACGAGAGCGGCTGTGGTTCGCGAACCCGCAAATCGCAGCCTACCAACGACCGTCGATTGAAGTTTTGATCGCCGCTCCGGGGGTCCCTCGCACAACTTCCATTGCTCATGCGGTGGAACTAACCGCTAAAATTTTAGTTGGCGCTGTCGACGTCTCTGAGAGACCTAGTGAAAGGGTTCCATGTGAGCGAACTACAGCATGAGCTTCCGCATTTCCGGCCTATATTGACGCGCAGACGCTTCGACGTCTTTGAATTCGATACCCGCGAGGAAGCGGAAGACCTGCGACATGCGGAGGCAGTAGCCAGCCCGAGAGAGACGCTACGTCCGCTGGTCGTGGACCTGGACGGTACCCTCGTTCGCTCCGACCTTCTCATCGAATGTGCGTTTGGGGAGTTGAGCCGCCGGCCCCACTCGATCATCGATCTCGCCCGGGCGCTGCGGCAAGGCAAGTCCAGCTTGAAGCACCGGCTTTCGGAGCCGGTCGATTTCGATCCGGCTATCCTTCCTTATGACCCGGAAGTGTTGCGCCTGATCCGGGCTGCAACCGAGGCAGGGCGCCCCGTTTATCTGGCGTCCGCCAGCCATGAGCGTCTGGTTTCGGCGGTTGCGGAGCATCTTGGCCTGTTCAAAGGCTGGTTTGCGACCGATGCGCTGACGAATTGTGCTGCAGAAGTCAAAGCGCAGAAACTGGTCGACGCCTTCGGCGAACGCGGCTTTGATTACGTCGGCAACGACGCGGCCGATCTAGCCGTTTGGCAGCGCGCCGCAAAGGCATATGCCATCCGGACCCCGCGTGATGTCGCCAGAACCTTGGCTGGCCAGCATGACGATGTCGAGCACCTGACGCATGAACAACCGACCTGGAAGACTTGGGCGCGGCTGTTGCGCGTGCACCAGTATGCCAAGAACGGCCTCGTCTTTGTGCCCCTCCTCACCCATCACATGTTCACCGTCGGGAGCCTGGTCCAGGCGTTTCTGGCTCTGGTCGCATTCTCCCTGTGCGCCTCCAGCGTCTACCTCCTGAACGATCTGGTCGACCTGCAGGATGACCGTGGCCACCGTACGAAATGTCGCCGGCCTCTGGCCTGCGGCGACATCCCCTTGTCGAATGCGGTACTGGCAATTCCGGTCCTGTTTCTGCTCTCGCTATCGGTGGCTGCCGCCGTTTCACTGCCGTTCCTGGCGGTGCTGTTGTTCTATTTCGCCCTCACCACCGCCTACTCCTTCGTGCTCAAGCGCAAGATGATCGTGGATGTGGTCACGCTTGCGGGCCTCTACACCACCCGCGTCGTGGGTGGGGCCGTAGCACTCTCGGTGGTGGTGTCGCCGTGGCTTCTCGCATTCACCATGAGCTGGTTTCTCTCGTTGGCGCTGGTCAAGCGCTACACGGAGCTTGTGGCCCGCGCTGAGGCGAACCTTCCGGACGCCAAGAGCCGCGACTATCGGAATGCCGACCGTGGCATGGTGGCCGCGCTTGCGGCTGCGGCCGGGATGAACGCGCTCACCCTTCTGTGCCTCTACTTCATGGATGCGGATGTGAGAAACCTCAATGCGCGGCCCGAGCTCCTGTGGCTGATCGTGCCGATCCTCACCTATTGGATTGCGCGCGTCCTCATGCTCGCCCATCGTGGCCTGATGAACGACGACCCTGTTGTGTTCGCCATCAGAGACAAGGTGAGCCTTGGATTGTTTGGGGTTATTGCCGCCTGCTTTGCCGGCGCTATGTGAGGCGGCAGTCCCGCCCCACGCGCCGAGCAGAGAAACGACAGCCGTCATGACCCTCGCCTTCCGCTACGTCCTGTTTGCCGTGATCTCGACGCTCGTCAATTTCGCGGTCCAGGAAGTTTCCCTGAACTTGCTGCCGATCCAGCCGCTCATGCTTTCCATCCTCTTTGGAACCGCGGCCGGTTTCGTGGTGAAATACGTGCTCGACAAGAGGTGGATCTTCTTCGACGGTTACACCTCTCGCGCCAATGAGGCAAAGAAGGTATCGCTTTATGGTGTCTTCAGCATCCTGACGACCATCATATTCTGGAGTTTTGAGCTAGCATTTTGGACGATCTGGGGCACGACCTTCGCGAAATACGCCGGGGGTGCGCTGGGGTTGGCGATAGGCTACGCTTTGAAATACGCACTGGACCGCAAATTTGTGTTCCGTCCGGAAGGAGCCTGATTTGATCCTGCACGGCTGGGGGCGTTATCCTCGTATTGAAAGCCAGACGCTTCAGGCAAGGCGCGTTTCAGAGATCGACGCCAGCGTCCGCTCGACCAGCGGCCTGATCGCGCGCGGAAACGGCCGGTCATACGGCGACGCCGCCATTGGTGACCAGGCGACACTGATGTGCCGCGGCCTCAATCGCATGAGGAGCTTCGACCCTGCCACGGCCAGTCTCACCGTCGAAGGCGGGACGATGCTGTCTGATATCCTGGAGGCCTTCATCCCGCGTGGATACTTCCCGCCCGTCGTTCCCGGCACCAAGTTCGTTACAGTGGGCGGCATGATTGCTTCCGACGTGCACGGCAAGAACCATCACCGGGACGGAGGCTTCGGAGCCCATGTTCAGGAGATCAAGGTAGTGCTTGCAAGCGGCGAAACCGTTGTGTGCAGCCCGCAGAGCAACGAGGATCTCTTCTACGCAACGATCGGAGGCATGGGGCTGACGGGCGTCATCGCGGAGGCGCGCTTCACCATGAAGCCGATCGAGACCGGATGGATCATGCAGACGACAACCGTCGCCCACGATCTGACGGCCGCTATCGACGCTTTGGACGCAGCCGATAACGCCACCTATTCGGTAGCCTGGATTGACTGTCTTTCTCGCGGCAGTTCGCTTGGTCGTTCGCTGATATTTTCCGGCGAACATGCCACCGTGCAGCAGATCGCATCGAGCGACTCCCGCAAGCAACCCTTCCCGACAGTCGCCCCGGCCCGACTCGGTCTCCCGTTCGATTTTCCCCGCTGGGCGCTCAACCGCGCAAGCGTCACCGCCTTCAACGAGATCTATTTCCGCGCCGGAGCCCGAAAGGCGGGAAGCCCCCAACTTGTGCATTGGAACCCGTATTTCTTCCCGCTCGACGGGATCAACGACTGGAACCGCCTGTATGGCAAGCAAGGATTCGTGCAGCACCAGTGCGTCATCCCGGAAGCCACTTCAGATCATGTGCTGGCCGAGATCCTCGGTCGCTTCACCAGTTCCGGTCGAGGCTCGTTCCTTGCAGTGCTCAAGAAACTCGGTGCCGGGACGGGATGGCTCTCGTTCCCGATGCCGGGATACACATTGGCGCTTGATCTCCCCGCGACGCCTGACGTCTTTGCCTTGCTGAACGAGATAGACAAGCTCGTTGTCGAAGCCGGAGGCCGGCTTTATCTGGCAAAAGATGCGCGGCAGTCTCGCGAAACCTTCGAGGCAGGGTATCCTCAGTTGGAGGCCTTCAAGCAATTGCGCAGAACCGTCGACCCCGATGGCCGCTTCAACTCCAAACTCGCAACGAGGCTCGGTTTATGAACAGCACAGGCAAGACGCTCCTCCTCCTCGGCGCAACGTCGGATATCGGACGTGCCACTGCGATCGCCTACGGCATGGCGGGATGGAACGTGCACCTGGCGGGACGCAGGCTGGAAGCGGTGGAGCGGGAAGCAGACGATATCCGCACTCGCTGCGGGACCTTCGTCACGGCTCATCAGCTGGATATCCTAACGACGGAGCAGTTCGAGCCCTTCATCGAGAGCCTGCCCGGGCTGCCGGATACGGTTGTCTGCGTGATCGGGGAGCTCGGGGAGCAGCCGCGGGCGGAAAAGGACGCAGCGCACGCCGTCACGGTGTTGCGCACAAACTTCGAAGGCCCGGCCATCCTCCTCGGGATGCTGGCGGAACGGTTTGCAAAGCGGGGCTCTGGCTCGATCGTCGGCGTGAGTTCCGTGGCAGGTGACCGCGGCAGGGCCTCCAACTATGTCTACGGCTCGGCCAAGGCCGGCTTCACGGCCTTCCTGTCCGGGCTGAGGAATCGCCTCGCCTCCGTCGGCGTCCGCGTTCTGACGGTCAAGCCCGGCTTCGTTCGCACTCGAATGACGGAGGGCATGGCGCTGCCCGGCTTGCTGACGGCCGATCCGGAGGAAGTAGCCCGTGCAATCTTGAAGGCTGCAGAAGCAAGCAAGAGCCGCGACGTCATTTATGTCCGGAGCATCTGGTGGCCATTGATGACCGTGATCCG
>CAYNED010000242.1:0-4427 GCA_964396135.1 uncultured Neorhizobium sp.
AGATCTCGGCGCCACGATACTCGGGAATGCCGCAATTGCCCTTGACGATGGTGATGGCGTTGGGCGCGGCTTCCGTCATGTCGAGGAGGCTGGAGAGAATGTCGGAGGCGCCGACGCCGCAGTTGGCGCCGACCGCAATCGGACCTTGACCAACATCCTGAGCCACGGCGTGCATGTCTTTCGGATCGAGCCCCATCATTGTTTTTCCAGCGGTATCGAAAGAACCGGTGTAGGCGTAGGGCATACCGACCCTGGTTGCCGCTTCGGCGGCCGCGCGGATCTCGTCCGCCGACGACATGGTTTCTATCCAGGCCAAATCGGCGCCACCGGCCTTGAGACCTTCCATCTGTTCGGCGAATGCTGCCACCGCGTCGTCGTAAGACATCGCTCCCAGCGGGATCAGAAGCTCGCCTGTAGGGCCTACCGATCCGGCAACAATCACCTTGCGTGAGGACCGGTCCGCGACGGCACGGGCAATTTCAGCCGCGCGCTTGTTGAGTTCGAACACCCGGTCCTGCGCGTGGTGCAGCTTCAAGCGGTGGCGCGTGCCGCCGAAGGAATTTGTCAGGATGATATCGGCACCGGCATCGACGAAATCCTGGTGCAGCTTGCTGATCCGCTCCGGATGCGTCTCGTTCCAAAGTTCTGGCGCTTCTCCGGCCTCCAGACCCATCGCGAACAGATTGGTCCCAGTCGCGCCATCGGCCAGCAACACGCCTTTCTCGGCCAGAAGATCGCGAAGGGGATTGGCTGCTGTCATGGAGGGTGCTCCTTTGATGCCGGGTATAATCGTTGAGGCAGCTGGATTCAATCTGGCTATGCGTGAGCCGCAGCTTGGCCTGGATGGCCGGCTGGCGTGACCATCGCCGCCAGGATCGTGTTCAGGTCGAGTGTACCAATCTCAAGCCCGTCCTCGTCGACGACGATCGCCTGGGCACGATCCGCCTTGGTCAAGCGCTGGGCCACTGATTCCAGCGTCTCGTCGCCAGCGACCATCAGGCCTTCCAACGCGCCTATAGCGGGTTTCATCACCGTTCTTGCCTGGATGATACGGCCCCGGTTCACCTCTCTGACAAAGGCGGCGATGTAGTCGTCCGCTGGAGCCAAGACGATTTCCTGCCCCGTCCCCTGCTGGATCATCTGGCCGTCGCGCAAGATCGCTATTTTGTCGCCGAGCCGCAACGCTTCGTCCAGATCGTGGGTAATGAAGACGACCGTCTTCTTCAGTTCACGTTGGATGTCGAGAAGCACCGTTTGCATGTCGACGCGGATCAGTGGATCCAGCGCAGAATAGGCTTCGTCCATCAGCAGGATGTCGGCATCATTGGCGAGCGCGCGGGCGAGGCCTACCCGCTGCTGCATGCCGCCGGACAACTGGTTCGGGTAGTGGTTCTCGAATCCGCCAAGCCCCACGCGCTCGATCCAGTGCTGTGCCTGCTTTCTGCTCCTGCTGCGCGGCACGCCTTGGATGTCCAAGCCGTAGAGAGTGTTTTCCATCACTGTTCGATGCGGCAATAGGGCGAACTTCTGGAACACCATTGCCGTCTTGAGACGGCGAAATTCGCGCAGGTCACGCTGGTTCATACGGCAGATGTCAGTCCCGTCATAAATGACTTGCCCGACAGTAGGTTCGATCAGTCGGTTGATGTGACGTATCAGCGTCGATTTGCCTGATCCGGACAGCCCCATGACCACGGTGATCCCACCACCCGGCATCGAAAGGTTGATGTCCTGCAGACCGAGAACATGGCCGTGCGCTTCGTTGAGCTCAGCTTTGGTCATGCCGCTGCGCACCCGATCGATGTGATTCCGGGCCCGTGGTCCGAAGATCTTGAACAGTCCCTTGATCTCGATTCCGTGGCTGGCCATGCACCTTCCATATCGCACTTCCTGCCTGACCCGTCTCACCCAAGGCCGGTGCGGGTCGGCCACCGCTTTCCACTATAGCATTGGCAGGGGCGACATTGTGCAGATTGCGACGCGGAAGAGACAAGCGGGGCCGCTAGAGCGCAGACTTGACCCTATCAGCAACTGCGGGTGTCAGCCATTGCGACCAAACCTGCTCGTAGCTTTCGATGAAATGCTCGGCCGTTTGTGCATGGGAAGCTCCGTTTTCCAACTGCCATGCCAGAACGCTGCTGATCGTCGCGTTCGACCACTTCCGGCGGCTGACGTAATCCATGGCATCGGCAGCTTTTTCGGTGAAGGATCTGGTGACAAGCGTGTAAGCCTGGGAGGTGGGGTAGGCGTTGCGCTCTGGGTTGGAGCAATTTGCAACGGCGGTACAATCGTCCCACTGGCGTTTATCATGCGCAACGCCAAGGGATAGCTTTACCATCTCATACTTACCCAGGATCGCAGTCGGTGCCCAATAGTAGCCGAGCCACCCCGTTTCCGTTTCGAACGCATTGACGATCGAAGCTTCGAACTCTGCAGCGGTTGCTGGCTCGACCAGGGTGAAGCCTTTCTCTTCCGCACCAAACGCTCGGAAAAGATTGGCAGTCGTGACATGGCAGCTCCAGTCTGCGGGGCAGCCATGAAGTGCACCTTTTTCGCCCGTTTGCGCACCGGGAAAAAGATCCGGACGCGCCAGCGCGTCTTCGACGGTGCGAATTTCCGGATTTGCGTCGACGATGAATTTTGGAACCCACCAGCCTTCAACAGCACCGTCGGCTAAGATCTCGGCCCCGAGGACGAGACGGTTTGCCGCTGTCGCCTGCGTGAGCTCGCCTCGCACGGCGTTGATCCAGAACTCGGGAGCCAGATCGGGAGTGCCGGACAGGTTCATCGAGTTGAAGGTCGGCACCGTATCTCCGGGCACCAGGGATACCGTGCAGTGGAAGCCCCGCTCGAGAATGATCTTGTCTATGTGTGCCGCAATGGCTGCCGAACCCCAGTTCATCTCTGCAACGAAGATCTGGCCGCAGGCGGCCTCGGCGGCTTCCGCGTGAAAGCAAAAACCCAGCAGGAGCGCAGGTGCAGCAACGGAAAATCGCATCATTGGCATCCGTCCGACAGGCAGCAGATGATGCTGCCTGATCCATTTCGCCACCATTTCAGCGGCTGCGGGTGAGAGAAAGCGTATGGGAAAGACTAGGGTATTGCAGCGCAAAATCAACCGTTGGCAGGGTGATCGCAAGACTTTGATGATCCTTCGATCGGCGCTGTAGAAATTCAAGATGTTGGATGGCGCACTAACCTTCCGGTAACGTTGTGACGCTAATCATCGTTTTGCAGACGGGCGTTCCGTCCGGCGGCGCGGGATCAGGTAGTGCGTACCCGCCGCGCATGCATTGAGAATGGCCGTTGCTGCTCTTCAGAGGTGGCTGGGTTGACTTGCGGCGCTAGCTTCCCCATTTTTTTCGGCGAGTGGCAGCGCAGACTTGATGAACCTAGGCGGACGCCTCATGCATCTACGAATCGTCCGTGCTTTCAAGACTTGCGCTGCCCCTCCACCTCCCAATCCAAGCGTCTATCTGCAACCACTGACAGGTGCTGTGTGACCATCGCAGCCCCGACGACGCTAATTCTCGGTGGCGCCCGCTCGGGCAAGTCAGCGCTGGCTGAGCAACTGGCGCGCGCCAGCGGGCTGGAGCGTCATTATGTTGCGACGGGTCAGGCATGGGACGAGGAGATGCGCCAGCGCATCCTGCAGCACAGGCAGGACCGCGGGGAAGGCTGGCAGACGCACGAGGTGCCGCTTGATCTTCCCCTTCGCCTGCAGCAGCTACAAGGCGTCGGTCGGGTCGTGCTTGTCGACTGCCTGACGCTGTGGGTTACGAACCTGATGATGGCGGAAGCAGACATCGATGCTTCAGGCCGTGCATTGGTCGATTGCGTTGCAGGCCACAAAGGCAGGCTGATTCTGGTGTCGAACGAGGTCGGACTCGGGATTGTGCCCGACAACAGGATGGCACGAGAATTCCGGGACCATGCCGGCCGCCTGCATCAGCGGATCGCGGCGGTTGCCGACGAAGTCTTCTTCGTCGCAGCCGGGCTGCCGCTGAAGATGAAGGGCTAGCGCCTCCACATTTTAGAATTAGAAGCCGAACCAGAGCCTGAGTGGGTGTGCTGGATCGGATATCAGTTTCATTGCCAACGCCAGGCACGAGACGACCAGCAGCGGCTTGATGATCCTTGCTCCGCCGCGCATCGCAACGCGGGAGCCCATCTGCGCGCCGAGGAACTGCCCCGCGCCCATGACCAGGCCGACCTTCCAGAGAATCGCCCCGGTAAGCGCAAAGACAAGGAAGGAGCCGAAATTGGAGCCGAGGTTGAGAAGCTTGGTATGCGCAGTCGCTTTCAGCAGCCCCATTCCCCCAAGAAGCACGAAAGCGAGCATGTAGAACGAACCGGCGCCGGGCCCGAAAACGCCATCATAGAGCCCGATTAGCGGCACCGCGGTCAGGCCGAAGAGGAGCGGAGTT
>CAYNED010000243.1:0-4427 GCA_964396135.1 uncultured Neorhizobium sp.
GACGCGGCAAGGGAAGCCGGCGGCACCGCACAGGTGGCCGGTGGAGTTCCGGCCATGTGCGACGGCGTGACCCAAGGGCAGCCTGGCATGGAGCTGTCACTCTTCTCACGCGATGCAATCGCGATGGCGGCGGGTATCGGCCTCAGCCACAACATGTTCGACGCAGCCGTCTATCTCGGCGTCTGCGACAAGATCGTGCCAGGCCTGATGATCGCAGCCATGACATTTGGACACCTTCCCGCCGTCTTCATCCCCGCCGGGCCGATGACGACCGGTCTGCCGAACGACGAGAAGTCGCGCATCCGCCAGCTCTATGCGGAAGGCAAGGTCGGTAGGGAGGAATTGCTGGAGGCCGAGTCCAAATCCTATCATGGTCCTGGCACCTGCACCTTCTACGGCACGGCCAATTCAAACCAGATGCTGATGGAGATCATGGGCTTCCACCTGCCCGGCGCTTCCTTCATCAATCCGGGCACGCCGCTGCGCGATGCTCTGACGAGAGAAGCTGCCAAGCGGGCACTCGCAATCACGGCACTCGGCAACGAGTTCACGCCGGCCGGCGAGATGATCGACGAGCGCTCGATCGTGAACGGCGTCGTTGGACTGCATGCGACCGGCGGCTCCACCAATCACACGCTGCACCTCGTGGCGATGGCCCGCGCGGCGGGCATCCACCTGACCTGGCAGGACATCTCCGAACTGTCCGATATTGTGCCGCTGCTGGCACGGGTCTACCCCAATGGGCTTGCAGACGTGAACCACTTCCATGCCGCCGGCGGGATGGGCTTCCTGATCAAGCAACTCCTGAAGGGAGGCCTGCTGCATGATGATGTCCGCACGGTCTTCGGGCATGGCCTGGAAGCCTACACGATCGAAGCCAAGCTTGGTGAAAACGGCACGGTTACCCGCCAGCCGATCCCCGACGAGAGCGGTGATCCGAAGGTGCTGGCGCGGATAGAGGCTCCCTTCCAGTCAAACGGCGGCTTGAAGATGCTGGCCGGAAATCTTGGCAAGGCCGTCATCAAGATTTCGGCCGTCAAGCCGGAGCGGCATGTCGTCGAGGCGCCCGCGATCGTGTTTCAGGACCAGCAGGAACTGCAGGACGCCTTCAAGGATGGCCGGCTGAACCGCGACTTTGTAGCGGTCGTCCGATTCCAGGGACCGAAAGCTAACGGCATGCCGGAACTGCACCGGCTGACCCCGCCCCTCGGCGTGCTGCAGGATCGAGGCTACAAGGTCGCGCTCCTGACCGACGGGCGCATGTCTGGCGCTTCTGGCAAGGTGCCGGCGGCCATTCATGTCACGCCGGAAGCCTGCGACGGTGGCGCAATAGCGCGCATTCAGGATGGCGACATGATCCGGCTGGATGCAGTCAAGGGCACGCTTGAGGTTCTGGTGGATGCTGCAGAGTTTGCAGCGCGTCCACTTGCCGAGGCCACTCTGGAGGATAATGAATTCGGCATGGGACGCGAGCTATTTGCACCATTTCGCCGATATGCAGGACGTGCCGATCAAGGGGCAAGTGTCTTCTTCGCCTGATGATCCCGATCACCAGGAGCGGATGTCGAGGACCTTGTCGCGATGGGCGGGATGTGTGCTGAAGACGAAGATGCGGTCCAGCTCTTTCTGCGTGAGCAGCTTTAGGAAGCGGACTTCAATCGTATTGTTGGCGAAGGTCTTCATCAACAGGCAGCCAACCTTGGCGATGCGGGCGTCTGGAATGTCCAGGTAGAACTGCTCCGGCAGCTTGTACTGGGTGAGAAGGCCAAGAATTGCGCCGCTCATGGAGATGCGCAGCACGTCACAGCGACGGGATGCCATGTTGAGCACGCCCTTTTCGGTGTACTCAAGGCGCGCAGCGTTCATTGTGTCTTGCATCTGAAACCGCGTTTCGCGGTCGTACATGAAAGACTCTTCCTTGTTCAAGAAGTGATTTTTGCCGATGTTCTGGACGCCCACGTCCCGTCTCCCTCTGAGTAAGCAAAGGGTACCGATCGTAGCTTAACAGAGCGTATCCCCTTCCCGCCTCGGTACCAGGGGGTGGATCTCTCAGATTTTATGCATAACGATCTGTTAACGCGGGACGATGATAGGTTTTTCCATCCAAATCAAATAGATGCAGCTTCTCCATGGGAGCCGACAGTCGCACTGTATCGCCCTTTCGAGCGGTGAAAATGCCCGGCATCTTGGCGATGATTGGCTCCTGTCCGCCTAGCCCCTCCAGATAGAGAAGCGTAACCTCCCCGAGCGCCTCCACGATCGCGATCTTGCCTTCGAAGAGGAAATCGCCATGCGTGGAAACGGTGAGATCTTCTGGTCTCACGCCGAAGCTTGCGGCCTTGCCGACTTCCGAAGCTGGCGTGGCGATGGGCAATCGAACGTGTTTGCCATCCGCAAGGGAGATTGTCGTTGCATCGCCCGCCTCCGAGATCGTTGCTGGAATAATGTTCATTGCCGGCGAGCCAATGAAACGGGCGACGAAGAGGTTCTGCGGCCGCTCATAAAGCTCCAGTGGTGGCCCTACCTGCTCGATCTTACCTGCAGACAAGACCACAATGCGATCTGCCAGCGTCATGGCCTCAACCTGATCATGCGTGACATAGATCATCGTCGTGTCCGGCATGGATTCGTTCAGCTTGGCGATCTCGATCCGGGTGGCAACGCGCAACGCCGCGTCGAGGTTGGAAAGCGGCTCGTCAAACAGGAAGACCTTCGGATCCCGGCAGATCGCCCTCCCGATCGCGACGCGCTGACGCTGCCCGCCTGACAGGGCCTTCGGGAGGCGATCTAGGTAAGGCGTGAGTTGAAGGATTTCAGCCGCCGCGCGCACGCGACGATCGATCTCCGTCTTGTTTTCCTTGGCGATCCTCATGCCGAAGGCCATGTTGTCGTAGACCGTCATATGCGGGTAGAGCGCATAGGACTGGAAGACCATGGCGATGCCGCGCTTGGAAGGCGGCACCTCGTTGACCAGCTGGTTGTCAATGCGCATCTCGCCGCCGGTGATCGTCTCCAGCCCGGCGATCATGCGCAAAAGGGTGGATTTTCCGCAGCCAGAGGGCCCGACGAACACGACGAACTCTCCCTGCTTGATCTCCAGATCTATCCCGTGGATCACCTTGACCTGACCGTAGGCCTTGCGGATGTCCTTCAGTACGACACCTGTCATGCGCTTCCTCCCTTTTCGTCAGGCGCGACGGGCGAAGAACGCCCCCCAAGCCGGCAGGTTTATCTGGTTGCCTTCCACAGTGCTCGCAAACCCGTGGCCGTCAAGCATTTCCCAATCCCCTGGCGGCGGCTCGAGGCTCACGGCATCAGGACTCATGTTGAACACACACAGGATGGTTTCATTCCCGGCAAGCCGCTCGTATTGCAGGAGCGGATCCTGCGAAGCCAAAAATCGGATTTCGCCCGTCACCAGCGCCGGATGCTGCTTGCGGAATGCAAGGAAGCGGCGGTACTGCTCCAGCACGGACTCCGGGTCGCCATATTGAGCGCTGACCGCCCGCAACTGATGCTCCACCGGGATAGGCAGCCAGGTTTTATCCGAGGTCGAAAAGCCTGCCTGCAGTGCCTGTGCATCCCAGACCATAGGCGTGCGGCAGCCGTCGCGACCCTTGAATTCCGGCCAGAACTGGATGCCATAAGGGTCCTGAAGATCGGCATAGGCGATGTCAGCCTCCGTCAAGCCGAGCTCCTCCCCTTGATAGATGCAGACCGACCCTCTCTGGGTCATCAGGATGGCAGAAAGGAGCCGCACATAGGCATCGCGGTCCAAGACATCGGAGCCCCATCGCGTGGAGTGACGGACGACGTCGTGATTGGAGAACGCCCAGCATGCCCAGCCTTCCGGTGCGGCCGCCGAGAAGGCAGTTTGCACTTCAGACACCCGGGAGGGCGTCAACGCATCGGGCGCCAGGAACTCGAAGGCGTAGCACATATGCATCTTGTCACCGCCGGACGTGTATTCGCCGACGATCTCCAGCCCGCGTTGGCTGTCTCCGACTTCTCCTACGGCCGCGATTGCGGGAAACTCATCCAACACCGCCCGAAAGCGCCTCAGGAAGTCGATATTTTCTGGCCGGTTCTTGTCGTAGATGTGCTCCTGGAAATTGTAGGGATTGACGGCGGGCGCTGTCGAGGCATTGCGGCGCGACGGGTCAAGCGCCGGGTTGTCGCGCAGGTCGCGGTCATGGAAGTAGAAGTTGATCGTGTCCAGCCGGAACCCGTTGACGCCCCGCTTCAACCAGAAGCGGGTCATCTCCAGAAGGGCATCCTGAACTTCCGGGTTGTGAAGGTTGAGATCCGGCTGCGAGGTGAGAAAGTTGTGCATGTAATACTGCATGCGCGTCGGGTCCCAGTGCCAGGCAGACCCGCCGAAGATCGACAGCCAGTTATTGGGCGGCGTGCCGTCGGGTTTGGCGTCC
>CAYNED010000244.1:0-4426 GCA_964396135.1 uncultured Neorhizobium sp.
AGCCGCTCGGTGCTGTCGTCGCGTCGGTTGAGCACCACATCCTCGCAAGCCTCTCGAAGCTCGGCATCAATGGATTCATAGACGGCCAGCTGCCCAGCATTAACGATGCCCATGTCCATGCCGGCCTGGATGGCATGATAGAGGAAGACCGCATGCATCGCTTCGCGCACAGGCTCGTTGCCGCGGAAGGAGAAGGAAAGGTTTGATACCCCACCGGAAACATGCACCAGCGGCATGGTCTGGCGGATGGTCCGGGTCGCCTCGATGAAGGCGACGCCGTAATCATTGTGCTCCTCGATCCCCGTTGCGACTGCAAAGATGTTCGGGTCGAAGATGATGTCTTCTGGCGCGAAGCCGGCTTCCTTCGTCAAAAGCTCGTAGGCGCGGCTGCAGATCGCAACCTTTCGCTCGTAAGTGTCCGCCTGTCCCTGCTCGTCGAACGCCATGACGACGACGGCGGCACCGTAGTTGCGGATCAGACGAGCCTGGGCGATTAATTTCTCCTCGCCCTCCTTCATCGAAATCGAGTTGACCACTGCCTTGCCCTGCACGCACTTCAGGCCGGCTTCGATGATCTCGAACTTCGAGGAGTCGATCATCACCGGCACCTTGGCGATATCCGGCTCGGCAGCGATCAGGTTCAGGAACTCGACCATGGCGCGGCCGGAATCGATCAGCCCCTCGTCCATGTTGATGTCGATGATCTGCGCACCGTTCTCCACCTGGTCGCGCGCAACAACGAGCGCTGCAGCATAGTCACCGGCGGTGATCAGCTTGCGGAATTTTGCAGAGCCCGTGACGTTGGTGCGCTCGCCCACATTGACGAAGGGAATGTCCTTGGTGAGCACGAAGGGCTCGAGGCCGGCAAGCGCCATGAAGGGCTTGTGCTCCGGCACCTCGCGGGGGGCATGCCCGGCGACGGCATCAGCAATGGCACGGATGTGTTCCGGCGTCGATCCGCAGCAGCCGCCGATGACGTTGATCAGGCCTTCACGGGCGAATTCCTCCACCTGGCGCGCCATGTCTGACGGGCTTTCGTCATACTGGCCAAACTCGTTCGGCAGGCCGGCATTCGGATAGGCGCAGATGAAGGTATCGGCGACGCCGGAAAGCTCCTGCAGGTGCGGCAGCATGGCGTCCGCGCCGAGCGCGCAGTTCAGCCCTATCGTGAACGGGTTGGCGTGGCGAACGGAGTACCAAAAGGCTGAAGGCGTCTGGCCGGACAGGGTGCGGCCGGACAGATCGGTGATCGTCCCGGAGATCATCACCGGCAACCGGATCCCCTTCTCCGCGAAACGTTCCTCGCAGGCGAAGATCGCGGCCTTGGCATTCAACGTATCGAAGATCGTCTCGATCAGGATCAGGTCCGCGCCACCGTCGATCAGACCGTCGATTTGTTCGCCATAGGCGATCCGCAGATCGTCAAAGGAGACGGCCCGGTAGCCGGGATTGTTGACATCCGGGGAGATTGAGGCCGTTCGGTTGGTCGGTCCGATCGCTCCTGCCACGAAGCGGCGCTTGCCGTCTTCTTTCTCCGCGCGCAGCGCTGCCCGCCGCGCCAATCGCGCGCCGTCGCGGTTGAGGTCATAGACGGCCCCTTCCATCTCATAGTCGGCCTGGGCGATCCGGGTCGACGAAAAGGTGTTGGTCTCGAGGATGTCGGCACCCGCCATCGCGTAACGGTAATGGATGTCCTCGATCGCCTGCGGCTGCGTCAGGATCAGGAGGTCGTTATTACCTTGTTGATGGCAGGCGCAGCCTGCAAAACGTTCGCCACGGAAATGGACCTCGTCATAGCCCAGACCCTGGATCTGCGTGCCCATCGCGCCGTCGATGATGAGGATACGTTCGCGCGCAGCCTTCTGCAGTGCGGCAAGCACCTCCGAGCCATCGCGTGGCGCAGCCTCCGGGCCAAATAGCTCGTCGAACATGGACGTCTCCTAAAATGATTTGCGCCATAAGCGCATAAAGATATCTTTATGTCAACGAACGGCGATGTTCCTGCAGCGCCAACAAACGCCATGACAGGGGTTTCGGCTCACGCTATACGCCAGCAACGAAATATATGCGTCGGGGAGAGGTTTCATGAGCGAACCAAGTTCACTGCCACGGACATGGGCCAGACGCGACTACCACCGGCAGTGGCTGCTGCGCCAGGCCGATGGGCTAATGGACTTCTTCCAGTATCGGGCGCTCAATGCCCGCGGCGGCTTCCACGACCTCGACGATCAGGGTGCGCCGCTCACCGTTGAAAACCCCGTTCGCGGCATCCACTCGTCTGCCCGCATGGTTCACTGCTTCTCCATCGCCTATCTGCTCGGCCGACCCGGCGCGGGCGAGGTCATCGATCACGGCATGACCTATCTCTGGAACAGCCACCGCGACATGCAGAATGGCGGCTATATGTGGTCGCTGAATGATGACGGTCCGGCCGATGCCAGCAAGCAAGGCTACGGCCACGCCTTCGTGCTGCTCGCGGCCACCTCTGCCAAGGTGGCGGGCCACCCATTGGCGGACCGGATGCTCGAAGACATCACGGACATCATTGACAGTCGCTTCTGGGAAGACCGTCACGGCGCAATCGCGGAAGAGTTCGACCGCGACTGGAGCACGATCGATGGCGGCACCTATCGCGGCCAGAATTCCAACATGCATCTCACCGAGGCGCTGATGGCGGCTTTCGAAGTCACCGGGGAGAGACATTATCTCGACAAGGCCGAAAGCATCGCAGATCTTGTTATCCGCCGCTCCGCCGGTAGCGTTGGCTTCCGCGTTGCGGAGCACTTCGACTCCGAATGGCAAATCGACCGGGATTACTATCACCCGAACGAGATGTTCCGCCCCGCCGGCACCACGCCCGGCCACTGGCTCGAATGGTCGCGCCTTCTCCTGCAGCTTTGGTCCCTGGGAGACAAGCAGCACGGCTGGATGGCGGATGCAGCCAAATCACTCTTCGTCCAGGCCATGTCACTGGGTTGGGACAAGCAGAAGAGCGGCTTCTTCTATACCCTCGACTGGGACGACAAGCCCGCCAAGACGAGCAAGCTCTGGTGGCCGATGTGCGAGGCGATCGGTGCCGCGCATTTCCTCAACGAGCACCTGCCGGCCGACGACTTCTACGAAGACAGCTATCGGCTGGTGTGGAGCACCATCGCCAACCGCTTCATCGATCACGGGAACGGAGGCTGGCACGAGGAACTGACGGAAGAGCTTGTGCCGGCGCACACCCTCTTCCCCGGCAAGGGCGACATCTATCATGCGCTGCAGGCCTGCCTCATTCCGCTCTTCCCCGCAAATGGCAGTCTTACCCGGGTGATCCAGGGAACCGGGGGTGCGCTGTAGAAAGCGCCGCCGACTCCGGTTAGTCGAAGGTATCAACGTCACCCTGTCGGACGTGACGATCGTTCGGTGCAGGGAACTTCTAAGTTCGGGAAACGGTTGTCGAATGGTGACAACCGACGGCAACCCTATCGTCCCACGCCGCTACCCATGACAGAAGCTCTTGCTGCCGAACTTTCCTACACGTCGCCTCTTCCTATCGAGATCCTCTTCCTTCGGATCTTCGGCGCCCTAGCTCCTCGGTGTCACCATCGCGCGGATCCGTGCCGCAAGGAGGTCATAGTCATACGGCTTGGTGATCAGCGCCGTCTTTTCCAGCACCTCCGAGCCTGGCACCGCCCGGTCTCCAGTTGCAAAGATCACCGGTAGCTGCGCCAGCGTCTCGCGCAGCTTCAGGATCAAGTCGAGCCCGCTCATGTCCGGCAGGTGAACATCAGTGACCAGAATGTCGATCGGATGACTTTGGGCAGCCTCTATCGCCTCGCCGCTCGTTCCCGCCTCGACGACATTCATGCCGACATCCTGCAGGAAATCAGCAGTCGAGATGCGGATCAACGCCTCGTCTTCGCAAAGGAGGACGGTGATCGGCAGTTGGTGTGCCCCCTCGTTAGGCGCGCTGACCTCTGACGTCGGGAGTATCGGCAAGGCAGACTGATCCTGCACCTGCTCCAGCACCTGTCGGATCTTTCTGGCCAGGGCTTCACGGGTATAGGGCTTACTCAAGAGGTTGACACCAGGATCAAGCCGGCCGCCGTGTACGATGGAGTTTTCCGTGTAGCCGGAGGTGAAGAGCACGCCGAGCATCGGCAGTCGCTCCTTTGCCTTGCGGGCCAGATCGCGGCTTTTCAGACGGCCGGGCATGACGACATCGGTGAAAAGCAGATCGATGGCGACCCCGCTTTCGATGATGGCCAACGCGCTGTCTGCATCTTTCGCCTTCAGCACCTTGTAACCGAGCTCGCTCAGCAGACTGACGGTTACCTCGCGCACAGCCTCGTCGTCTTCGACCACAAGCACCGTTTCCGATCCGCCGGTAACGGCGCCGGAAAGACTGTCGGTCACCACATCTTCGGCTTCCGTCGACCGC
>CAYNED010000245.1:0-4362 GCA_964396135.1 uncultured Neorhizobium sp.
AATGGATCGCCAAGGGCGCCCAGCCGACGGACCGCGTTCTGCGCTTCCTCGCCGAAGCCGGCGTTGCCCAGCGCGAAGCCCGCAACAACCCGGACAAGGCAAAGCCAGGCAAGAAGGCACAGGAACGTGCCGCCGAGCGCGCGCAGCGTGAAGAAGACGCCAAGGCCGCCGCTGCCGAAGCTGCTGCTGAATAATTCTTCGTCCGCCTTCCGGCGGAAAACGGGCGGCACGGCGACGTGCCGCCCGTTTCGTGTTTTCATTCTTTCGAACGGCCGCTAAAAGCGCCATTCAACCTTCCGGAACGAGGCACCCATGGGCAAGCTGCAGAATCCGATCCTGATGGCGACCATTGGCGCCGCGCAAGGCCTGCGCGGTGAGGTACGCGTCCGCTCCTTTACCGCAGATCCGCTGGCACTGGGGGATTACGGCAAGCTGCACAGCGCCGATGGCCGTGAGTTCGAGATCCTGGAGATCCGTGAAGCGAAGACAGTGGTGATTGTCCGCTTCCGCGGCATCAACGACCGCGACACAGCCGAAAGCCTGAACGGCCTGGAGCTCTTCATCGAACGGGAAAACCTGCCCGACGACGAACTGGATGATGACGAGTTCTATTATGCGGACCTGGAAGGGCTCGAGGCGGTGGATGCGGCTGGCAAAAGCTATGGCACCGTCAGCGGCGTCTATGATTTCGGGGCTGGCGACCTGCTGGAACTGAAAGGTCCTGGCCGCCGGCCGACCCTGATCCCCTTTTCCGAAGCTGCCGTTCTGGAAATCGACCTGGAGGGAGGCCGTCTGCTCATTGACCCGCAGGCCGCCGGCCTGGTGGAAGATCCGGATGAGAAGGGTGATGGAGCGCCAAAGGGCCGAGGTCGGCAACCAAGATGACGTTTCGCGCCACCATCCTGACCCTCTACCCTGAAATGTTTCCAGGGCATCTGGGCTTTTCCTTGGCCGGCAAGGCGCTGGAACGGGGCCAATGGTCGGTGGAGCCGGTGCAGATCCGTGATTTTGCCGAGGACCGGCATAGAACGGTGGACGACACACCGGCAGGCGGGGGCGCCGGGATGGTGCTGAAGCCGGACATCCTGACAAAGGCGATCGACCATGTGGCGGCTAACGACAGCCGACCACGCCTGTTGATGAGTCCTCGCGGCCGTCCGCTGACCCAGAAGCGGGTGCGCGAGCTGGCCGCCGGCGAAGGCGTGGTGATTATCTGCGGCCGTTTCGAAGGCGTGGACCAACGTGTGATAGAGGCGCGCCAACTCGAAGAGGTCTCGATCGGCGACTACATCCTGTCGGGTGGTGAGCCGGCAGCACTGACGCTGCTCGACGCCGTGATCCGCATCCTGCCGGGCGTGATGGGCAACGCGCTTTCCGGCACGCATGAGAGCTTCGAAGATGGCCTGCTGGAGTACCCGCACTACACCCGCCCCCAGGTCTTTGAAGGCCTTGAGATCCCATCGGTGCTAACCTCCGGCAACCATGGCGAGATCGAAAAGTGGCGTCATCAGCAGGCGCTGAAACTGACGCGTGAGCGGCGGCCAGACCTGCTGCCGGACGCCGATCAGCCGGTGACGAAGTAATAGGCGGTCAGCGCCACCCCAACGCCGACAACGAGCACCCGCATGATCGTCTGCGACACACGTCGCGCCATCCAGACCCCGGCATAACCGCCGAGCGCCACACCGGGGATCATCACCAGAGCCTGCGGCCAGGCCACCACGCCGCCGCTGACGAAGATCACGATTGCAACAGCCGCAATCAGGATCGAAAGAAGGTTCTTCAGCGCGTTGAGGTGATGATAGGTGCCGCCGGAGGTGATGCCGAGCACGGCCAGCATCATGATGCCCATGCCGGCGCCAAAGAAGCCTCCATAGATGGCGGTAAAGAACTGGGCGACGACACTGAGTGGAGAATTCACCGGTTTATCCGCCGAGGCCTTCGGCTTCAGCCACGGCCCGGCTGCGAAGATGGCCGTTGCCGCCGCAAGCAGCCACGGAACAATGGCCCGGAAGGATGGGTTGTCGAGCGACAAGAGCAAGAGCGAGCCGCCCACCGCTCCGATGATCGAGACGATCGACAAGGCGATCGCGCTACGCCAGCTTTTGGCGATCTCGTCGCGATAAGCAAATGTGGATGTGATGTAGCCGGGAAATTGGGTGATCGAGGAGGTCGCGTTCGCTGTGATCGGCGGCATGCCGGCGACCGTGAGCGCGCCAAAAGTGAGGAAGGTGCCGCCACCGGCAATGGCATTGACCGCACCAGCAAGAAAGGCCGATGTGAACAGCAACAGCATGGTAGCAATGGTCATGGGTTCTTCCCCTTCACGATCGAGACGACATAGCGGCGGCTGCAGATCTCGGCAAGGACTGCTCTTGCGTCCCCGGTACGGGCACAAAATCACCGGCATGGGATGACAAGCAGGAATCTTTGGTGTATTGGCGCACGCGGAAATGGGGTTTCCCCGTCGACCAGCAAAGCAATGAATGGCGAACCCGCTCTTGCCCCGAAAGGGACAACTCCCGAGGCATGGACCAAAGGATGATGACCGAGCGCTCTGGCTGTTTGAGAAGAACTATAGAGGTTTGACCATGAACATCATCCAGCAACTGGAAGCCGAACAGGCCGCCAAGATCGAAGCCCAGCGCAAGCTGCCCGAATTTTCCGCAGGCGATACCCTGCGCGTCAACGTGCGCGTTCGCGAAGGCAACCGCACCCGCGTACAGGCCTATGAAGGCGTCTGCATTGCCCGCTCCGGTGGCGGCATCAACGAAAGCTTCACCGTTCGCAAGATCTCCTACGGCGAAGGCGTCGAGCGCGTATTCCCGATCTACTCGCCGCTCGTCGAAAGCGTAGACGTTGTTCGCCGCGGTAAGGTTCGCCGCGCCAAGCTGTACTACCTGCGCGATCGCCGCGGCAAGTCGGCTCGTATCGTTGAAGACACCGGCGTTCGCGCCCGCAAGCTGAACGATGCCGAGCGCGCCGCCATCGCCGAAGAGAAGGCTCGCCTTGAGGCTGAGAAGGTTGCAGCCGCTCAGGCGCTCGCCGCCGAGAAGGCAGCAGCAGACGCCGCAGAAGCAAAGGCCGCTGAAGAAGCACAGGCTGCCGAGACTTCGGCAGAATAAGCTTCCTCACGGCGAGATCAAAAAGGCGGCTTCTGGCCGCCTTTTTTGTACCTGCCAGTCAAAGGCTAATCAGCACGTGTGTGTTGAATGGTGCTCCCAGAGCTGCTAATAATCCGGCATGGGATCGAAATTCGGATGCCTCGCGAACCAGTTTATCGTGCTGCAGGACCACAAGCGTCTGCCGGCACGCTTTTTCGCGCGTGTCTTTGGCGCGCTGACCAGCCGACTTCGCTGAGTCGATCCACGTCGCACCGGCCGCGATGAAGGCCGGATCTCTCCCTTTTGTATTTCCGATTGGATGGCAGCCATGAGCGCACCCCGCACCCTGTATGACAAGATCTGGGACGACCACGTCGTCAGCGACGACAACGGAACCTGTCTCCTCTACATCGATCGTCACCTCGTCCATGAGGTGACGAGCCCTCAGGCTTTCGAAGGCCTGCGCCTTGCCGGCCGCACGGTCCGTGCGCCGCAGAAGACGCTGGCGGTCGTTGACCACAACGTCCCGACGACGCCCGATCGCCACATCGGCATCAAGAACGAGGAAAGCCGCATCCAGGTGGAGGCGCTCGCCCAGAACGCCCACGACTTCGGCGTGGAGTACTACTCTGAGAAGGACAAGCGCCAGGGCATCGTCCACATCGTCGGTCCGGAACAGGGCTTTACGCTGCCGGGCATGACGATCGTCTGCGGCGACAGCCACACCTCGACACATGGCGCCTTCGGAGCGCTCGCCCACGGCATCGGCACCTCCGAAGTGGAGCATGTGCTGGCAACCCAGACGCTGGTGCAGAAGAAGGCCAAGAACATGCTGGTGCGTGTCGATGGCCAGCTGCCGCCGGGTGTCACCGCCAAGGACATCATCCTTGCCATCATCGGCGAGATCGGCACCGCCGGCGGCACCGGCCATGTGATTGAGTTCGCAGGCGAGGCCATCCGGTCGCTGTCGATGGAAGGCCGCATGACAATCTGCAACATGACGATCGAGGGCGGCGCCCGTGCCGGTCTCATTGCGCCCGATGAGACGACATTCGCCTATATCAAGGACAAGCCACGCGCACCGAAGGGCGCTGCGTTGGACATGGCGCTCGACTATTGGAAGACGCTGCACACGGACGAGGGTGCACACTTCGACAAAGTCGTCGTGCTCGACGCTGCCAACTTGCCGCCGATCGTCTCCTGGGGCTCCTCTCCGGAAGACGTGATCTCGGTTCAAGGTGTGGTGCCGAACCCGGAC
>CAYNED010000246.1:0-4353 GCA_964396135.1 uncultured Neorhizobium sp.
CATCTTTCTCGACACGGAGAAGTCGAACTGGACCTGGGACCCGGTCGCTGGCGCCTATTACTGGCACCGCTTCTATTCCCACCAGCCGGACCTCAATTTCGATAACCCCGCGGTGCTGGACGAACTGTTGCAGGTCATGCGCTTCTGGTTGGAGACGGGTATCGATGGCTTCCGTCTCGACGCGATCCCGTACCTGATCGAGCGCGAGGGCACGATCAACGAGAACCTTCCCGAAACCCATGAGATCTTGAAGAAGATCCGCGCCGCTCTGGACTCGACGCATCCGGGCAAGATGTTGCTAGCCGAAGCGAACCAATGGCCGGAAGACACAAGCGAGTATTTCGGCGATGGTGACGAATGCAACATGGCATTCCACTTCCCGCTGATGCCGCGCATGTACATGGCAATCGCCAAGGAAGATCGTTTCCCGATCACCGACATCATGCGCCAGACGCCGGAGATCCCCGAGAACTGCCAGTGGGCAATCTTCCTTCGCAACCACGACGAACTGACGCTCGAAATGGTGACCGACGAGGAGCGCGACTACCTCTGGAACACCTACGCAGCAGATCGTCGTGCTCGTATCAATCTCGGCATCCGCCGCAGACTGGCGCCTCTGATGGAACGCGACCGGCGCCGCATCGAGCTCATGAACGCGCTTCTCCTCTCCATGCCAGGGACGCCCGTGCTTTACTACGGCGACGAGATCGGCATGGGCGACAACATCTATCTTGGCGACCGTGACGGTGTGCGTACGCCAATGCAATGGTCACCGGACCGCAATGGCGGCTTCTCCAAGGCCGATCCGGCCCGGCTTGTGTTGCCGCCGATCATGGATCCGCTCTACGGCTATGAAGCACTGAATGTGGAAGCTCAGGCGGCAGATGCGCACTCGCTTCTCAATTGGACAAGACGCATGCTCTCGCTTCGGGGCAAGCACACCGCCTTTGGTCGGGGCAGCCTGCGCTTCCTGACGCCCGGCAACCGCAAGATCCTCGCTTATCTGCGCGAATACCAGGGCGAGACGATCCTGTGCGTCGCCAATCTGTCGCGCTTGCCGCAAGCGGTCGAACTGGACCTCTCCGAGTTCCAGGGGCGTGTTCCCATCGAGCTTACCGGCATGTCGCCGTTTCCGCCGATCGGCCAACTGACCTATCTGATGACCATGCCTCCCTACGGCTTCTTCTGGTTCCAGCTGGTCGCCGAGGCCGATGGTCCTGCGTGGCGGACAGAACCGCCGGAGCAGATGGCCGATCTGGTCACCATGGTCATCCGCCGGGATCTATATGAGCTCGTTGAGGAGCCGCGTCTCGCCACGACCATGTCGCGGGAGATCCTGCCGGCTTATCTCTCGAAGCGCCGGTGGTTCGGCTCAAAGGGTGAGCATCTGCGAGGTGCAAGGCTCGTTGCGGCAACACCATTGCCTTTCGCGGGCAATATGTTGCTGGGCGAGCTTGAGGCCGAGCTCGATGGCCGGACCGAAACCTACCTCCTTCCGCTTGCTCCGGCATGGGACGAGACACAGCCACCAGCTCTTGCCCAGCAGCTTGCTCTTGCTCGCATCCGCCAAGGCCGACGGGTCGGCTACCTGACTGACGGCTTTGCAACCGAAACCATGGCGCGCGCCATCATCCGATCGCTCTGCGAGCGCTCACAGATTTCCGGACGCAATGGAACGCTGGAGTTTATCGGTACGGAGCAGCTCGACTGCGTGGGTATCACCGACGATATGCAGGTCCATTGGCTTTCCGCCGAGCAGTCGAACAGTTCCTTGATCGTTGGCGACAGGGCCATGGTCAAGCTGATCCGCAAGATCTTCCCCGGCATTCACCCGGAAGTGGAAATGACCCGCTATCTGACAAAGGTCGGCTACAAGAACACCGCGCCTTTGTTGGGCGAGGTGGCTCGAACGGCGCCGGATGGCGAGCGTTACACGTTGATCATTGTGCAGGGTGCCATCCGCAACCAGGGTGACGCATGGACCTGGATGCTGGGCAATCTGCGCCGAGGCATCGACGAGGTCCTCGTCACCGGAGACGACGCGGATCTTGCCGCCGACCAGTTCAAGCCGCTTGTCGATTTTGCCGGCACGGTCGGACAACGGCTGGGTGAGCTCCACGTTGCGCTGTCCCAACCCACGGACGATCCGGATTTTCAGCCGATCGAGGCGAGCGAGCTTGATGTTCAGGCGTGGCAGCAATCGGTGATTGAACAGATCAACACAAGTCTCGACATCTTGCGCGAGGAGAAGGACAAGCTGGAGCCTGAGATCGGCCAACTGGTTGGCCCGCTTCTTGACCGGCGAGATGAACTGCTTGCGTCGGTGAGCGCCCTCGCCAAAGCGGGTCTGGGCACGCTGATGACGCGTCACCACGGAGATTTCCACCTTGGTCAGATCCTGGTCGCCGAGAGTGACGCCTACCTTATCGACTTCGAAGGGGAACCGGCACGGGACCTGGCGGAGCGGCGCGCAAAATCGAGCCCGTTGCGCGATGTGGCAGGTTTCCTCCGCTCGCTCAACTATCTCGCGGCCACCGCCGACCTGGAGCAAGATGCCGTCGTGGATGCAGATCAGTCGCGCCGCCAGGCAATTGTCGCAGAGTTCGGCGAACAGGCGCAGCAAGCGTTCCTGGAGCGTTACCGGGAGGCGATCGGCGATACCGGCCCGTTGGCGATGTCGAACGAAAGCTACCGCTCCGTCCTTGACCTTTTCCTCTTGGAGAAGGCCGCTTACGAGATTGGTTACGAAGCCCGCAACCGTCCGAAATGGCTGCCGATCCCGCTCGGCGGATTTTCGGAGATCGCAAAAAGGCTGATGGAGAATGCACGATGAACCTCGAGCGCGCGGACCTGCTCGCCAACATCGACCACGGGGCGCTTCATGCGCTGATCGACGGGCGTCACGGTGATCCCTTCTCGATCCTTGGTCGTCATCCCGTCGGCCAGACGAATGTTGTTCGGGCTTTCGTGCCAGGCGCCTCCGCTGTAGAGGTCATCGACAGCCGCGACGACAGCGTCGTCACGGAAATGGAGAAGGTGTTCGGCGGGGGTCTTTACGCCGCCGACATTGGCAGTCGCGGCAGCTACCGGCTGCGCATTCATTGGCCCGATGCCGTGCAGGAAACGGAAGATCCGTATGCGTTCGGGCCGCTGCTCGGCGAGCTCGATCTCCACCTGATTGCTCAGGGCACACATTACGATCTGGGCCGCACCCTTGGTGCACAGCCGATGGACATCGATGGCGTCTCCGGGGTACGCTTTGCCGTCTGGGCTCCCAACGCTCGCCGTCTCTCCGTCGTCGGCGACTTCAATTCCTGGGACGGTCGACGGCACCCCATGAGGCTGCGAGGGTCTTCTGGAATATGGGAGATCTTCATTCCGCGCCTTGGTCCCGGCGAGCGCTACAAGTTCGAGATCATCGACAGCAATGGGCACACGCTGCCGCAGAAGGCGGATCCTGTTGCACGCGCCAGCGAAGCAGCACCCTCCACGGCCTCCATCGTCGCGTCCAACACCCCCTTCCGCTGGACCGATCATGAATGGATGCGCAGCCACGGCAAGGTACGTGAAGGCGATGATGCGATCTCCGTTTATGAGGTTCACCTTGAATCCTGGCTACGCGTGCCCGAGGAAGGCAACCGCAATCTCAACTGGATCGAGTTGAGCCAGCGGCTCGTTCCCTATGTGGCCGATCTCGGCTTCACGCATATCGAGCTTTTGCCGATCATGGAGCACCCCTTTGGCGGCTCCTGGGGTTATCAGCCCCTCGGCCTGTTTGCGCCCACCGGCCGTTACGGGACGCCTGAGGATTTTGCTTACTTCATCGATCGCTGTCATGCTGCGGGCATCGGTGTCATCCTCGACTGGGTGCCAGCTCACTTCCCGACGGATGTATGGGGTCTTGCCCGGTTCGATGGAACCGCCCTCTACGAGCATGAGGATCCGCGCGAAGGCTTCCACAAGGATTGGAACACGCTGATCTACAACCTCGGCCGCAACGAGGTGAAGGGGTTCCTGATCGCCAGTGCCCTGGAATGGCTGGAGCATTACCATATCGACGCGCTACGTGTGGATGCTGTCGCCTCGATGCTCTATCGCGACTACAGCCGCAACGAGGGAGAATGGATCCCCAACAAGTATGGCGGCAGAGAGAACCTTGAGTCCGTCGAGTTCTTCAAACACCTCAACAGCATTGTTCACCACCGCTGCCCCCATGCCTTCACGGTCGCCGAGGAATCCACCGCCTGGCCAGGCGTAACCAATCGTCCCGAAGACGGTGGACTTGGCTTCGACTTCAAGTGGAACATGGGCTGGATGCACGACAGCCTGCACTACATGCAGGAAGACCCGGTC
>CAYNED010000247.1:0-4337 GCA_964396135.1 uncultured Neorhizobium sp.
GCCGTTTTCCAAGGAGGCGCTTCACCTGCGCCAGCGGATCGGCTTCCTGCAGCGCACGCTTGGTGGGCCTTGGCCCGACATCAGCGACCAGGCGCTGCTCGACCAGCTTGAGGAATGGTTTGTTCCCTTTCAGCAAGGCAAGACAAGCCTGGACTCCATCGATGTGGGGGGGCTCTCGCACGGCTTGCGCTCCCTGGTCCCGCACGATGTTTCGCGCGACCTGGAGCGCCTGGCACCGGTTCACTTCGAAGCGCCGACGGGGCAGCGTCACCCTATTCGCTATGATGGCGATGAACCCGTCCTGGCGATCCGCGTGCAGGAACTGTTCGGCATGAAGACGCATCCCTCCATCGCGGACGGGCGTTTGCCCCTTGTTCTCGAACTCACCTCCCCCGCCCATAGGCCGATCCAGACGACACGCGACCTGCCGGGATTCTGGGCAGGCTCCTGGAAAGAGGTGCGGGCAGAGATGCGAGGCCGCTACCCGAAACATCCTTGGCCCGACAGCCCAGCAGATGCCACGCCCACTGCACGTGCCAAGCCCCGCGGGACGTGACAGAATGCCGCTTCGAGGAAGAGGACGGCGCGCTGTATGGACCGAGGCATGAGCCAGATACACACCGCAGAGGCGCGCTCTGTCGACGAGGTCGAGGAATCGTCGCTCAGACATGCGCAGTTCGGCCAATCCAGTCGACGGTTGCGTCTGCAGACACTGGTGCGGTTGCGCTGGCTTGCCGTTGCAGGCCAGACCGCGACAGTGCTTTCCGTTTCCCTGGTGCTCGATTTTCCGCTGCCGCTGCTGCAGGCCACGGTGCTGATTGCAGCGCTGGCTGTGGCCAACATCATGTTGTCGCTCTGGTTTCCACCGACGCAGCGATTGGGGCCAAAGGCCGCCGTGGCACTCCTGAGCTTCGACCTTCTGCAGATGGCGTCGCTTCTGTTCATCACCGGCGGACTTGCCAATCCCTTTGCGCCGCTGATCTGCGTGCCGGTGATCATCTCCTTCGCCTCGCAGCCACTGCGCCACTCGATCGCTCTTATCCTCTTTGCGCTGATCTGCACCACGGCGCTCGCCTTTTCTCCCTTTCCCCTGCCCTGGCACCCTGGGGAGACATTGAGGCTGCAGCCGGTCATGCATGTCGGCATCTGGTTCGCGATCGCCTCGATGATGAGCTTTGCCGCCTTCTACGCCTATCAAGTGTCCACCGAAGCCACGCTGCTGGGCGATGCGCTTGCGGCGACCGAACTGGTGCTGGAGCGGGAGAAGCATCTCTCACAGCTCGATGGACTGGCTGCAGCCGCCGCCCATGAACTGGGGACGCCGCTTGCAACGATCAGCGTGATTGCGCGAGAAATGGAGCGTGATTTCGGCGATGACGAGCGCCTGCGCGAGGATGTTCAGCTCCTGCGCAGCCAAAGCGAGCGCTGCCGAGACATCCTTCGACGGCTGACTTCGCTTTCTGCAGTCAACGAAGAACATATGCGGCGCCTCCCGCTTTCCTCCATGATCGAAGAGGTGGTCGCGCCCCATCGCCGGTTCGGCGTCGAGATCAATCTCGTTGAGCAGAGCAACCGTTCCAGTGAACCCATCTGCACCCGCAACGCCGGAATTCTCTATGGTCTGGGCAATCTGGTGGAGAATGCCGTCGACTATGCCAGGAGCCAGGTGACGGTGACGACCGGGCACAATGGCGACCGTGTCGTGGTCATCATCGAGGATGACGGTGCAGGATACTCTGCAGATATTCTTTCCCGCATCGGCGAACCCTATATGACGAGAAGAACCAAGGAGGTCGAGCGCGCCGGCGGACTTGGTTTGGGCCTGTTCATTGCGAAAACGCTGCTGGAGCGTTCCGGCGCCCGACTTCGTTTCGAGAACAGAAATGGCGGAGAGGCCGGGGCTCGCATCCGTATTGAGTGGCCTCGGGCGCTGCTCGAGGAGAGCTGACCGACCTCAGGTGGTCTGACACGATCCGCGGGACGTATAGTACTTCGCCCGTGACGCTTCTGGAGAAGAGACATGGAAACGACAATGCCCGCCGCCGAGATGACTGCGGAAAACGCCATCGGACCGGACACGACCTTGCTGATCGTCGATGATGATGCCCCGTTTCTGCGGCGGTTGGCGCGCGCCATGGAGGGCCGCGGTTTCACCGTCGAGGTGGCGGAGTCGGTGGCGGAGGGCATCGCCAAGTCGAAAGTCAAGCCGCCGAAATATGCTGTCGTCGATCTTCGGCTCGGAGACGGCAACGGGCTTGACGTGATCGAAGCGATCCGTCTGCTACGCCAGGACACCAAGGCGATCGTCTTGACCGGCTACGGAAACATCGCAACGGCCGTCACGGCGGTGAAGCTAGGGGCCCTCGATTATCTGGCCAAACCCGCCGATGCAGACGACATCTTTCATGCGCTGACGCAGCGCCCGGGCGAGAAGGCGGACGTGCCGGAAAACCCCATGTCTGCCGATCGGGTTCGGTGGGAGCATATCCAGCGTGTCTATGAGATGTGCGACCGCAACGTTTCGGAAACCGCTCGGCGTCTCAACATGCACCGGCGCACATTGCAGCGGATCCTTGCCAAGCGTGCGCCGAAATAGCGGGATTTACATCTCGTCGAAGCTTTTACCGGTGGCCCATTCGGCCATCGTCAGGCGCTGGGCCCCGACCCGCGCGAAAGTCAGCATGATCGATTTGCGCGTCGCGGGCTGGAGCTTGTGTTCCGGCGCCTCCCGCATCAAGTGCGCGCCATAGCCATCAGAAAGCAAGAGCCCACAATCCTCCGGGAATATGTCCAGCGGCACGTCCTTGTGCGTGGCAAAGAAAAGTCTGTCACAGTAGGCGCGATAGTCCGGCCACTTGCGGTCCACCCGGAAATCCTCGATCGAGGTCTTGATCTCGATGATCCAGAGCTCGCCTTTCTCCGATACGGTGATGAGATCGGCGCGCCGACCGTTGGCGAGCACGAGCTCCGGCAGCGCCGCGTGGCGCATGTCGTTGAGAAGAACCTGGAGGCCCCGCCGGACCATCATGGCTCTTGCCGATTGGCGGCCGTCGATCAGTGGATTGCTGTTGACGATACTGACGAGGGTCATGAACGAGGCTGATCCACAATCAATTGTTGCAAAAAAGGCAATGCCGGTTTCATTCGTGCAGCGGTCCGACCACGCTGCGGTGCAGCGACTTGCCAACCCTCTTCTATTAGAAAATAACCCTTTCATAAAGGCGGGAGCACCGCCTGCGTCGCTTTATCCCTTTTGATGAGAAGTTCATGCGCATTCGCACAAGCATGCTCGCCTTCGGCCTTCTGGCGTCCGTCGCCCTGGCCGGATGCTCCACCACGTCCGAAACCACACCGGTCACACGTGTCGAGACAACCCAAACCTTTAGTGATTCCTACGGGTCCGTCACCGACGCCGGCTACACATTGCCGGCCATTCCGATCAGCCGCCTGGACAAGAAGTTCCACCGGCAGATCGTGGATTACGCGACCAAGGAACGCCCCGGCACGATCGTCGTCAACACGCGCGAGCGCTTTCTTTACTACGTCCTGCCCAACGGCAAGGCAGTTCGCTATGGTATCGGTGTCGGCAAGCAGGGCTTCTCGTGGTCTGGCGAAGCCTATGTCGCTTGGAAGCAGGCGTGGCCGACCTGGCATCCGCCAAAGGAGATGGCAGAGCGCAAGCCTGACGTGGCTCGCTATGTCGAGAAGGGCATGGGCCCCGGACTGAATAACCCGCTTGGCGCGCGTGCGATGTATCTGTTCAACGAAAAAGGCCAGGACACGCTCTTTCGCCTCCACGGCACGCCGGAATGGGCATCGATCGGCACCGCCGCTTCGTCCGGCTGCATCCGCCTGATGAACCAGGACGTGATCGACCTTTACAGCCGCGTCCGTCCCGGTCGAAACACCAAGGTTGTCGTGATCCAGTAAACGGGCTTTGACCCCCATCAGAAGGCCGCTGGATGGCTCAGCGGCCTTTTCTTCATCAGCGCGCGTGTTGCGCCTTCAATTCCAGACGTCGACGATGCAAGACTGGCTCTGTGTAGCCGTTTGGCTGCTCCCTGCCCTTCAGCACCAGATCGAGCGCGGCTTGGAACGCGATTGAGCGCTCAAAGTCCTGCGCCATCGGGTGATAAAGCGGGTCGCCCGTGTTCTGCCCGTCCACAACCGCCGCCATCCGCTTCATCGTCTCGACGACCTGTTCTTCGCTGATCAGCTTATGGTGCAACCAGTTCGCCATGTGCTGTGCGGAAATGCGCAAGGTTGCCCTGTCTTCCATCAGGCCGACATCATTGATATCGGGGACCTTGGAGCAGCCGACGCCCTGGTCGATCCAG
>CAYNED010000248.1:0-4323 GCA_964396135.1 uncultured Neorhizobium sp.
CTGGGCTGCCGAGCAGATCAAGAAGCGCACCAACGGCAAGTTCGACATCCAGGTCTTCCCGGCTTCCTCGCTCGGCAAGGAAACCGACATCAACCAGGGTCTGACGCTCGGCACGGTCGACATGATCATCAGCGGCCCGTCCTTCGCCGCGCGCAGCTATCCGCGGGTCGGCATCGCCTACTACCCCTTCATCTTCCGCGACGGCGACCACCTGCTCGCCTACTCCAAGACCGACCTCTTCAAGGAAATGGCCGAGGAGTACCGCAAGAAGACCGGCATCGCCATGATCGCCTACACCTACTACGGTGCGCGCCACACCACCTCGAACCGCGCCTTCAAGGATTGCGCCGGGATGAAGGGGCTCAAGATCCGGGTGCCCGACACGGCAGCCTACATGGCCACCCCGCGTGCCTGCGCCGCCAACCCCACGCCGATCGCCTTCGCCGAGGTCTACCTGGCGCTGCAGAACGGCACGGTCGACGCGCAGGAGAACCCGCTGCCCACCATCGAGGCGAAGAAGTTCTACGAGGTCCAGAAGCACATCATGCTGACCGGCCACATCATCGACGGCCTGGTCACCCAGGTGGCGCCCCACATCTGGAACAAGCTTTCGGCCGACGAGAAGCAGATCTTCACCGAAGTGATGCAGGAAGCGGCCGAGCGCAGCACCAAGATCATCGAAGAGCGTGAGGCTGCTCTGGTCGAAAAGTTCAAGGCCGACGGCTTGACCGTGACGGAAGTCGACAAGGCTGACTTCGAGAAGACCGTCATGGAGAAGGTCACCTTCGAAGAGTTCGGCTACGAGAAGGCTGACTGGGAAGCCATTCGCGCCGTTCAATAACGCGCATCTTCTGGAGCGCCCGGCAACCGTTGTCGGGCGTTCGCTCCATGTTTTGGATTGGCGGAGTTCTCCGATGAATGAACAACAGCACGCGCCCATCAGCGTCGCGGAAATGGCGCATGCCTTCGAAGAGCATGCGGGTCCTGTGGACCTGTCGCCCTATGCCGTGGAGGACTGGTTCAACATGGCCATCTTCTGGGTCATGGCAGCCTGCGTTTTCCTGCAGTTCTTCACGCGCTACGCCTTGAACAACAGCCTGGCATGGACCGAGGAGATTGCGGCAAACTGCCTGGTCGTCCTCGTCTTTCTGGGCTCGGTCATGTGCGTGCGCATGGCGCGGCACATTTCGGTTGACCTCCTCCACAGGCTCGTTCCGCACAAGGCGAGCAGGGCCCTGGAGCTGCTTGTCGACATCATCGTCATCGGCTTCTTTGCCTACACGACCTGGCTAATGTGGCGGTATATCGGCATTGTCGGCAAGGAGCGGATGGTGACGGTGAACCTGCCCCGCGGCTACGTCTTCTACACGGTGTTCGCTGCCTTCGCGCTGATGCTCGCGCGCGCCGTTCAGAACTTCATCAAGGACATGATCAACGACAAGACCGTTCGCCAGAAGGCGAATGAAACCGGCGTTCAGGGGGTCTGACCAGTGCTGCTTCTCATCGGCTCTTTTCTGGCTCTCATGATCATCGGGGCACCCATTGCGGTGTCGCTTGGCGTTTCCTCCCTACTTTATCTCGTGATCTACGGCGTCGCGCCCGACATCATTGCTGCGCAGAGGATGATTGCCGGCGTCGAAAGCTTTCCGCTGATTGCAGTTCCGTTCTTCATCCTCGTCGGCAATCTGATGAACATCGCCGGCGTCACCGGCCGTATCTACACCTTTGCCCTCTCGCTCGTCGGCTGGATGAGGGGCGGACTGGCGCAGGTCAACATCATCGGTTCAGTTGTGTTTTCGGGTATGTCCGGCACAGCGCTGGCGGATGCCGCCGGAATCGGCACCATTGAAATCAAGGCGATGAAGGACCACGGCTACCCGGTGGAAGCCGCAGTCGGCGTTACCGCTGCTTCCGCCACGCTTGGCCCGATCTTCCCGCCGTCGTTGCCCTTCGTCATCTACGGCATGATGGCCAATGTCTCCATCGGCGCGCTCTTCATGGCCGGCATCCTGCCCGGCATCGTCATGACAGTCCTGATGATGCTGACAGTCTACATCTTTGCGCGCCGCAAGGGCTGGGGGTCTGACACACCATTTGAACTGAAGCGCTTGGCCAGCGCCTCGCTGGAAGTCCTGATCGTCCTCTGCTTCCCGGCGGCGGTCTACCTGCTGATCCTGGCGGGCTTGTCGATCAACATCGCCGTCCTGATTGCGCTGGTCGTGCTCGTGGCCATCGACTGGTACTATGACTTCTCCGCCGTCATGGCGCTGATGACGCCGGTGCTGTTGATTGGCGGCATGACCATGGGCTGGTTTACGCCCACGGAAGCTGCCGTTGCCGCCGTCATCTGGTCGCTCTTCCTCGGCTTGGTGCGCTACAGGACCATGACGCTTCGTACGCTGGCGAAGGCAAGCTTCGACACCATCGAAACGACGGCGTCCGTGCTCTTCATCGTCACCACGGCCTCCATCTTTGCGTGGCTTCTGACGGTCAGCCAGGCAGCCCAGCTGTTCTCCGACTTCATGTTCTCGCTGACGGACAACTGGTGGACCTTCCTGATCCTGGTCAACATCCTGCTTCTGATCGTTGGCGCCTTTCTCGATACCATTGCCGCGATCAGCATCCTCGTCCCCATCTTGATGCCGATCGCCGCCCGCTACGGCATCGATCCGGTGCATATGGGCGTGATCTTCACGCTGAACCTGATGATCGGCCTTCTGACGCCGCCGGTCGGCATGGTGCTCTTCGTGCTCTCGCGGATATCCAAGCTGTCGGTGGAAAGAACCACGCTGGCGATCCTGCCTTGGATGATCCCGCTCTTTTTGGCCTTGTTGTTGATCACGTTCATTCCTGCCATCACGCTGTGGCTACCGACCTATCTCGGATTGCTGCGGTAAAGGAGTTGGGGATGCACGCGCGACTTGCTCGCCTTTACGGCCAGCGTGACCTGAAGATCGAGGAGGCACCGGTTCCCTTGCCCCAGCCGGGGGAGGTTCTGCTGAAAATGGCGGCGGGTGGTATCTGCGGATCCGACCTCCATTACTATCAGGACGGCGGCTTTGGCCCCGTGCGCGTGCGCGAGCCTATCGTCCCGGGACATGAGGCTTCCGGTTATGTCGAGGCTCTGGGCGACGGCGTCTCCAGCTTGGCAGTCGGGGATCTGGTAGCAGTCAATCCGAGCCAGCCCTGCGGGTATTGCCGCTTCTGCAGCGAAGGTCTGCCGATCCACTGCCTGAACATGCAGTTCATGGGTAGCGCCATGCGGATGCCGCATGCGCAGGGCATGTTTCGCGACTGGCTGGTGGTTCCGGCGGTGCAGTGCCATGCGGTGGGCACCGCGGCGACAGCGGGGGAGGCGGCTTGTGCCGAACCTCTGGCCGTCTGCCTTCACGCAGTCTCGAGGGCGGGAGATCTGCATGGCAAGCGGGTGCTTGTTACCGGTGCCGGCCCGATTGGAACCCTGGTTGTCGCGGCAGCCCGTCATGCGGGTGCCGCCGAGATTGTGGTCAGTGATCTGACGGACGCAGCCCTGGAGCGGGCAACCGCCATGGGAGCGAACCGCACGATCAATATCAGGACGAATGCCGAGGCATTGACCGCCCTTGAACAAAACAAGGGATATTTCGACGTAATTTTCGAGTGTTCAGCTGCTGCGCCGGCCATCAGAACTGCCATCGCAACCGTTAAGCCCCGCGGTATGATTGTGCAGGTTGGCGTTACCGGCGATGTCTCTGTGCCGCTGAACGCCCTTGTCGGCAAAGAGCTGCAGTGGATCGGTTCGCAACGTTTCGACGTGGAGTTTGCAGAAGCGGTTGCACTGATCGGGCGGCGAGAGATTGACGTGCGGCCGATCATCTCCCACAGCTTCCCGATCACCGATGCGGTGGCAGCTTTCGAACAGGCAGGAGATCGTTCCTCCGCCTGCAAGGTCCAACTTACATTTCTCTCCTGAGGAGTTTTCATGCGGCATACGTGGCGGTGGTTCGGCCCGATCGACAAGGTCAGTGTACAGGACGCGGCGCAAGCTGGTGCGCAAGGCATTGTCAGCGCGCTGCATCATATTCCAACAGGCGATGTCTGGCCGGTGGAGGAAATCGCCAAGCGGCATGAGGCGATCAAGGCCGGTGGCCTCGTCTGGGATGTGGTGGAAAGCGTGCCGGTCTCTGAAAGTATCAAGACGCAGACCGGCGACTGGCGCCAGCATGTCTCCAATTGGCAGGAAACGCTGCGCCGGTTGTCGGCAAGCGGCATCCGCACCGTCTGCTACAATTTCATGCCGGTGCTCGACTGGACCCGCACCGACCTTCGTTGGCCGACACGTCA
>CAYNED010000249.1:0-4281 GCA_964396135.1 uncultured Neorhizobium sp.
CGCCACTTCGGAAAACGCCTCCTTCGCCACTCGCCTCAACGGCTACCGATGAACCGCAATGGTCACTGCAGACGACAGGAACCCCCAGCATTAGTGCCTCTGAAACAACAGCTCCCCAGCCGTCGTGTCTACTCGGTAACACGAGGCAGTCGGACGTCGCGATTCGCCGGACCACGTCCCCATGCGGAAGCTTTCCTGTCCAGGCGACTCGGTCACCCAGCTCTCGTTGTGCTTTGGCGCGAAGACTGCCTTCCAATGGGCCCGAACCCACAACCACTAGTTCCCACGCCAGCCTGTGCTCTAGTCGCGCGAGGGCATCAAGCAAAAGGTCAACTCGCTTTAGGCTAACGACCTGTCCGACCATAATGAATCGGAACGCGGGCGCTGGCGCTGCACCTGCGGGCAGTTCATTGACATAGGGAGGTAAGAAATAGGCAAAAGGAAACACTTTCTCAGCAGACACGCCCACCGCCTCGAGCCAGCTGCCAGTTCGTCTACCAATAGCCAGCACAGCGTCGACATTGCGCCGGGCCAGGAGAAATCGGCGTCGGTACTCCAGCCTCTTTAGCCAGCCGAACCCGTTGTTGTCGTCGACCGCCTCCATGATGACCCACTGCCGGCGCCGGTGCTCGGCGAGGGCGCGCTGAGCCACGGCAACCAGGCCGTTGTTGCGGATCCCTTGGCAGATGTGTAGGGCGTTCTCCGGAGCCGAGGCCACAAGGCCGGGGATATCTTGCGAACTCGAACAGAGATTCACCCGCACACCCGCGAGTTGCGGCCTAACCCAACCTTGTTTGGCTCGCGCATCGGAAAGTACGCCTTGGGCTACGCAGCTGACATCATGGCCCTGACGAACCAATGCTTCTGCAATCCCTGACATGTGCTGACCAACATGCACTTGCCAAAATACAAAGTTCATCTTTATTGGGTGTCTTTGAGCCAGCTGTTCAGTGTGCGTCGTATGGTCCGCCCACCACCGCGTGGGTCTTCACAACGAAGCCAAATTCAAGTACACACTGAACCTGCCGCCGCGCAAGGATGCTGACAGCCGTAGCTCGTTCACAAGCACCTTTGACATGGTCTATGCACGGCAAGGTCGGCCCACCGTAAAGTGAAGTTGACCACTTTCGTGGACACCCCGAAACGCGAAATAGTGCGCGGAGAGATTCCTGAAAAGGAGAAGAAAGCACAGGGTATCCAGTCCGGAATTCAGGGCCAAGGCAGGCTGACTGGAGAGCGCTCGCTCCGTCTGGTTGGACTTTAACTTGGTGAAACAGCCGTCAGGCGTGGGGTGAGCCAAGCCGAAGTCGATGCTGGCAAAGGACCACCGGGTGCTTTGACGAGCGAAGAGCGGGAGAAGCTGGTCTGCTCCGACGGGAGAACGGACGTCTCAAGGAAGAGCGCGACATTTTAGAAGCGGAGGGACGACTACACACAAAGCGGTTGCGCACTCTTGGGATGGCGGCGAGCAGGAGCCGCACCGGCGATTGCTGGGACAACGCTGTAGCAGAGGCCTTCTTCGCGTTTCTCAAAGGTGAACACCTTGACCACGACTGGTACCCCTCTCAGTTGACGGCGAGTATTGCCATTGCAGACTACATCAACAACTTCTACAATCCCCAGCGTCGTCATTCGACACTGGGTTATCTCAGCCCAAACGAGTTCGAACTCAGAGCAAACGTCGCGAAGGTGGCGGCATGAATAAGCAGCCCACGAAAGCGGATGATTTCAAAGTGGCAACAGCCTCCGCTGGCGCCAGGATTTGCGGTCGTTCGGTTTAGTCACAATGCATGCTTTCTACGTCTCCGCCTCAGCATCGTGCGAGCCAGTCTACCATCAGAGTCAACGCACAGATCGGCGCAACCTTATGCGTTCAGCCAGAACAGGACCGCGTATTTCAGTCGTCATTCCCTCGTACAATCAATGCGAGTTTCTCGAACGGACACTACGCAGCATTTTCGACCAAGACTATCCCAATCACGAGGTGATCGTTATTGACGGAGCCTCGACGGATGGCACGGTAAAGCTCCTAGAGAAGTACACACACGCCCTGGCATATTGGGAATCTACACCCGATCGAGGGCAGTCGCACGCCTTAAACAAGGGGTTCGCCAAGGCTACGGGCGACATATTCGCGTGGCAGAACGCTGATGACATCTACTTTCCCGGCGCGTTCTCTCGAGTCGTCGAGGCATTCGCGCGACGGCCGGACAAAAGCGTAGTTTTCGGCGACTATGCGACCATCGATGCGGATGATCGACTCATCAAGCGTTATCCTGCGTTTGACTATCGTATAGGGCAGCTCGTGTACGAAGGATTTTTTCTGAACGCGCAAGCTACGTTCTGGCGGCGTGACGTCCATGCACGCTTTGGCCAGTTCGATGAGCACCTTCACAGAAACATGGACTATGAAATGCTCCTACGCTTCGGTCTGGTGGAGGGTGAAGCTGCGTTTCTGAGAATCGATGATCTACTGGCGGCCTTCAGACGGCATCCACTCCAAAAGACTCAAGGCGTAGATGCCACCACCATCGCAGAGCAAATAGCTATCGCAAAACGTTGGAACACGGGACGGTTTGAGCGAGGGGCAAAGCTGAAGTGGCTCTATTATCGAGCCCGCCGCGCTTACTGGTATTGGCAACGAAATGGGCTCAGCTATTTGGTGAGTTCTGGATTGGTTCCAGTTGCAAAGCGTACCGTCTCGACTGCACGCGCGTCGGTGACCAACCGGCGTACCCCAGAGTAGCCCCAGGCCAGAACGGTGCCTGGTGGGACTCCTCGGACCACTATCGTCACTGCGGGCGTCGTGCTCATCTCCACAAGTTAGTCCATTTGCTCGACGGCCGAGCCGCAATCAGCGCGTCCACCGCCGCGCCCCGGACGCAACGGAAGCTAATAGCTCATAGATCCGTGCTGCGGATGTGTTCCAGTTGAACCTCTCAATCTGCCGCAGGCCCTTCTCCGCAAGAGCCCGGACGTTCTGCTCCGTTAGGGAAAGGATTGCATCCGCGAAGGCATCGTGAGCTCCAGGTTCGACCAAAAGTCCAGCGTCACCGATCACTTCAGGCATAGCAGTCGAGCGGGCAGCAACAACTGCACACCTGCGCGCCATCGCTTCCAACGGTCCATTTCCGAAGCTTTCTACTTTGCTTGCGAAGAGGGCGCAAAATGCGCGTTTGTACTCCGCATCTAACGCGTCGGGCGAAAGGAAGCCCGGAAAGCTTACGCGCTGTTCTACGCCCAACGCCCTTGCCAGGTGAACGAGCTCGTCCCACGGCCCACCGCCTGCGACGACCAACTGCCACGGCGTCGTTGGCGCCCGTTGCGTCAAAGCGTGAAGCGTACGAATCAGCGTCGGGTTGTCCTTATGCTTGCCGATACTCGTAATGGAAAGAACTCTTCCCGCCTCTCTCCCGGAACACGTAAGGGAGCGAGCGGTCCTTATCACCTCATCATCTAATCCGTTGGGGACGACGTAGTTGCGCGAAACAGACTCGGGAACGAGCTCCTCCGCCCGTGCCCTCAGATACTGCGAGACATACACGTTTGCAGCGGCACCTCGAACCGCTTGATGCGCAAGAGTGTCTCGTAGGAAGTCGCCTATGTTACCTCTGCGCAGACGAGCAACTGGACTAGGGTGAAGGAAGTGGTTTAGATTTCTATGATGGACGAGTTGTGGCACGGTGCAGTTTGGCACCAAGAAGTTCGTCGTCATCACGACGTGTGCCCCAGTATCGGTCAACGTTCGTCCCAAGCGTAGCTGCTGATGAGCGAACCGCTGAGCAGGAGGGACATCGACGGCGAACGGCAGAACGCGCACTTCTGGATGAAGTGACTGCACTGAGTGCACGACGGCACTCCGAGATGCGAGAAGCGTCAGTTGTAGTTCAGCTTCGATCGACCTCCAGGCGCGGAGATACCCGAGCAATCCCGTCAGTCCGCCTCCGGGTGCAAGCGACGTCGCATTGATAGCAACGTGCAATCTAAGTCTCTGCTGTGAACCTTGCATTGTGCAACCTCGGAGGGCCAGCGCTCGAGGCGGCACCGGGCTTTTCGTCTCGTGCTGCCTGACATACCTCAAGCTCGAAGGCAGTTGCAGATTAGGACGGTTGCTCTGCAAGGCCCGGCTGCCACGTCACCCGGCCGTCCGCTTGGCAAGACTACGACACCTATCACGGTGACGAGGAAGGCACAGCGAGCTTGAGCATGCCGCTCGTGAGCGAGAAGAGCGTCAGGGAGTTCGATAGGCCGGGAAAAAGTTACGCGCCGCCAATGTCTCCC
>CAYNED010000250.1:0-4256 GCA_964396135.1 uncultured Neorhizobium sp.
GCGTTGCAGGCGCAGGCCCACGGCCTTTGGAACTTAGGTATGGTGATGATGAGAGGAGCTCTTACGCCGGCAGGCTTCTCGGCCGCCGGGCGCTCCTCAACGGACCCGGCAACCGCGCGTAAGGTCGAGGCTAAGAAGCGAGAGAGGCGCGAAAACCGTCGCCCCGGCCGCGAAGCGGCGGGCGGTCGAACGGTCGGACATGATCGCGCCTGTCATGGTCATGGCTCAGCTATACCCGCTGACGATGCCGCTGACAAGGCGGATCGCCCGCTTCCGGTACGCTGTCACGGACGCGGACGCGCCACGAGACGCTGCAGCCCCATCATCAGGCCGCCGGCGACGAGTCCCCAGAAGGCGCCCGAGATCCCCGCGAACGACACGCCGGACGCGGTAATGAGAAAGGTGACCGCCGCCGCCTCCCGCGTCTCCGGCTCCTTGAACGCCGCGACCGCAGATCCGGAAAAGGCGCCGATCAGCGCAAGCCCCGCCACGGCCTGAATCAGCACCGGCGGCGCGAGCGAGACAAAGGCGGTGACGGCGCCGGCCAACAGCCCCAGCACGACGTAGCCGACGCCGCCGATGATCGCCGCCCAATAGCGCCTGGCGGGATCACGATGGGCATCCTCGCCAGCGCACATTGCAGCAGTGATCGCCGCAAGATTGACCGCATGTCCGCCAAAGGGTGCAGAGAAGAGCGAGAAGAGGCCGGTCGTGGCAAAAAGCGGGCCGGGCTGGGGATCGAACTGATTGACCTTCAGCACAGCAATGCCCGGGATGTTCTGCGACGCCATCGTGACAATGAAGAGCGGGAGAGCAATCGAAACCAGCGCCGGCAGAGTGAAGACGGGAAAAACCAGTTCCAAGGGCGGCGCAAGCGAACTGCTCCAGGCCGAGAACGCTCCTTCCGGCAGATCCACCCCCAGCATCATCACAAGAACGAAGGCCAGCAGGGCGGCCGGCACGGCAAAGAGCCGCTTCACCATCAGCATCACCGCCCATGCCACGAGGATCGGCATCCCCAGCATCGGATCGAAAGCGATCGCCTTGAATGGAGCAAAGCAGAGGCCGAGAATGACGCCCGACAGCATGGCATTGGCAAGCGGGGCGGGAATGGCGGCAACGGCTTTGCCGAGGGGGCGAAAAAGACCGGCAATGACAAGCAGAATGCCACAGATCAGAAAGGCGCCGACCGCAGCTGGAAAGCCGCCCTCCACCGTACCCGATGAGACAAGGAGCGCTGCACCTGGCGTCGACCATGCGATGGAGACAGGCAAGCGCGTCCACGCGCTCAGCACAATTGCGCACAGCCCCATGGAGACCGACAGCGCCATCAGTCCCGACGCTGCCTGATAATCTGTGGCGCCGACCGCCTTCAGGCCCTGCAGCACCACGGCAAATGAGCTGGCAAAGCCGACAAAAGCTGTCAGGCAGCCCATGAAGAAGCTCTGCGGTGAGAGGTCTTTCAGCATGAAGGACTCGGAAGAGAAATCGCGATGGCGACATAACGATCAAACATGCTGCTCTTTGGCAAGTCGATCGGCCGGCCCTCCGGTTCGGCTCCGTTTAGCCCAAGTCTTTCCCCAGCGGGTGGCAGATGCCGCAGGGCCGCGGTCTCCGCTTGCAGGAGGGTTCTCGGATCGCCATCTTCGACGACCACTCGCGCAAGAAAGTCCGCCATTTCCGATGTTTCATTTCATCCTAGGCCTGCCCTGGCTCGTCGTCGTCCTTCGCTTCCTCCTACCGCTGCCCTGGCATATCCCCATCAAGATCGTGGTTGCCGCACTCCTGCTCGTGGCGTCGCAACATCTGCTGATCAACCGCCTTTCCTCAGGGTCGGTATTTGCGCCGGAGTATCCGCGGCCGCTCATCATTCTCTTCACGCTGCTTTTCGGCACAATGGTCCTGCTCGCGGTCTTCCAGCTTGCCCTCGACGCGCTTTCCTTGCTCATCATGTTTGCCAACGGCCGCTTCCCGGTCATTGCACCGGAGCTGCGCTATGCAATGGGCGCTGTCGCACTCGGTCTTGCCGCTTTCGGAGTGGCTCAGGCAATCCGCGTGCCGCCGGTGAAGAACGTGGAGATCTCAGTTGCCGACCTGCCGGTAGAGTTCGAAGGCTACAGGCTCCTGCAGTTGACCGATCTCCACATCAGCCGCCTCTTCCCGAGATCTTGGGTGCAAAGCGTCGTTGACCGTTCCAATTCCCTTGATGTCGATCTCATTGTCTTCACCGGCGATCTCATCGACGGGAATGTCGATCTCCGTCGGACAGACGTCGCACCCCTTGCAAACCTGCGGGCGCGTGACGGCATCCTGGGCATTCCCGGCAACCACGAATACTTCTTCGGCTATGACGACTGGATGCGAGAGGATCGGGCATTGGGCATGGAGATGCTCGAGAACCGCCACACGGTCATCTCTCGTGGTGAAGCCAGGCTCGTCTTTGCCGGCGTGACTGACCGTGCCGCCAATGGCCGGGGCTTTCCCCTCCCCGATCTCGGCGCTGCGCTGGAGCGCGCGCCGCAGGGAGCGCCGATCATCCTTCTCGACCACCAGCCGCGCATGGCGCCGACCGCCGCCAAGGCGGGTGTTGCGCTACAGCTCTCCGGGCACACCCATGGGGGAATGGTGAGAGGCCTGGACCTGCTCGTCGCGCGCGCCAACAACGGCTTCGTCTCCGGGCTTTATGAGGTCGGTGGAATGCATCTCTACGTCAACAACGGCACCGGCCTGTGGCCGGGCTTTGCGCTGCGCCTGGGCCGCCCGTCTGAGCTCACGGTCATCACGCTAAGAAGGCAGATGCCCCGACCGTGAAGCAGGTGGGCACCCGCTGGAACTTCGTATGTCCGCGCGGATTTTTCAGAAGAACACGACAAACGCTTTGACGGTGAACGCAGAAATGGCGAACACAACATTGAGCTGGTACCGCTCCCTACCGCCGGTCTTGCCCGCCGAGATGGTCGGCCTTTGGAAAGGCGTCGGCATACCCTCCGGGCACCCGCTCGACGGGGTACTGGAGAACATGCAGTGGTTTGGCAAGCGTTTCCATTCGGATTTGCGGGCGGACGCCCTCCTCTTCCAGTCCGGTGAGCGCCGTCTCGTTGCCTTGGATCCCCGTTGGTTCCCTATTCGGCTCGCCACCACGCTCGCGCCGTTCGGCCGGACGCGCGTCGCTAGGAATCTGTTGGGACACCTTCACAAGGTCCTGAGCGCCAAAGGCCGAACGGCAAGGCTGGAGTTGCGAACGTGGGAGGGAACGGAGAGCACTGCAATGGTCTACGACCGCCAGCCGATCGTCGACCACTTCCGCAGGATCAATGATGTGGAGGTGGCAGGAATGAATATCGTGAAGGACGATCCCCGGCGGTATTTCTTCAAGTTGCGCCGGGTGGACGCCGCCGAGATGGTGACGTGAGTAGAAGGTCGGCGAGCGAGACACCGCAGGCACGCGGCCCTTGACCTTAACCCTAACCGCTTGCCGCTGCCGAGACTTTCGGATTGGCGGAAGCGGTGGTAGTATCCGACATGTCAGGAAACAAGCACAGAAGTGCCGGCCATACCCGACACGCCGCCAGGGACGTGAACTTCACGCGGCGCGAAGCCCTTGCGCTTGGTTTCTGTCTCTGTTGCCTACCGACCGGAGGCTACGCAGCCCAGTCCTCGTCCTTGCAGGATCTTGGAAACGGTCTCTTCATCCGCGAAGCGCCGCACGAGGAAACGTCCTCGGCGAACAAGGGCGGTATTTCCAACATCGGCTTCATCATCGGGCGCGACAGCGTTCTGGTGACCGACCCCGGCGGCAGTGCGGCAGACGGCAGGTGGCTTCGCGCGCAGATAACGCAGCGCACGAGCAAGCCGATCAGGCACGTGGTGATGAGCCATGTGCATCCCGACCATTGTTTCGGCGCTTCAGCCTTCATCGAAGACCAGCCGGAATTTATCGGACACCGCTCCCTGCGGTCGGCTCTTGATGCTCGGGGAAGTTTCTACCAGCAGCGCCTTGTCGATCTGCTTGGATCGGAAGATGCGGGAACCATCGTGCATCCCACGCGGGAAGTCGTCGACGCCGCGGAACTTGATCTGGGCGATCGTCTGGTCCGCATCGTCGCACACAAGACTGCCCATACGGATTGCGATCTGTCGATGTTCGACACATCCACCGGCACGCTCTTTCCGGCCGACCTTCTATTTGTCGACCGGGTACCTTCGCTGGATGGCAGCCTCCCGGGATGGATCGCCGAAGCCGAGCGGCTCAAGGA
>CAYNED010000251.1:0-4249 GCA_964396135.1 uncultured Neorhizobium sp.
TCGAAGGCATGCAGTTCGACCGCGGCTACCTGTCGCCTTACTTCGTCACCAACCCTGAAAAGATGGTTGCTGACCTGGAAGACGCCTACATTCTCCTTCATGAGAAGAAGCTTTCCAACCTGCAGGCCATGCTTCCGGTTCTCGAAGCTGTGGTTCAGACCGGCAAGCCACTCGTCATCATCGCTGAAGACGTCGAAGGCGAAGCTCTTGCAACGCTCGTCGTCAACAAGCTGCGTGGCGGCCTGAAGATCGCTGCCGTCAAGGCTCCTGGCTTCGGCGATCGCCGCAAGGCCATGCTGGAAGACATCGCCATCCTCACGGGCGGCACGGTGATCTCCGAAGACCTCGGCATCAAGCTGGAAAACGTAACGCTCGACATGCTCGGCCGTTCGAAGAAGGTTTCGATCACCAAGGAAAACACCACGATCGTTGACGGTGCCGGCCAGAAGTCGGACATCGAAGGTCGCGTTGGCCAGATCAAGGCGCAGATCGAAGAAACCACTTCGGACTACGACCGCGAGAAGCTGCAGGAGCGTCTTGCCAAGCTCGCCGGTGGCGTTGCCGTGATCCGCGTCGGTGGCTCCACGGAAATCGAAGTCAAGGAAAAGAAGGACCGCGTCGACGACGCCCTGAACGCGACGCGCGCTGCCGTTCAGGAAGGCATCGTCCCAGGCGGCGGTACTGCTCTTCTTCGTTCCTCGGTCAAGATCACGTCCAAGGGTGCAAACGACGACCAGGAAGCGGGCATCAACATCGTCCGCAAGGCGCTGCAGTCGCTGGTTCGCCAGATCGCCACCAATGCCGGTGACGAAGCTTCGATCGTTGTTGGCAAGATCCTCGAGAGCGACACCGACAACTTCGGCTACAACGCCCAGACGTCGGAATACGGCGACATGATCGCCATGGGTATCGTTGATCCGGTCAAGGTTGTCCGCACGGCTCTGCAGAACGCTGCTTCGGTTGCTTCGCTGCTGATCACGACGGAAGCCATGATTGCCGAGCTGCCGAAGAAGGACTCCGCTGGCGGCATGCCGGGCGGCATGGGCGGCATGGGCGGCATGGACATGATGTAAGACCTTTAGGTCTGACATCTGAGCTATCCGGTTCAGTGTTTACGGAAAGGGCGGTCCTCGGACCGCCCTTTTTTCGTTCTGGATTTCAGTGACTGTCCCGTCGTCGTTCACTTGTCTAAGACAATGCGTCTTCTGTTGTTCATCTTTCCTGCAAAAGGGAAATAGGGCACATCTGTCTCCAGAATTCGATGCCCCTCAACATCAACACCTTTGTCTGGAGACCTCCCATGACCAACACCACTACAAATCATCTTCTGCTTCTGGCCGCCCGTATCCTGCTCTCGGCCATGTTCATTATGTCGGGCTACCCGAAGCTGCTCGATCCTGCAGGCACTGCCGGTATGATCGCCGGCGCTGGCTTCCCGGCTGCGACCGCGCTTGCCTATCTTGCCGGTGTCTTCGAACTGGTCGCAGGACTCTTCGTGCTGGTCGGCTTCCGGACCCGCATCTCGGCGATCCTGCTTGCTCTCTTCACCGTCTTCACCGGACTGGTCTTCCATTCCGGCGCCATCAACGTGCCTGACTTCCCGGCAGCCGCCAACGGCATGCTGACCATGTTCAACGGCCTGATGATGATGAAGAACCTGACGATTGCCGGCGGCTTCCTGGCGCTTGCCGCGGCTGGTGCCGGCGCCTACTCGCTGGACGCCCGCCGAGTTGGCGGTTCCGTCGCGGTCGCCGCATAAGCTCGACCTAAGTCCCTCCCAGGACGAGGCGCTGGACCAGACAGGTCCGGCGCCCTTTTCATTGCTAGGCGCGGCGTTGCGCCAACCAGACGGTTGCGCCACCGCAGTCCGGATCCTGGTCCATCTGTTGGACGACACGGAACCCGCTCTCTTCCAATAGTTGCGCATAGTCTTTGCGGTCGAGGCTGGCGTGGTAAAGCGGTTCGCCGCCAAACTCGCCCATGGCGACGCCGGCAAAATGGCCGGCCGTGAACATCAGCGCTGCGCCCGGTGCCGCCAAGTAGCCGAAGATCGGAAACATCGCGGTTTGGTCATCCGGATTCAGGTGAAAGAAGCTGTGCCAGGCGATGATGCCGTTGAAGGTCCGACCGGGCGGCAGCTTACGCATATCGCGGACGATCCACTGGTGCGCGGGCAAGCGCTGACGGCACAGCTCGATCATGCTCTTCGAGCTATCGACACCCGTCAGGCGAAATCCGCGCGAGGCAAGGTCAGCGGCGATCGGCTCGCCCGACCCGCAGCCGAGGTCGAGAACCGTGCCGCCAGCCGGCAGCAAGGATGTGAAGCGGTCGAGCCACGGCTTTTCGAACAGGTTCTTGCCGCGCAGTTCGTCAAAGGCCTGCGCGTGTCGCTCATAAAGAGCGATGATGTTCTCGTCTTCAGCCACCCGCACCGTCCGTCACGGCACGCACCGCTGCGACGAGCTGTGCCACCCGGAGATCCGCATCATGTTCCGACTTCCTGGCGCGCACGAGGCAGGCCTGGCTCTTCAGGATCACACCATCGCTCAGGATCTTCAGATGATTGGCCTTCAGTGTCGAGCCGGTCGAAGTGATGTCGACGATGATGTCAGCCTGCCCCGCGGCCGGTGCGCCTTCGGTGGCTCCGAGGCTTTCGACGATGCGGTAGAGCTGGATGCCGTGCTGGCGCGAGAAGAACTGCTGCGTCAGGCGCCAGTATTTCGTGGCAATTGCCAGGCGTCGGCCGTGGCGGGAGCGGAAATCCGCGGCAACGTCGCCGAGATCCGCCATCGTCTCCACATCCAGCCAGATTTCCGGAACCGCGACGACGACATCGGCCTGGCCGAAGCCGAGGCGGGCGCAGAATTCCACCTTGTCGTCCACGTCCGACATGCCTTCGCGCACCAGATCCTCCCCAGTCACGCCGAAATCGACAGCGCCAGCGGCAAGCTCGCGCGCGATTTCGGATGCGGAAAGATAGGCGACTTCTACTCCGTCCATTCCGTCTACCCGGCCGCGATAGGACCGGTCATTGCCGATGGCGGATATCGTCAAACCGGCGCGTGCGAAGATGGCTGCAGTATCTTCCTTGATGCGTCCCTTGGAGGGCAATGCAAGCGTGAGGGTCTTCATCGCGCTGCCCTCGCCGTTTCGATCCGGTCGAGCCACAGCGAGAAGCCCACGGCCGGGATATGATCGGTCGCGCCAAGCAGCGTCATCAGCCTGTCAAACCGGCCGCCGCCGGCCAGAACTGCCGATGCTTCCGCTTCCGTCACCTCAAAAACCAGGCCTGTGTAATAGTCCAGCGGTCGACCGAAGGCGGCGCGATAGGTCATGGACGAGAGATCAACCCCGATATTGGAGAGCGCCGCAAGCCGTGCATCGAACTGGGCAATGGCCGAGCCGAGCTTCAGGCCCGCGGCATCGGCAAAACCCGCAAGCGCAGCAGATGCCTCGGACAAAGGCAGCCGCAGCGTCAGGAATTCACGCAAGAGTAGAAGCGCGCTGCCGTCGAGCTTTGTCTCCGCAAGCGTCAGCTTTTCCTTGAGCCGCCGGGCAATCTCGGTGGGCGAGCGGCTGGCATTGGTGGAATAGCCGGTTTCCTGCATGGTCCGATCGATCCGGGCGACCAGTTCGTCCTCGCTGCCTGTAGTGACGAGATCGGCGATTTCCGAATGAAGTCCCGTAACCGGCTGCGGCCGTGCAAGCCGCTCCAGAAGCGCCTCGAGATGCGCCATGTCGCCGAAGGCCTGAATCAGCCGCTTCTGCCAGCCGAGCGGCAGGCCAAGCGCCTTTACGACGGCTTCGAAGACGGCCTGATCACCGAGGGTGAGCGTCAGGATACGGCGGGGTAGCAGGCGGGAGAGGATGCCGACCGCGTCGGCAATTGCCCGGGCGTCGGCGCTGGCGATGTCGGTTTCGCCGAGATCTTCGATCCCGGCCTGGTAGAACTCATGAGAGCCTTCGCGGCGCTGACGGAAGACCTCTCCAAGATAGGAATAGCGCTTCGGCGTGCCGGTCGCGGTCTCGATATGGCGCAGGCAGACGGGGATGGTGAATTCCGGCCGCAAGCAGAGGCTGGCGCCGGTCTCGCTTTCCGTCAGGAAGATGCGGCGGCGCAGGTCCTCGCCAGCCATGTCGAGGAAGGGCTCAGCCGGCTGGATGACCGGTGTGTTGACCCGCGCGGTTCGGCGTGTCTCGAACTCCTCCAGCAGTTCCCCGGCAAATTCCGGCATGTCGATCAGCGGCA
>CAYNED010000252.1:0-4237 GCA_964396135.1 uncultured Neorhizobium sp.
GACGCCAGATTTTCATTCTGGAAAGAGGGGTTCGACTCCCCTAGGGCGTGCCACCCACCTCACCGCAAGTCATTGACGATGATCGGCTTTTTCTGAGCCGTCATACGCCTTCGCGTTCCAGTTCCGCCATCGCAGAATTCGCGTCGTTTTGGCCAGGAAAATGTGATTTCATGCTTGCGGTGAATCTGCACCCTGACTATAAGGGCGCCACAACGCACGCGCCCTTCGTCTATCGGTTAGGACGCCAGATTTTCATTCTGGAAAGAGGGGTTCGACTCCCCTAGGGCGTGCCACTTCATCTCATGACACTGCAGTTTAGTTGGCCGGTGCGGCATCCAGAATGCGCAGCTGAATCCGGCGGTTGCCCTGCCACTGATCGGCACTCAGGCATCCTGCAACATGCAGCTGGCCGCCACGAGAGTTGAGAAGCAGGTTCCCGAGCGGTGTCTCGGCGGCGCGAAAGGCAATGCCATCGACGCAGGCGCCGTCAGCCGCCTGCAATACCACCTTTACATGCGACGTACCAACGAGACGCACATCTTTCACACGGTGTGCAGGCATGGCGAAGATTGGCTGCGCGTGGCCGGAGCCATACGGCCCGGCTTGCTCCAGCTGGTCAACAAGCTCCAGCGTCGCGCCGGACGCAGACAGCGCGCCGTCTATCTTCAGCACATGGTTCGCGACAAGCTTTGGAACCACCTCACCGGCAGCTTCTTCGAAGAAGGCACGCAGGCGCCCGAGCTTGCTCTTCTCAACAGTCAGGCCGGCTGCCATGGCATGCCCGCCGCCCTTGAGAAGCAGGCCCTCGTCAACGGCTGCTCGCACCATCTTGCCCATGTCGAAGCCGTTGATTGAGCGTCCCGAGCCGGTTCCTTTTCCGGATGGGTCGAATGCGATGGCGAAAGCGGGCCGCTTGAACTTCTCCTTCAAGCGGGCAGCGAGAAGACCAACGATGCCAGGATGCCAGTTCTCCCGTGCCGTCACCAGCACGCTCGCTCCTTCTCCATCACCATATTCGGCCATGACTTCCGCTTCCGCTTCGGCAAGCATGGCCTGCTCCATCGCCTGGCGTTCACGATTGAGTTCATCAAGACGCGCCGCGATCTCTTCGGCGGCGGCGGGTTCGTCAAGCGTCAGCAACCGGCTGCCAAGTGCGGCATCGCTGATCCGCCCCCCGGCGTTGATGCGGGGGCCGACGAGAAAGCCCAAATGATAAGGTGTCGCCGGCCCGCCGAGCCCGGCCTTCCTGAACAAGGCGGCCAGGCCGGCATTGTTCATATGGCGAGCGGCAATGAGCCCCTTCACCACAAAGGCGCGATTGAGCCCCTTGAGCGGAACCACGTCGCAAACAGTGGCCAATGCCACGAGGTCCAGCCACCCGAGAAGATCAAGTGACCGTGCGCGGGCATCCCCGCGCTCACGTAGCATCCTCGCCGTTGCCACAAGCACCATGAAGACCACCCCGGCGGCGCAAAGATGCCCTTGCCCTGACAAATCATCCTCTCGGTTCGGATTGACCAAGGCGTGGCAGGGCGGAAGAGCGTGGCCGAGTTGGTGATGGTCGATCACCACGAGATCGCAACCCTCGTCCCGTGCTGCCTCCAGAGCCTCATGGCTGGTCGATCCACAGTCGACGGTGACAATCAGTTTGGCGCCGTTGGCGATCAGTTGCCGAATGGCCGCCGGATTTGGGCCATAGCCCTCGAAGATCCGGTCGGGAATATAGATCTCGGCCTCAATGCCAAAGTGGCGTAGAAAGCGAAACAGAAGAGCCGACGAAGAGGCGCCGTCGACATCGTAATCGCCGAATATGGCAACTCTCTCACCCCGCTTTACCGCCAGGCAAAGTCGCTCCGCCGCCTTCTCGCAATCCGTGAGCGTATAAGGCTCGGGCATCAGCGCCCGGATCGTCGGGTCGAGGAATGCCAGTGCGTTGTCTAGCTCCACACCGCGCCCGGCAAGAACGCGGGCAACGAGATCGGGCAGCCCATGCACCTGAGACATGGCAAGGGCCCGGTTCTGGGCCGCCTGATCAAGGCGAGAGACCCATCGCTGGCTGCAAACGGAGCGCTCGACATTCAGGAATGCGCGCGGCACGGGGTCGACCTGCGTTTCGGTCGAGGGGATCGTGGAAAGGTGCCTGAGCGTCATACGTCTTAGTAGACGATCGCCGAGAGAAACGGAATCACTTTCGTTCCGGATGCTGAACCCGGGAGCAACGTCTGAAGCGTCGCGTCGATGACATCAAGATGGGGCTCGAACTGTTCATCCGCCAACCGGATCACACTATCGTTGCGAGCTCAAAGCGCCTTGGGGCGTTCGATGCGAATGACCTGCGGCTCGCCCACCAGATAGGTCTCTGCCTTGATCGCTGTGACTGCATTGCGAACCGACTCTTCGGTGGTCGCATGCGTGACAAGGATGATCGTCTTGGAGTCATTTGCATGCGACGGCGCGCTGGCGCGTTGCACGATCGACTCCAGCGAAATGTTGTTTTCGGCCATACGACTCGCGACGCTGGCAAACACCCCGGCCCGATCAGCCACCGTAAGCCGGATGAAATAGCCGCCCTCATGGCTTCGCATCCGCGCCCGCAGATAGGGAGACAACGCCCGGGCGGGTGTACCGAGCACCGGCACCCTCTGTTCTCCCGGGCGGCTCTTGGCGATGTCGGCAATATCGCCAAGGACCGCGGAAGCGGTTGCGTCGCCGCCGGCACCCGGGCCCACCATCAGCAGTTCGCCCAGGATATCGGACTCGATCGCCACAGCATTGGTCACGCCGTCCACCTGAGCGATCACCGAATCACGCGGCACCATCGTGGGATGAACGCGCTGCTCTATGCCGGTCTCGGTCTTCTGCGCGACCCCCAGCAGCTTGATCCGGTAACCGAGATCGGCCGCTGCCTCGATGTCTTGGATCGAGATGTTGCTGATGCCTTCGAGATAGATCTGGTCGGCCGCAATCTTCGTGCCGAAGGCAAGCGTGGTGAGGATCGCCAGCTTGTGGGCTGTGTCGTTGCCTTCGATGTCGAAGGTGGGATCAGCTTCCGCGTAACCGAGCCGCTGTGCTTCCTTCAGGCAATCCTCGAAGCTCAGCCCTTCCTTCTCCATCCGCGTCAGGATGTAGTTGCAGGTGCCGTTCATGATGCCATAGACGCGAGAGACCTTATTGCCGGTCAACGATTCCCGCAGCGCCTTGATGACCGGAATGCCTCCGGCAACCGCAGCTTCGAAGTTCAGAAGAACGCCCTTTTCCTCGGCAAGAGCGGCCAACTCGACGCCATGTCTTGCCAGTAGCGCCTTGTTCGCCGTCACCACATGAAGGCCGCGCCCCAGCGCTGCGCGAACTGCTCGGTCAGCGGCACCTTCGGCGCCGCCGATCAGTTCTACGAGGACGTCGATGTCGGCCTCGGCCGCCATCACTTCAGGCGATTCGTACCAGGCAAAGGGCGCGAGCTTGACCCCCCGATCGCGTGACCGGTCCCTGGCGCTGACGGCGGTGATCTCGATGGCTCGCCCGCAGGTGACGGCAAGCTCGCTTGCCCGTTGCGTGATGATCCGGACCAGTGACGCACCAACGGTACCAAGACCCGCAATACCGACTTTGAGGGCATCTGCCATGATATTCTTCCTGGACTTGTGGAAGGGCGGCCGTGAACCGGCCGCCGAGACTAGCGGCGTGTGTTGAGCGAAATCACGTTGTGCATGGTTTCGTCCGCCGTGGAGAAGAACTTCTTAATATTGCGCGCCGCCTGACGGATTCGGTGCTCGTTCTCCACGAGGGCAAGACGCACATAGTCGTCTCCCATTTCGCCAAAGCCGATCCCCGGTGCGACGGCCACGTCGGCCTTCTCAACGAGAAGCTTCGAGAACTCGAGCGACCCCAGATGCCGGAACTTTTCCGGGATCTTCGCCCAGGCGAACATGGTGGCCGCCGGCGGCGGCACCTCGAAGCCGGCCTTGCCGAAACTTTCCACCATCACGTCGCGGCGGCGCTTGTAGATATTGCGAACCTCGGCAATGTCTGAGCCGTCACCGTTCAGGGCATGCGTTGCCGCTACCTGAATGGGCGTGAAGGCTCCGTAATCCAGATAGGACTTCACCCGGGTCAGTGCTGCGATCAGCCGCTCGTTGCCAACGGCAAAGCCCATGCGCCAGCCGGGCATCGAGAAGGTCTTCGACATGGAGGTGAACTCGACCGCAACATCCATTGAACCGGGCACTTGCAGGACCGA
>CAYNED010000253.1:0-4236 GCA_964396135.1 uncultured Neorhizobium sp.
AAACAGATTGCCCGGAATTTCCGGCTGACGCGCATGCTCGGCAAACAGCCAGGCACAGACAACGACGAAGGCCGGCTTCATGAATTCCGACGGCTGTATGGAGAAGCTGCCGATTGAAACCCAACGCCGCGAGCCCTTCACTTCAACGCCGAAAAACAGCGCCACGACCATCATCAACAAAGAGACCGCGAGAAGGATCACTGCGGTTCGCCGGACCTGGCGCGGCGTCAGAAATGACAAGCCGATCATCACCATCAGCGAAGGAACCACGAAGATCGCGTGTCGCTCGACGAAGTGGAAGCTGTCGAGGCCGAGCCGTTCAGCAACCGGCGGCGAGGCGGCGAAGGACAGCATGAAGCCGATCCCCATCAAGAGGACGAACGCGGCCAGAAAGAAGCGGTCAATCGTCCAGAACCACTCCGCCAGCGGCCCACGGTCAGCGCGGCTTACCATAGTCAGCTCTCCTTGTTCGTCTCGACCAGCATAGAAACACCATCAAGCGCCGCAACATGTCCGACAAAGGCGTCCCCGCGGACCTCGAAGTTCTTGTACTGATCAAAGCTGGCGCAGGCGGGAGACAGCAACACCGCGGCAGCCCGTCCATCGGCAGCCGCGTCGGCCCCGGCATGGGCAACTGCCTGCTGCAAAGTGCCTGAAATCTCGTAAGGCACGGCCTCTCCCAGCGTCGCGGCAAAGGCCGGCGCAGCTTCTCCGATCAGATAAGCCTTTACAATACGGGGGAAGAGTGGTGCGAGGCTTGCGATGCCGCCCTCCTTTGGAAGCCCTCCTGCAATCCAGTAGATCCGCTCGTAGCTCGAAAGCGCTGGTGCTGCTGCATCTGCATTGGTTGCCTTGGAATCGTTGACGAAGACGGTCTGACCACGTCGGCCGACGGGCTGCATGCGATGCTTGAGCCCGGGAAAGGACGCCAGCCCCTGACGGATCTCGTCTGCATTGACGCCGACGGCAAGACAAGCCGCAATCGCCGCGGCAGCGTTCTGAGCGTTGTGGCTGCCCTTCAAAGTTTCAATCCCGGAAAGCTCACCGAAGAGAGAGCTGGTGCCGCCACCGCTCTCATGAATGGAGGTCCCATCGGCGTAGATGCCGTCCGCGACGAGACTGCGTTTCGAGATCCGCCGCACCTTGACCCCTGCCCGCTCGACACGATCGGCAATCAGTGACGAGAAGCTGTCATCAGTGCCGACAATGGCAGTCCGGCTTCCGGCGACCAGCCGCTCCTTGATCTCTGCATAGTGCTGCATCGTACCGTGGCGGTCGAGATGGTCAGGCGTCAGGTTGAGCAGGATACCAACGGAGGGATCGAGCGTCGGGGCAAGATCGATCTGATAGGAGGAGCACTCGACGACGAAATAGCGTTCGGCCTTCGGCGGGTCGAGCGTCAGCACCGCGGTGCCGATATTGCCGCCCAGCTGTGTATCGCGGCCGCTTTGTCTGAGAATATGCGCGATGAGCGCGGTGGTGGTGGATTTCCCGTTGGTTCCGGTGATCGCGATAAACGGGCAGTCCGGCGCATGGGCTCGGCGTTCACGCACGAAAAGCTCGACATCGCCGATGATCTCGACACCCGCGTTGCGTGCGAGATCAACCGTCCAGTGCGGCTTGGGATGCGTGAGCGGGACGCCAGGCGACAAGACGAACGTCGCCTGTGCGCCCCAATCAATTCCATGCAGGTCGGCCGTCGGCACGCCGGCGGCCGACGCCTTTGCGACGCTTTCGGGATTATCATCCCAGGCGGTCACCTTCGCGCCGCCGGCGACCAGAGCCTGGGCCGTGGCAAGCCCCGAACCGCCAAGCCCAAAGAGAGCAACATGTTGACCCGCGAATGTGGTGACCGGGATCATCGGGTCAACGCAGCTTCAGGGTGGAGAGGCCGAGCAACGCCAATCCGACCGCGATGATCCAGAAGCGAACGACGACCTGGCTTTCGGTCCAGCCCAGTTTTTCGAAATGGTGGTGGATCGGCGCCATCAGGAAGACACGGCGGCCCGTGAGCTTGAAGAAACCCACCTGGATGATCACTGAAAGCGTTTCCATCACGAACAGGCCGCCGATGATGATCATGACGATCTCATGCTTCGTTGCGACCGCGACCGACCCGATCAGCCCCCCGAGTGCCAGCGAGCCCGTATCACCCATGAAAATCGCGGCCGGCGGCGCGTTGAACCAGAGGAACCCGAGACCTGCGCCAATGACTGCGCCGAGGATCACCGCAAGTTCTCCTGTGCCGGGCACGAAGTTGATCTGCAGGTAGTTGGAAAAGACGCCGTTGCCGACGAGGTAGGCGATGACACCAAAGGATGCTGCCGCAATCATCACCGGCACAATGGCAAGACCGTCAAGGCCATCGGTCAGGTTGACTGCATTGCCAGCACCAACAATCACAAACGCGCCGAACAGCACGAAGAAGATGCCGAGATTGATGAACAGGTCCTTGAAGAAAGGAAAGGCAACGGACGAGCCGAGTGTCGGATTACTGGACTGACCGGTCGCAAGGGCAACCTTCATCATGAAGAAGACGGCGATTGCTGCGATCAGGAACTCGATGCCCAGACGCGCCTTGCCGGAAAAACCCTTGTCCGTCTGCTTCGTCACCTTGAGGTAATCGTCATAGAAGCCGATTGCCCCGAAGCCGAGGGTCACCAGAAGCGTCGCGACCACATAGACGTTGGAAAGATCGGCCCACAGCAGAGATCCGCCAACGATGCCGGCGAGGATCATTAGTCCGCCCATGGTGGGCGTACCGGCCTTCTTGAAGTGTGTTTGAGGCCCATCCGCCCGGATCGGCTGGCCCTTGCCTTGCCGCACCCGCAGCGACGCGATCATCTGCGGTCCGAACAGGAAGACGATCAGCGCGGAGGTGAACAATGCAGCACCGGTGCGGAACGTGATGTACCGGAAGAGGTTGAAGAATTGCAGTTGGTCCGCCAGTTCCACTAGCCAGATGAGCATCTGTGGGCCTTTCTAGAAGCCTTGTTAGGATTGGCGGTCCGTGTGGGAAACTGCCGGGTAATTGTCAATAAGGGTCGCAACGATCTTGCCGAAACCGATGCCGAGCGAGGACTTCACCATGACAACGTCACCCGGCAGAACTGAGCGGGTGACATAGGGGATCAATTCCTCCGTGGTAGCGCGGTATTCAACCTGAACGCTGTCCGGCAGCGCGTCGCGCAGGGCCGCCATCTCCGACCCCGCCAACCAAACATGCTCGATTCCCCCGGCAAGAATAGGTCCCGCCAGTTCTTCGTGAAGTTTGGCCGAGAACTCGCCCATCTCGAGCATATCGCCAAGTATGGCGATCCGTCGGCCAGAAGCCTCCGGTTCGGTCGCCGCCAACAGTGCGACCGCCGCGCGCATGGAAGCGGGATTGGCGTTGTAGCTCTCGTCGATCAGCGTGAGGAAACCCTCGCCGATACCGAGCCTATGCTGCTCCCCTCGCCCCTTCACCGGCCGAAGGTCAGCCAGCGCTTGGGCAGCCTTCTGCAGATCGGCACCGGCAAGCAGGCTTGCACCGAGTGCAGCCATGGCATTTTCGGCGATATGGCGGCCAGGCGAGCCAATATGTACCTCGACCGTCTCGCCATTCAATGTCGCCCAGATGGTGGAGCCGCGGCCATCGCCTTCGAAATCGGCCAATCGGAAATCAGCCTTTGCATGTTGGCCGAAGCTGTAGATCCGCTCGATACCGGCTTCCTGCGCTCGCTCCTCAAGGAAGGAGAAGTGTTTGTTGTCGCGGTTGAGAATGGCCGCTCCGCCTGGCTCTACCCCCTCGAAAATCTCCGCCTTGGCTGCAGCGATTTCCTCGACGCTGCGGAAATGGCCAAGATGAGCGGCGGCGACCGTCGTGATGATCGCCAGATGCGGCCGAACCATCTTGACCAGCGGGCGGATCTCGTCTGCGTGGTTCATGCCGATCTCGAAGACGCCGAACTGCGTTTCTGCGGGCATGCGGGCAAGCGTGAGCGGCACGCCCCAATGGTTGTTGAAGGACGCCACGGCGGCATGCACCTTGCCGGATGGCGCCAAGACATGGCGCAACATCTCCTTGGTCGTGGTCTTCCCGACAGATCCCGTGACGGCGATGATCTGCGCCGCACACCGCTCGCGCGCAGCCCGAGCAAGACGACCGAGCGCTGCCAACACGTCGTCGACGACGATCATCGACACGGTCAGGCGCCCCATCGCCGGCAGCTTTGCCTCGCTGACGATGATCAGGGC
>CAYNED010000254.1:0-4215 GCA_964396135.1 uncultured Neorhizobium sp.
CTGACCTCCCCGCGACGCAGCAGATCGCGCTGGCGCTCAGGATTGTGTCCGGCATCAGCGTGACGCAGATTGCGCGCGCTTTTTTGGTGTCCGAAGCTGCCATGGAGCAGCGCATCACGCGTGCCAAGGCCCGCGTTGCGCGGGCGGGCCTTCCCTTCGAAACGCCCGGTCCAGCAGAGCGCGCGGAGCGTCTGCCGCCGGTGATGGCGATGATCTATCTCGTCTTCAACGAGGGCTATTCGGCAGGCACCGCCAATCCGGATATCGGCTCCTTGTGCGACGAGGCGATCCGGCTCGCACGGCTCCTTCTGCGTATCTTCCCAGGCGAGCCGGAGATCATGGGACTGTTTTCGCTGATGATGCTCCAGCACGCACGGCGCAACGCTCGCTTCGATATGCAGGGCAATGTCGTGCTGCTGGAAAACCAGGATCGCTCGCTGTGGGATCGGCGGCAGATCGAGGAGGCGCTGGCGGTTCTCGACAAGGCAATCCGGCACCGGCAGCCGGGTCCCTATCAGGTACAGGCGGCGATTGCGGCCCTGCATGCCCGAGCAGAAACCGCGGAGGACACCAACTGGGCGGAGATCGACCTGCTTTACCAGGTGCTGGAACGGTTGAACCCGTCGCCGGTGGTGTCGCTCAACCGCGCCGTTGCCGTTTCGAAGGCGAAGGGAGCAGCATCGGCTCTGGCGCTGCTGGAGCCCCTCGCAGGAGCACTGGACAGCTATTTCTATTATCACGGCGTGCGCGGCGCGCTCCTTGCACAGACCGGTGAGACGACGGGGGCAAGGGAAGCCTTCGGTCGGGCCATCGCACTGGCTCATTCCCCGGCAGAGGCGGCGCATATCCGTCAGGAGCTGGACCGGCTGCAGGAAGAGCCGCTTCTCTCGTGAAAAATTCACCGGGCATGTCGGATCCGGCTGTCCCGCCACGTAGTTGAAGTATTAACCGAGCATTTGAGGATTTATCATGGAAATGAGCACAAGAAATGCACCGGGCCACGAACTGAAGCTTGTGCGCGAGATCGACGCGCCGCGGGAGAAGATCTTCAAGGCCTGGACCGTGCCGGAGCTGATGAAAGAGTGGTTCTGCCCGCTGCCCTGGAGGGTCACCGAAGCCGAGCTCGACGTTCGCCCCGGCGGACGCTGCAACAATACAATGGAAGGGCCAGACGGCGAAGTCATTCCCAACCAGGGCGTTTTTCTGGAGGTGGTGGAAAACGAAAAGCTCGTCTTCACCGACGCTTTCACCGAAGGCTGGATCCCGACGGGCAAGCCTTTCATGGTGGGAGTGGTGCTGCTGGAGGAGCTGCCGGACGGGCGCACGCGCTATACTGCCAAGGCCCTGCACTGGACCGAGGAAGACAAGAAGGCGCACGAGGAGATGGGCTTCCACGAAGGCTGGGGCAAGGCCACCGACCAGCTGGTGGCGCTGCTGGCGCGCATGTAAGCCAAAGGCAGTAATACCGCCGCGCCGTTGCCCTATATCCCCGGGGTACACCGCAAGCCCTGATTCCGGCGTAGGGTGACCACTACCGTGGGTGTATTTCGTTCCGCGGACACTCGGCCTATGGTTCGTTCAGACCAACCTGAATTGGGTGAGCGACATGGCCGAGGCGTCCCGGCATGATGCATGGCAGTCCGGCGGAAGCTACGACGATTACATGGGGCGCTGGAGCCGGCGCATCGCTCCGCGGTTTCTGGAATGGGTGGAGCCGGGAACGGGCCTGGAGTGGCTGGATGTCGGATGCGGAACGGGCGAGTTGTCCGACGCGATCGTTGCCCATTGCGAGCCGAAGCGCTTGGTCGGCGTGGATCCGTCGGAGGGCTTTCTGTCTGCCGCGCGGGAGAAGGTGCCCGACCCACGGGTTCAGTTCCGGACGGGTGAAGCCCAGTCACTTCCATTTCCGGACGCAAGCTTCGACGTTGTGGTCTCAGGGCTGATGCTGAACTTCGTGCCGGACAGGTTGGCGGCGGTCGTCGAAATGAAAAGGGCAGCCCGACCCAGCGGCGTGGTCGGCTTCTATGTCTGGGACTATCCGGGCGGCGGCGTCGAGTTCATGCGGGCCTTCTGGACGGCAGCGGTGGATCTAAATCCTGCGGCACGCGACCTTGGCGAAGACAAGCGCTTCCCGTTCTGCACCATGGAGAGCCTGAAGGCGCTTGCGCAGGAGGCGGGCCTTGCGGAGGTGGAGGCGAGCGCCATCGAGGCCCCGACGCATTTCCAGGACTTCGACGATTACTGGCGCCCCTTTACGCTCGGCACCGGGCCTGCCCCCGGCTATTGCGCCAGCCTCGATCCGGAGGAGCGCCAGCAACTGAAGGGAAGGCTGCAAACGGTGCTTCCCTATGCGCGTGACGGAACCATTCCTCTCAGAGCACGGGCATGGGGCGTGCGCGGGCGCGTCGCGTGATCCGCAGCCATCAAGAAGTTCGAACGCATCGTTCGAGATATTCCCATTTGCCGTTGCCGGCTCGCGTCTCTATCTCCTGAGCAACCTCACCGGATTGGATGCTGCTCATGGAACTTGGTCTTTATACCTTCGCGGATGTCGATCCCAATGCGCCCGACAAGGGGGCGGAGGGCGCGCAGCGGATGAAGAACCTGCTCGAGGAGATCGAGCTGGCCGACCAGGTCGGCCTCGACGTCTTCGGACTTGGCGAGCATCACCGGCCGGATTATCTGGTTTCCTCGCCGGCGACGGTGCTGGCGGCAGCGGCGGTGAAGACCAAGAAAATCCGGCTGACCAGCGCGGTGTCGGTGCTGAGTTCGGACGAGCCCGTGCGGGTCTTCCAGCAGTTCGCAACCCTTGACCTCATCTCCAATGGTCGTGCCGAGATCATGGCCGGGCGCGGCTCCTTCATCGAATCCTTTCCCTTGTTCGGCTACGACCTCGGGGACTACGAGCAATTGTTTGCAGAAAAGCTCGACCTGCTCATGGCGATCCGTGATGAGGAGGTCGTGACGTGGTCGGAGGGCCAGCTGCGGGCGCCCATCAACGGTCGCGGTGTTTATCCGCGTCCGTTGCAGGACAAGCTGCCGCTCTGGGTGGCTGTCGGCGGTACGCCGCAGTCTGTGGCGCGGGCAGGGGCGCTCGGCCTGCCGGTGGCGCTTGCCATCATCGGCGGCGAGTATCCGCGATTTGCGCCGCTTCTCCATCTCTACCGTGAAGCTGCCCGTCGGGCAGGACAGGATCCCGCCGGACTGAAGACGAGCATCAATGTGCATGGCTTCGTCGCGGACACGACCGAGATTGCCGCGGACCAATTCTACGGCCCACAGGCGGCGGTGATGGACCGGATCGGCCGCGAGCGCGGCTGGGGGCCGACGAACCGTGCACAGTTCGACCATGCGCGCGGGCCGACCGGCAACCTGTTTGTCGGCGACCCGGAGTTGGTGGCCGAAAAGATCGTCGCGGCGCACAAGGTGTTCGGCAATGACCGGTTCCTGATCCAGATGGCGATCGGCCTGATGCCGCACGACCAGATCATGCGCGGCATCGAACTCTACGGCACCAAAGTCGCGCCGCTGGTCAGAAATGAATTGACGGGGTCGGCGGATGGCGCGAAACGGGCCGCTGAGAACGCCGGATAGTCGAATGATCGTTACCACTGAAGACGAACTGCAAAAGCTCAAGGATGTCGGCCGCGTCTGCGCTGTCGCCATCGAGGCGATGGCAAGGGCGCTGGAGCCCGGTATCACCACAGCCGAGCTCGATGCCATCGGTCGCAAGGTGCTGGAGGACAATGGCGCGGAATCCGCGCCTGAGTTCTGCTACAAGTTCCCCGGCGCCACCTGCATCAGCGTCAACGAAGTGGTGGCGCATGGGATTCCCGGGCCGCGGGTGATCCAGGCCGGCGACCTCGTCAACATCGACGTTTCCGCAGTCAAGAACGGGCTGTTTGGCGATGCCGGTGCTTCCTACGCCGTTCCGCCGGTGACGCGGCAGGTGGAGAAACTATGCCGTGACGGGCGTCGCGCGCTATGGACGGGTCTGCAGCAGGTAAAACCGGGCCGACCGCTTGCCAATATCGGCAATGCCATCGGTGCGTTTGCGAAGAAGAACCGCTACACGCTGATCCAGAACCTTTCGAGCCACGGCATCGGCCATACACTGCACGACGAGCCGAAAGAGGTTCCGACATGGCCGGATCCGACGGAAACGCGGGTGATCGAGGAGGGGTTGGTGTTCACCATCGAGCCGTTCCTCTCGCT
>CAYNED010000255.1:0-4199 GCA_964396135.1 uncultured Neorhizobium sp.
CGATCGGCTCGCACCGCGCCCGCCGGAAAAAGGAAATGGTCAAGAACCCGCTCGATGAGATTGCCGGGATCGGGCCTGGCCGCAAGCGTAAGCTGCTCCAGCATTTCGGCACGGCGAAAGCGGTGTCACGCGCGGGTCTTAACGACCTGATGGCGGTTGAAGGTATTTCAGAAACCGTCGCCAAGATCGTATACCATCATTTCCATGAGAAGCCGTCCGGCTGATGTCGCGATTGGAACTTGAATGGCCGTTCCGGCTGTTGACGCCTGCCGCAGGAAGGGCCAACTAAGGGAATTCAATCAGCAGGTTTCGAAATGGCATCGCGCGCATACAGTATTCCCAATCTTCTAACTTATGCGCGCATCGTGGCCGTGCCGATCATTGTGCTCTGCTTCTTCGTCGAGGGGCGGCTGGCAAGCTCGGATTTTGCCCGCTGGACAGCCCTCATCCTCTTCGCCGTCGCCTCCATCACCGATTATCTCGATGGCTATCTGGCCCGCATCTGGAACCAGACGTCCAATATAGGCCGGATGCTGGACCCGATCGCCGACAAGCTTCTGGTCGCTTCGGTTCTGCTGCTGATGGCCGCGGACGGCACAATCGCCGGCTGGTCGATCTGGGCAGCAATCACGATCCTTTGCCGTGAGATCCTGGTTTCGGGACTGCGCGAATATCTGGCGGCGCTGAAGGTTGCGGTGCCGGTGACCCGGATTGCCAAGTGGAAGACGACCATCCAGATGGTGGCCATCGCCTTCCTGCTGGCAGGGCCCGCCGGCGACAAGGTCCTCCCTTACACAACCGAGATGGGCATCGGCCTCCTTTGGGTCGCCGCGCTCCTGACGATGTACACCGGCTACGACTACTTCAAGGCCGGCTTGAAGCACATGGTGGATTGACTATGACCAAGCTCGTCTATTTTGCATGGGTTCGCGAGCGCATCGGCAAGCCGGAAGAAGAGGTCGAGCTTCCGGATGACGTGAAGACGGTTCGGCAAATGCTCAATCACCTGAAGACCCTGGGCGAGGAATACGAAGCGGCATTGCAGTATCCCGAAGTAATCCGCGTGGCGCTTGATCAGGAGCATGTCGACCATCATGAGGCGATTGGCAATGCGCGAGAGATCGGGATCTTTCCGCCGATGACGGGCGGCTGATCGGATGACGAGGCCTGTGATCCGCGTGCAGTCGCAGGACTTCGATCTGCAGGCGGAGATCGAAGCGCTAACCGAAGGGCGGCGAGATATTGGCGCGGTAGTAACCTTTACCGGCCTCTGCCGCGACGAGCAGGGCGCACTGTCGGCGCTGGAGCTCGAACATTATCCGGGCATGGCGGAAGCCGAGATGCGCAGGATCGGGGATCTGGCGGTGCAGCGTTTCGCACTGACCGGCCTCACCGCCATTCATCGCATCGGCAAAATCGCGCCGGGCCAAAACATCGTGCTGGTCATCGCAACCGCCCCCCATCGGCAAGCCGCCTTCGACGGCGCAAGCTTCATGATGGATTTCCTCAAAACCTCGGCTCCCTTTTGGAAGAAGGAGCACAAGGCGGACGGTTCGGCTGGCGGCTGGGTAGCGGCCAAGGACGCGGACGACCGGGCACGGGAGAAGTGGCAGTAGCGCTCTCTGGACCAACGAAAAAGCCGGCGCGCGAGGCGGCCGGCTTTTTGTCTTGCAAGCTTGTAACAGTTTATCAGCCGACGATTTCAGTGTCGGAGAACCAGTACTTGATTTCCTGGGCAGCCGTTTCGGGAGCGTCAGAGCCGTGGACCGAATTTTCGCCGATGGAGAGAGCGTGGGTCTTGCGGATCGTGCCTTCGTCTGCGTTGGCCGGATTGGTGGCACCCATGATCTCGCGGTTCTTGAGGATGGCATTCTCGCCTTCAAGCACCTGCACGACGGTCGGGCCGGAGGTCATGCCTTCAACGAGTTCACCGAAGAAGGGACGATCCTTGTGGACGGCGTAGAAGCCTTCGGCCTCGCGCTTGCTCATCCAGACGCGCTTGGAAGCGACGACGCGAAGGCCGGCGTCTTCGAGCATCTTGGTGATGGCGCCCGTCAGGTTACGCTTGGTGGCATCCGGCTTGATCATCGAAAACGTGCGTTCAATCGCCATCATTCAGTTCCTTGTTCCTGAGAAAGTGGGCGGTGTTTACCCGCCAACGACGCTGGAAACAAGGGGGACTGGGTGATTTCACGCTGCTGCCACACGCCGCCCGAGGCCATCATGCAGATCAAGGCAACGTTCGAACCACTGCATGACCGAATCGTCTTTCGCCAAGGGTGGCGGACCTGCCGTGACCCGCATCCACTGGAGTGCTCCAAAAAGAATATAATCGGCAAAAAGCGGTGTGTCGCCGCCAAGGAAGGGCTGGAAATGCAGCGTGCGGCGCACCGGCTCCAGCTTTGCCGCGAAAGCTTTCCTCTCCGCCTCACCTTCGGCAGCGACCTCCTCGATCGCCTTGCCGAGCCTTTCCAGCCGGCTCTGGCGGAAATAGGCCTGATCCGCCTCTGCCAGCAAATCGTGGATAGGGAGGATCGCCATCTTGGTCACCGGCATGTGGATGATCATTTGCGAATAGCTCTCCACGAAGCGAGACAGCGCCTTGCCGCCCTCACCGGCGAACAGCGTTGGCCGATCTGGATATGTCTCGTCCAGGTAGAGGGCTATCTCGAAGCTGTCTCGGACGAGCCGATCACCATCGCGCAGGATCGGCACGGTCTTGGAAAATCCGTCCTCGATGTTTGGAATGGCGGTGAAGGGATAGGGACGTTCCACATAGTCCAGCCCCTTGTGTGCGAGCGCCATGGAGATCTTCCAGCAATGCGGCGAGAAGGGGCGGCTCTCATCCTTGCCGCACAGCGAATAAAGGACACGCGTCATGGGGACTCCGTTGGTATGGTCTTGTGGCAATCTGATCGGCAGAACCGTACAAATCCAATCAGCAAATTTCATGGATCGCATTATACTCCTGATCCACCTTTGCGGCTAAGCTTTGCCGGACCAAGAGGGAAGCAATGATGCTGCGTCATTTTCGGATGTTTGCCGATTACAACCGCTGGGCCAACAGCCTTGTATATGAGGCCTGTGCGCAGCTGTCAGAAGATGAACGTCGCGCCGACAAGGGCGCATTTTTCGGCTCGGCCCACCGAACGCTCAACCATCTGCTGGCTGCAGACAGGATCTGGCTGAAGCGATTGACAGGAGCAGGCGAGGCGCCGAACGCCCTCGACACCATTCTTTTCGATGCATTCGACGAGCTACGGGCGGCACGCGGCGCAGAGGATCAGCGGATCATGGAGTTCGTCGACAAGCTCGACGAGCACGGTATCGCCCAGCCCTTCAGCTATACGCCGATCACCAACCCTACCCCGGTTACCCAGCCGCTTGGCCCGGTGCTCGCCCACATGTTCAACCACCAGACCCACCATCGCGGCCAGGTCCACATGATCCTGACCGCGCTTGGCATGCCTTCGCTCGCGCTCGACCTCATCTACTTTCTGCGCGGAGATGGCCAGCAGTGGATGTAAGGTTCACTCCGGTCATCACGACAGCATTGTCTTGCCAGGCGGATGAAGATCAGCCAAAACCCGCGGCATGATCACCGTCACAGACCTTTCTGCCCGCATCGCCGGCCGCCTTCTCCTTGACCACGCCAGCGTCTCACTTCCCGCCGGGGTAAAGGTGGGGCTCGTCGGCCGCAACGGCGCCGGCAAATCGACCCTTTTTCGCATCATCACCGGCGACCTTGCCTCCGAGAGCGGTTCTGTTTCGATCCCGAAGAACGCCCGTATCGGTCAGGTGGCGCAGGAAGCGCCGGGTACGGAAGATCCGCTGATCGATATCGTTCTTGCTGCCGACAAGGAGCGCACGGCGCTAATGGCGGAGGCGGAGACCGCGACGGATCCCAACCGCATCGCTGAGATCCAGATGCGACTTGTCGATATCGATGCGCACTCGGCGGAAGCACGCGCGTCGAGCATTCTTGCCGGCCTCGGTTTCGATCATGAGGCGCAGCGCCGCCCGGCATCCTCGTTTTCCGGCGGATGGCGCATGCGCGTCGCCCTTGCAGCCGTGCTGTTTTCCGAGCCAGACCTGCTGCTGCTCGACGAGCCCACTAACTATCTCGACCTCGAAGGCACGATGTGGCTGGAGGATTACGTCCGGCGCTACCCTTATACCGTCATCGTCATCAGCCATGA
>CAYNED010000256.1:0-4173 GCA_964396135.1 uncultured Neorhizobium sp.
GGCGACCGAAGAAGAGGCGGAGACCAACCCGCGCGCGCGTTCTGCCAAGCTTCGCGCCGGGATGCGGACGACTGCACCGGCTGCCCCAGCTGACTTCGCGATCTTCGATCTGCCGAACCTTGCCACTCTATCCAAACTGGGGGTCTAGCATGCTCAGGAGCTTTGATCTGGTGCTGATTGGGGTGATGACGGCTGCAGCCGTGGTGACCTACACGATCAAGCACCGTGCGGATGACAAGCTGCAGGAGGTGCGTCGGCTGGAAACGGAAATCCGTTTGGAGAAGGACACGATCGAACTGCTGAAGGCAGACTGGGCGCTGCTGACTCAGCCCAACCGGCTGGAGCGGCTGATCCAGGCCTACCAATCGGAATTGCAACTGGTGCCGACGGCGCCGACGCAGCTTGCGATGCCCGTCGAATTGCCGATGCCGCGTTCGCAGCTTCCCATGCCTGAGACCACGATCGAAGCTCTTATTGCAAGCGCCGGCGGCGATGTGGCCGCGGCAATCAAGGGTGTCGAGGAAGCGCGAAAAGCTGCACCGGCTTCGAGCATTCCGGTACCCCTTCCCCGGGGAGGCTATCCTGTCGATGTCATCTCAACTGGATCGGTGAACCGCTGATGTCGTTTCTGTCCCGCATCATGGTTTTAAACAGTCGTGCCCATGTTTCGGCTGGAACACGCGGCAGCCGCAGCTTGCGCAACAGCGCCTTTGAAGGCGCTGCGAAACGCAAAAGCGCGCAGGCGCGTAGCCGGGTCGGCCTTATGGTCGTCGGCTTCATTGCTGTGTACGGGGTCATTGGCGGTCGCCTCGTCCAATACGGGATTGCGCAACCGGAAATCACCTCCAGCATCATGCCGGCAGATCGGCTCATGGCCTCTCGACCCGACCTGCTGGATCGTAATGGTGAGGTGCTGGCGACGGACATCCGCACGGTCTCGCTTTATGCCGAGCCACACAAGATCGTCGACGCGGATGAGGTCATCGAGAAGCTCGCAACGGTGCTGCCGGATCTCGACGCCAAGAACGTCTACGGACGACTCACGTCGAAGTCACGCTTCCAGTGGCTTCGCCGTCAACTGACGCCGAAGCAGCAGAGCCAGATCCTGGCGCTCGGCATTCCCGGGATCGGCTTTCGTCCCGAAAAGCGACGGTTCTATCCAGGCGGTGCGACCGCTGCGCACGTCGTCGGTCACGTGAATATCGATAACCGCGGTGTGGCGGGCATGGAGCGTTATGTCGACAGCCAGGGCCTTGCTGATCTCGCCGCAGTCGGCATGACGTCCGACCAGCCGCTGGAGCCTGTCCGTCTCTCGATCGATCTTCGGGTGCAGTCGATTGTTCGCGAAGTCATCTATGGCGCGATCGACAAGTTCCAGGCAATCGGTGCCGGCGCTGTGGTGTTGAATGTCAACACCGGCGAGGTGCTCGGAATGGCGTCCGCTCCGGACTATGATCCGAACAACCCTGCTGCGGGCGCGGAAGAAGGCTGGCTGAACCGCATGTCGAACGGCACCTTCGAGATGGGGTCGACCTTCAAGTCGTTCACGACGGCCATGGCGCTCGATTCGGGCAAGGTCAACATCAATGACAGCTTCGACGCACGCTTTCCTATTCGCATCGGCGGCTTCACCATCAAGGATTTCCACGGCAAGGGCCGTTTCCTGACGGTGCCTGAGGTATTCCAGTACTCATCCAACATCGGCACCGCCAAAATGGCGGACGTGGTCGGCATCGAGGGTCATAAGGAATTTCTTACAAAGATGGGCCTGTTGACAAAGATGCAGACGGAGCTTCCGGAGGTGGCGCAGCCAAGCCAGCCAAGGACCTGGAAGAAGATCAACTCCATCACCATCTCGTTCGGCCACGGCGTTGCAACCACGCCGCTGCAGACGGCGGTTGCCGGTGCGGCCCTCGTCAACGGCGGCAAGCTGATCCAGCCGACCTTCCTTCCTCGCTCGCGTGAGGAAGCGGATCAGGTGGCTCAGCCGGTGCTGAAGTCCGCCACCAGCGAGTCGATGCGCTACCTGTTTCATTGGAATGGCGTCAAAGGCTCCGGCAGGAACGCCCGCGTCGAGGGCTTCAACGTCGGAGGCAAGACCGGCACCGCCGACAAGGTCGTTAACGGTCGCTACGCTCACGACAAGAATTTCAATGCGTTTCTTGCGGCCTTCCCGATCGACGATCCGCAGTATGTGGTCCTGACCTTTATTGACGAGCCTAAGACCGATAAGGGCAACGGAGCGGCACTTGCGGGTACATCGGCCGCCCCGATGGCGCATGACATCATCAGCCGCTCGGCCGCCATTCTCGGTGTAAAGCCTAAATTCGGCGATGACGGCTCTGCCCTGCTGGTGTCTTATTGAACGATAACTAATCAGGCGGACGATTCTGAAGGATGTGACATCCGCTTGGAGAAGAAAGTGCGCCGATGAAATTGCGAGAGCTTGCGGGGAGAGACTTCCCGGAGATCGATGATATTCTCTCTGGACCAGCGGGTGTCATCGACGTCGCGGGCGTGACCTCCGATAGCAGGAAGGCCAGCCCAGGCACGCTGTTCTTCGCGCTTTCGGGCGGGAAGGCGGACGGCGCAAGCTTCCTTGCCGATGCCGCAGCTCGCGGAGCGGTGGCAGCCGTGGCAGGAGCTTCCGTCGAAGCCGATATTCCTGTGCTCGTTGTTTCAAATCCACGACGTTTCCTTGCACTGGCCGCTGCGCGCTTTTTCCGCGCCCAGCCGGATACGGTTGTTGCCGTCACCGGCACGGCAGGCAAGACCTCCGTTGCCTCCTTTACACGGCAGATTTGGGCGCATGCCGGTCTGGCTGCTGCGCAGATCGGCACGACGGGCGTCATTTCGCCCACGCGCAACGAGTACGGCTCGCTGACGACGCCCGATCCGGTGGCGCTGCAGGCGCTACTCGCAGACCTTGCTGCGGAAGGTGTCACGCATGCCGCGATGGAAGCGTCGAGCCACGGGCTGGATCAGGCGCGCCTCGACGGCGTCAGGTTGGCTGCCGGAGGCTTCACCAATCTCGGTCGCGACCACATGGACTACCACCCGACTGTCGAGAGCTACATGGCGGCCAAGATGAGGCTTTTCGACACGCTGCTGCCGAAGGGCGCTCCTGCCGTGATCTTCTCCGATGACGAATGGTCAGCGCAGGCCGTTCGCGTGGCGCAGTCGTCCGGCCTCGATGTGAAGACCGTCGGGCGCCGCGGCGACTATCTCAGCCTCAAACGCGTCGAGCATTTCCGCCACAAGCAGACAGCCGAGATCCATGTCGGCGACGAGATTTTCGAGGTGGACATTCCCTTGGCGGGGGATTTTCAGGTGGCCAACGCGCTTGTTGCCGCCGGCCTTGCCATGTCCACCGGGACGCCGGCGGCCGTTGCGATGGCAGCGCTGGAGAAGCTGCAGGGTGCCTCGGGGCGGCTTGAACTGGTCGGTCAGACCAGGGACGGCGCACTCGCCTATGTCGACTATGCGCACAAGCCGGACGCTCTGCAGAACGTGCTGGCGTCGGTGCGGCCGTTCACCACTGGTCGCATCGTGGTCGTTTTCGGTTGCGGCGGTGATCGCGACAAGGGCAAGCGTCCGATCATGGGGGAGGTGGCCACAAGGCTCGCCGATGTGGTCATCGTCACCGACGACAATCCTCGGTCCGAGGTTCCCGAGGTGATCCGTTCGGAGATTATGGCGGCTGCTCCCGGTGCAAGGGAAATCGGTGATCGTGCGGAAGCCATCAAGCACGCAGTTGGAATTTTGAAAGCGGGCGATACCTTGATCGTCGCCGGCAAGGGGCATGAAGAGGGACAGACGATCGGCGACCAAGTCATGCCCTTCTCCGATCATGTCGAACTGCGAAAGGCACTGGAGGAGGCGCGATCTTGAGCTGGCTGTGGACGACCGAGACGATGGTTTCCGTGATGGAGGGGCGGCCCGTCGGGACGCTGCCGGAGGGCATCACCGGCATCTCGATCGATAGCCGTTCGATCGGCTCCGGAGAGGCTTTCTTCGCCATCAAGGGCGATCGCGTCGACGGGCACGATTTCGCCAGCATAGCAGTTGCCAACGGTGCTGCCCTGATCATCGTCAGCGAGGCAAAGCTGCCGGCGATGGGGCGCCTGACCGTGCCGATGATCGTCGTCGACGACGTCTTGGCGGCGCTCGGTC
>CAYNED010000257.1:0-4168 GCA_964396135.1 uncultured Neorhizobium sp.
TCTGTCCATTGGTCCGGCGCAGGTCGAGGTCCAGCGTTTCGGTCCGCTGCAGTCCAGGCGCGGCCTGCACCGACTGGATCAGCGCCATGCCTTCGCCCGCGACCAGATCGTTGATTGTCATCGATCGCGGCACGAACTTCGTCAGATCGAGCCCCAGCCACTCCGCCAAGGTTGCGTTGATGTAGAAGATCTCCCCCTTGCGCCCTGCGGAGAAGAATCCCGCCGGTGCATGGTCGAGGTAATCGATCGCGTTCTGCAACTCGCGGAAAAAGCGCTCCTGATCGTCGCGCTCGGAGGTGATGTCGGTCAGTTGCCAGATGTCCAGTTGATCGCTCTTGCGATCGCCGGGGCGCAGGTGACGCGCCTTCAGGCGGTACCAGTGGGCGCCCGAACCGTTCGTGCTGCCGCGCCCCAGTGGCTGCGGCAGGCGGAACTCCTCGTGCCCCTCGCGACCCTCGCGCAATCCGTTGGTCAGGCGATAAAGCGCTTCGTTGCACTCCCGGTTGCGCGGCAAGAGAGGCTCGAGCGGCTGAACATTGCTGCCTTTACTCGCCCCGATAAGGCGGCCATAGGCAGCATTGGCGTAAACGATCCGCCCGCGGCTGTCGGTTACCACGATGCCGTCAGGATGGCTCGCGAGGAAACTGCGCGCGAGTTCGTCGGAACGGGACTGCGGCATCACTTCGATGAAGCCTATCGCCGACGACACGAGAAAAAAGATGCCAACCATGGCGAGCACGCCGAGCAGACCGAGGACGACCTCGTTGTTCAAAGCCTGCTGGAAAAATACGAAGGCCACCGCCACGCCGATCAGGACCACCGCCAGAAGAAGAATTCGCAAGACGGTTCCGCCCCGCGCTCCGCGGTCGACAAGTGGCGCATCGGGAGTGCCGCCCTGCTGCAACCTCGTCATCAAGCCCTCACTATTCGGCTGCCCGAAGAACGGGCAACCCAGAAACCATCGGCAAAACACCGCGATTCTCTCTTAGCAAGTTGCAGATCATGCAAAAAGCGGCGAACGGCAGAAAAGCCGGGATAGTCCGTTCGATCTTGGCCTCTGTTGTTCCTGCATCTTGCCTCAGGAAAAAAAAGAAGCACTTTCATCGCCAATGATCAGCAGGAGTAATGAGAGATGGTCGCAGAACTGATGGGCGCCTATGGCGGTCGGCTGTTGATCGCGATACTGGGCGTCGGCGTCGGCTTCCTTTGCCTCGTCGGCGTTCTTTGGCTGCTGCGCGGACGTCGCGGCCCTTCCCCCTTCATCCGAGGCGGCCGCAATCGCCAGCCGCGCCTTCAGGTTCTAGATGCTGCAGCGGTCGACACACGCCGGCGTCTCGTTCTTGTGCGTCGTGACAATGTCGAACACCTGATCATGATTGGCGGTCCCACAGACATCGTCATCGAAAGCGGTATTTCAGGGATAGAAGCGACAGAAACAGGTGCCGCATCTGAAGCCTCTTCTTCCTCGCGTTCACAGCCGCAGACCCAGCCCCAGGTTTCGGCACCGTCTGTAGCATCTGCTCCACCACCCGAGATTCGACGGGACCCCTCAGGGCAGCAATCTGTCGCGCCCGCGCAGCTGAAAGCCGTGGTCCGACCGCAGCAGGTTGGTCGTAGCGAGGACAGGACGGGAGCACCGCCCGTGGCACCCGTGGCTCCCCAGCCGAATCCGTCTTTTCTTGCCAATGCAATGCCGGTTTCGCAGCCAAAGCCCCCTGTCGTGCGTGAGCCGGTTGTGGAAGAGGCTGCTAACATCCTAGATGCCGCGCGAAGTCGTGTGTTCCAGGGACCGACCGAGCCAGTACGCGCCTCCCAGCCTGCTGATGTGACCGAACAAGGCATCAAGCCTCTCGGCAGTGACTTCGAGCGGATATTGGAGGAAGAAATGGCCACCAATCTCGCAGCACGTGAGCCGGGAACGGCGAGCGTTCAGCCGCAACAGGAGCGGCAAGCAACTAGCCCGGAACGACCGCGTGTAACAGGGGCGACGCCCGAGCCTTCCCTTCAGGACGAGATGGCACGGATCTTTGGCGAGATGTCCGTGACACGGGACCGCTGATTTTGATGGTGCCTCTCTGAAGCAATGAAGAAAGGCGGGTAATTCACGTTTTGGACGCTACGGCAGTCTACTCGTCGCGATAAACCTTTTCGCGACGCTCGTGGCGTTCTTGCGCTTCGATGGACAGTGTCGCAATCGGGCGCGCGTCGAGGCGCTTCAGACTGATAGGCTCGCCGGTTTCCTCGCAATAGCCGTAGGTGCCCTCGTCGATCCGCTGTAGCGCAGCGTCGATCTTGGAGATCAGCTTGCGCTGACGATCCCGGGCACGCAGCTCGATCGCGCGATCGGTTTCCGACGACGCCCTGTCAGCCAGATCCGGATGGTTGGCGCTTTCCTCCGCAAGATGACCAAGCGTCTCGCGTGCTTCTCTGAGGATGTCGTTCTTCCAGGCAACCAGCTTCGCCCGGAAATATGCCTTCTGGCTTGCATTCATGAACTCGTCGTCTTCCGACAGCACATAATTGCTAAGATCGATCTTCTCACTCAACGCGATTCTCCCGAAGAACATCTCAAGGCGGGCTCTATATCCCAATCAGCCATGCCCGTTCAAGTCTGCGCTGCGCGGATATACCATTTTTAAAACTGTCACAATATTAGGCTAAACGGCTAATATTTCGGCGTTATTCTGACTGTAGCCCGAAACAGGACAGCATGTGGCGACGGTTCAGCAAGGATAGGCTGGGACCATGGTTGCGGTTGACGGACCTGCCGGCGAGAGATAGCCATCCGCTCAGATGCACCCCTTCGGCAGCAGAATGATGAACCCGATTGTGCCCTTCCGTCTCTATCTGCTTCGCCATGCGAAGTCGGCCTGGGCGCAGCCTGGCGAACGTGATTTCGATCGACCTCTCGATGAAGAGGGATTCGCGGAAGCCGAGATCGTCGCAGAGAAAGCAGCCGAGGTCGGTTTGCGCCCTGACCGCATCATCAGTTCGACAGCTATGCGCTGCCGCCAGACAGCGGAAGCCATCCGCAGGGCAATCGATGAGGAGCTAGAATTTGTCTTCGTCGACGAACTCTACAACGCCCCCGTCGACACGTATCTCGAGCTGCTTGATGCCAACGCGGACGCTCCTTCCCTGATGATCGTTGGACACAATCCCACTATCGAGGAGGTGCTGGATCGGCTGGTTGGCCCAGACCAGAGCGCGAGCGCGATACCGCTTGGATATCCGACGGCCGGGCTTGCGATATTGGATCGGTCCTCCGATCCGCAGGCACAGAGTTGGCGCATGGTTAATTTCCTCACACCTTAGCTTCGGTCTTCTATCGCAGCACTTCTTTCCACTGCCGGCGGCGGTTCCTATATTTCCTCGAAAAGAAGGATCCCGCCTTGCCGCCCTCCCTGACCAGCTTCACCGATGACGCAAGAATTGCTCTCGACAACCTGACGGACCGCGCGACGGGGCTGGTTCACCCCACCCTGCGCCTTGGCGTCACCGGTCTGTCTCGCGCCGGCAAGACCGTTTTCATCTCTTCTCTGGTGCACAACTTGTTGAATGGTGGCCGGTTGCCGCTCTTTGAAGCGGTCCGGTCGGGTCGGGTCTCGTCCATCAAGCTGGAACCGCAGCCGGACGACGCAATCCCGCGCTTCCAGTATGAGGACCACATCCAGGCGCTCGTCCGCGACCGCGTCTGGCCTGATTCTACCCGTGCAATCTCCGAACTCAGGATTACCCTTGAATACCAGAGCGCCAGTGGCTGGAGCCGCATGTTCTCTGCCGGTCGCCTGTCGATCGACATCGTCGATTACCCCGGGGAATGGTTGCTCGACCTGCCATTGCTCGGCCAAGACTATCGCACCTTCAGCGATGCAACCGTCGCGCTGGCTCGCACCGGTGTGCGGGCAGAGCTGTCGCAGGAGTGGTTGAGCTTGTGTGCCAGCATCGACCCGGATGCGCCGGCTGAAGAGACGACGGCGCGCCGGCTATCGGAAGCGTTTGCGGCTTATCTGAAGGCCTGTAAATCGGACGAGCGCTCGCTGTCGACACTCCCTCCCGGACGTTTTCTGCTGCCGGGCGATCTCGAAGGCTCGCCCGCCCTCACCTTCGCGCCGCTGCCGAACCTCCCGGAACACCGCGCACCGAAGGGCTCCTTGCGAGCAATGAT
>CAYNED010000258.1:0-1656 GCA_964396135.1 uncultured Neorhizobium sp.
CGGCTGGAGAAACACGGGATCGATTACACGCTGACGCCCGGCGTCCCCTCCTTCGCCGCCGCCGCAGCAGCACTCAGACGCGAGCTGACGATCCCGGAAGTCGCCCAGAGCCTGGTGCTGACCCGCATCTCCGGCCGCGCCTCGAAAATGCCGGATGGCGAAACGCTGGCAGCCTTCGGCGCCACAGGTGCAACGCTGGCGATCCATCTCGCCATCCATGCCATCGACCGGGTGGTGGCAGAGCTTCTGCCATTCTACGGCAAGGACTGCCCCGTCGCGATCGTCGTCCGGGCCTCCTGGCCCGAAGAGCGCATCATCTGCGGGACGCTGTCCGACATCGAGGCGAAGCTTGCCGCCGAACCGGTGGAGCGGACGGCAATCATCTTCATCGGACGTGGCCTCGGTGCCTCGGATTTCGTCGAGAGCCAGCTATACAATGCCGACTATGTGCGGCGCTTCCGACCCGGTTGGCCTCAGGACGATAAAGGTTCGGCATGATCGCTGGGGGTGAAATCAGCCCGGCCCCTGAGGCGGCCGTTGCGATCAAACACCAGGATCTCGAGCGAGATCTCGGATTGCTTCAAAACTTTCGCGGCCGTCGTCCAGGCCCGTGCGGCAATCCGGTTGCCGATCTCGATGCCCGCATCGGAGGCGAGGTCGAAAGCTTCGGCGACCGTGTTGGCGCCGGCAATTCGAGCGGCAAGCTCTTCGCCTGCGCCGCAGTCCCGCGCCACCTGCGCCAGCGCTTCGAGGTCCGGAAGGCCGCGCTTGGAGTGGACGTCAAGCATCCCTTGAGCAAGCTTCGTCATCTTGGCCACGCCCCCGGCGATGGTGATGCGGGGAACTGGGTGATCGCGCAAATATTTCAGCATACCGCCAACAAAGTCGCCCATGTCGATCAGGGCGACGTCCGGCAGGCCGTGATGAGCGGCGACGGCCTTTTCGGACGCATTTCCGGTAGAGCCCGCCACATGGGTAAGACCGCCAGCACGCGCGACATCGATTCCACGCCAGATCGAATGGATCCAGGAGGAGCAGGAGAATGGTATCACAATGCCGGTGGTGCCGAGGATGGACAACCCGCCGACAATGCCGAGCCTGCCATTAAGGGTCTTTTCCGCAAGTTTTTCCCCGTTCACCACCGAGATTTCCACCACAAGATCGGCGTCAGGTCCGGCCACTTCGGCAAGCGCCGCCGCAATCATCTTTCGCGGAACGGGATTGATCGCCGGCTCCCCCGGGGGCAGCGGCAGACCGGCGCGGGTGACCACACCGACGCCTTTTCCGGCATGAAACGTAACGCCGGCACCCGGCTTTCCCCGCCGGACGGTGCTGACGATCAGCGCGCCATGAGTGACATCGGGATCGTCGCCGGCATCCTTGACCACGCCCGCCTGGGCGAAATCACTGCCAATTTCCTCCTGCGCCAGCGCAAAAGCCGGCCGCTGGCCACCTGGCAAGGTGACCTCCACCATTGCCGGGAAACGCCCCTCGAGCAGCGCCTGGCACGCCGCCTTGCTGGCTGCTGCCGCGCAGGTACCCGTGGTCCAGCCACGGCGGAGGTTCTGGCCTTCGCTGTTCATGGATCCGTCTATATCCTTGCAGCCGATCCCCGTCATCGGCAAAAGGTTGCCACATGAACTTGACCGACACCCT
>CAYNED010000258.1:1756-4152 GCA_964396135.1 uncultured Neorhizobium sp.
ACCCAGGAGAACATTATCTCCACGCTGATCGACTTGGCACGCTCCGGCAAGAAGGTCTTGCGGCTGAAAGGAGGGGACCCCTTCATTTTCGGCCGTGGCGGCGAGGAGGCGGAAGCGCTCGTCAAGGCGGGCATCCCGTTTCGCATCCTGCCGGGCATGACCTCTGCGCTCGCGGCCCTCGCCGCTGCGCGCATACCTGCCACCATGAGAGGAGTCAGCCGCTCGATTACCCTCGCTACGGGCCATGCCGCGGGCTCGCAGGACGATCTCGACTGGCGGACCCTCGCCAAACTGGGAGAGCCGATTGTTGTCTACATGGGGCTGAAGATGATCGGCGAAATCAGCCGGCTGCTAATGGAGGGTGGTATGGCAGCCGACACGCCGGTCGCGGTGCTCATGGCTACGACGACTGCTGAGGAGCGACTTCTGACCGCAACGCTCGAGACCGCTGAATCGGAAGTCCAGCGTCAGAACTTTGCTGCGCCCGCTTTGATCGTCATTGGTGATATTGTCCCGATGCGCGAGCTTCTGACCGGAGGACAGATGTCGTGACGTCTCGTGCGATCATCATTGGAGCACCGCGGTCGGGATCAGGCAAGACCAGCATCACCATCGGCCTCCTGCGCGCGTTTGCCAGGCGGGGGGTAAAGGTCCGGGGCGTCAAGACCGGACCAGACTATATCGACCCCGGTTTCCACGAGGCCGCCACGGGTTGCCCTGGCCTAAATCTCGACAGTTGGGCAATGCATCCTTCGCTTCTCCGCTACCTGGCAGCGGAACAAGCCTCAGACGCCGAACTGCTCATCATCGAGAGTGCCATGGGCTTGTTTGACGGTATCCGAAGCGATCAGAACCGCTCCGGAGCAGCATCGGATCTTGCTCGACTCTTTGGCATCCCGGTACTGCTAGTTCTTGACGTTTCGGGGCAATCGCAGACGGCAGCGGCAGTCGCTCATGGGTTTGCGCACTATGATCCGCAGGTAAAGCTCGCTGGCTGCGTTCTCAACCGCGTCGGCAGCGACCGCCATCGCACGCTCTGCTCCGAGGCCATCAATCACATTGGGATGCCTGTACTCGGCGCTGTCCTTCGCGACCCCAACCTTGTTTTGCCGGAACGCCATCTGGGCCTTGTTCAAGCAAGCGAGCATCCGGAGATGGACGCTCACATCAATCGGCTGGCGGACGCCATGGAAGCGTCGCTGGATCTGGACGCCGTGTTCGCGGCAGCCCTGCCGTTTGACCCCTCGGATGGCCAACCGGATCACGCACTCGCCCCACCGGGTCAGAGAATTGCGCTGGCCCAGGACGCCGCCTTCACCTTCCTTTATCCTCATGTCGCCCGCCATTGGAGATCCGTTGGAGCAGAGTTGATCCCGTTTTCACCGCTGGCCAATGAGGCGCCGGCCGAAGACTGCGACGTGTGCTGGCTTCCGGGCGGATATCCTGAACTGCATGCTGGCCGTCTTGCAGCGGCGGAGCAGTTCAGGAAGGGGCTTATCCGCTTCTCCCAGACGCGTCGGGTGCATGGGGAGTGTGGTGGCTACATGGTCCTTGGAGACACTCTGGAGGATGCTGAAGGCGTGACGCACCCGATGATGGGATTGCTCTCCCACCAGACCAGCTTTGCCAAACGCAAGATGAACCTGGGCTACCGGCAGGCAACCCTGCTCAACACATGCCCCCTTGGGGCGGAAGGACAGACAGTCCGCGGTCACGAGTTCCACTACGCCCGTGTCGTCCACCCGGGAAACGACGAAGCGTTGGCCACGATCGCCGATGGTTTGGGCAATCCGATTGGCATGTCTGGCGGACGGCGCGGCAATGTCAGTGGCAGCTTCTTTCATGGAATTGCCCGAGGCTGAGGTAAAATTGAGGGCTTAGTCCCTATCTGCATCCTAACGTTTGCGGCACTTCCACCTTGACAGGATTTGACGTCTCGCGTAAGCCCACGTCCGATCAGGCGTGGAGAAGTTTCCATGCCTATTTGTTTTGCGCGAGGCTCATGGCACCGCGCAGTTCCACCGGCAGGATTGGTCCAACAGGACGGGCCTGCTTTCCGACTGACAAAAAGACGGCCGCTCTCGGGCAGAGCCGGAACGAACATGAAAGGATAAAAAATGTTCGCAGTCATCAAGACCGGCGGTAAACAGTACCGCGTCGCAGCCAACGATGTTGTTACCATCGAGAAGCTCGACGCTGAAGCCGGCGCGACAATCGAGTTCAACGAAATCCTCGTCATCGGCGAAGGTGCGGATGCCAAGTTTGGCGCTCCCTTCGTATCGGGTGCGACGGTCAAGGCCGAAGTGGTCGAGCATAACCGCGGCAAGAAGGTTCTGTCCTTCAAGAAGCGTCGCCGGCAGAATTCCAAGCGGATTCGCGGCCACCGCCAGTACCAC
>CAYNED010000259.1:0-4119 GCA_964396135.1 uncultured Neorhizobium sp.
GTTTTGCAGGCCGGTATTGTTCTTCACCCAGTCAGGAAACTCGCGGAAGGTCTTCGTCTTCGGGTCAACCGCACCCTTAAAGATGCCGATCGCCGTCTCGTAGTCGTTGCGGGTGTCGATGACGATCGTATCGGGATCCGAGATCAGGGCGTTCCAGTCCTTCGGCTCGACATAGGTGCCGACGATCTTCTTGGGGTCGATGTCCTCGACGCCCATCGTAACGATTTCTTTCTTCAGGCGCACCTTCATGCGCAGGAACGGCATCTTGGAGGCGCGGCTTTCCTTGTGTTCCAGGTTCGCGAATTCCGGCTGCGCGCGCAGGAAGGCAAGGAGCTTGGCAATCCCCTCATCCGTGCCGGCGACGGTGCCGTTGATGCCCTCGCGGGCGATCAACAGCGTTCCTTTGATGCCGTTCTCGTCGCAGAAAGCCTGCAGCGGCTCGCGGAAATCGGCAAAGCGCGGAAAGGTGGCGAAGTGGTAAAGCGCTGCCACGCAAGTGGTGCCGGCTGCCGGCCGGTCGATGGTCGTGTTGTCGGTCATGGCGGGGAAATACATCCAGACGGAGATTGGTGCAACGCGCTTTCTGTCGCTAGGGCCGGAGCTCGGTTGCCGCCTTCTACCTGCGCGCCGCGGCTTCCTTCCAAAGAAGGGCGATACGCGCTGCTTCCGTATCGGCGTCATCGGCAAAGACAAGCCGGCCTTGCTCTACCGCCTTCTGTCGAAGTTCCTGCTGGCGGGAAATGATCGCGCCGATCACAAGAGCAAGTGTTTCGCTGTCGCCGAAGATGTCCGGGTTTTCGTTCACCACCTGGGTGAGAACCGAAAGGTCGTGCTCGTGCCCGAGAATGTCGACCAGCGCCTTTGCTTCCCGCTGCTTGGCGCGCATCGCCGAAGGCCAAAGATCGGAGAGTAGCGCCAGGTGCATCCAATAGGTCTGCCCGATCTTGCGCAGGTCGTGGAAATGCTCCGCATCTCCGCCTTCCTCACAGGCGACGAGATCTGCCGCAGCGCGTGAAAGCTGCTTGCGCCAGACCTTGGCAAGGCGGCGTGCGGTGCGTCGGGGGCTGTCGTCCAGTTCGAGCTCTCGCAGTGCCTCGATTGCCTCGCGACAGGTCTGCGTGGCAGCTGCCATCTTGGTCGGTAAGTCGGTTTCGTCATGCGCGACCCGGTCGCGCCGCTCGATCAGCGCCGTCGAGGCGGAATGGAGTGCTGCCAGCTCGTCCGGCGCCCCGGCCTGCGACGCGAGATAGTCAACCGTTTCCACCAATGCGGTCGCATCGCGAACCACCGAGAGGGACCGTGCCATGTCGCGGATTCGCTCATTCTCGCGTTGGCGAAACTCCTTGGCGTCCGGCTGGATCAGGCGGTAGAGGGCGCGCACGCGCTTGAATTTTTTCCGGGCGGCGTGAACAGCTTGATGCGGCCCGTCCGGCTGGTCTTCCAGAAAGCGGATTGCCTGCCGCAACTGGTGTTCGGCGACATGGCGAAACTCCGCGGTGAACGGACGGTCAGGCCGTATGCGAAATGCCATTGCACAGTTCCCCGCTCATATCCTTTGCCGCCATCATCTGGTTGGAATAGCGCGGATCTCCCGTCACCTCCGCGCCGATCCAGGAGGGCAAGGCCGGATCCTGCTCTTCGTTTTCCAGCTCGACCTCCGCCACCACCAGCCCGGAATAGACGCCGTGGTAGACGTCGATCTCCCAGGTGAAACCATCGTGGCCGACTTCGTAGCGTGTTTTCTCAAGAATGATCCCAAGCGCCTTTGCCACCATCTCCCGTGCATCGGCAAGCGGGATGTCATACTCGAACTCGTCTCGGCTGATCATCTGCCGGCCGATCTTCAGGGTCAGCGATGCCCGTTCGTCATCGATCAGGCGCACCCGCAGCGAGCGGTCATCCATCGTGACGATATAGGCCTGGACGAAGCTGGAGGAGGTGGTGGCCTCAGCGCGCCAGCCGTCATCCTTTACCAGAAACTTGCGTTCGATTTCCTTGGCCATGAATGCTCCGCCCGTCGTCGCCGAGAAACTATGGCAACAGCCGCGTTTGGCAAAGGTACGATCGGTTCGGAAGGTTGATTTTTCCTCGACAACGATGGGCGAGGGGGGTATCTCCGAGCCGATCTTCAATCGTTTGAAACAAGGAGCGCCCCATGGCCGGCAAGACTGAAAACCTCCTCGCAATCTTGCGGGCGCAGCCTGTCGTTCCGGTCCTGATCGTGGACGATGCCAAGTCCGCCGTGCCGCTCGCGCGTGCTCTCGTCGCAGGCGGGCTCAAAGCCATCGAAATCACCATGCGCACACCGGCAGCGCTCGACGCGGTCAAGGCGGTGGCCGGTGAGGTCGAGGGTGCCAATGTCGGCGCAGGCACCATCCTCAGCGCCCGCGATTTCGATGCTGCCGTCAAGGCAGGCTCCACCTTCATCGTCAGCCCCGGCGCAACGCGCGGCATTCTCGAAGCGGCCAAGGGATCCGACGTGCCCCTTCTGCCGGGTGCTGCCACCGCAAGCGAAGTCATGGCGCTGCGCGAAGAAGGTCTTGAGGTTCTCAAGTTCTTCCCCGCCGAACAGGCCGGCGGCGCCAGCTACCTGAAGTCGCTGTCCTCACCGCTCGCCGGTACGTTGTTCTGCCCAACCGGCGGGATCTCCCTGAAGAACGCCCGCGATTACCTGTCGCTGCCCAACGTGGTCTGCGTGGGTGGCTCCTGGGTGGCGCCGAAGGAGATGGTGGCTGCGGGCGACTGGGCCGGTATCACCAAGCTTGCTCAGGAAGCGGCAGCCCTGAAGGGCTGACATTTCAGTCAACGGGCCCGGGGCTGAGGTCGCACACCTTTGTTTTCCGCCTCGGGCTTCCTATCTCCTGGTTGAATTTCATCAATGGGAGATCATCATGTTCGACGCCAAGAAACTTCTTGACCAGTTCCTCGGATCGCAGATGGGCGGCAAGTCGGGAGGCATTCTGGGGTCCGGAGGCATGGAAGGCATGCTGGGCAAAGCTGGTCAGTTTGGTGACCTGGCAAAGAACAACCCCCTGAAATCGGCAGGAATCGCCGCAGCCCTTCTCGGCACGAAGACGGGCCGCAAGCTGGTTGGCAATGTCGCCACCGTCGGCGGCATTGCGGCCATCGCGGGCCTGGGTTACATGGCCTACAAGAACTACCAATCCGGCCAGGCACCGCAGACTGCTTCCACCCCACAGCGGGAGCCGGAAATCCTCCCGCCGCCGGCTAACTCGCCCTTCAGCTTGGAATCGCCCGCGCTCACCAATGATTTCGCATTGACGCTGGTGCGTGCGATGATCGCCGCCGCCAAGGCCGACGGCCATATCGATGCCAACGAGCGGGCCAACATCATGGACAAGGTTCATGCGGTCGATCTCGGCGCCGAGGCGGAGGCCTTCATCGCCAACGAGCTTGCCAATCCCGTCGACATCGATGACCTCGTCGCTGCCGCGCGCACGGAAGAGCAGAAGGTCGAGCTTTACACCGCCACCCGCATCACCATCGATCCGGACACCCGCGCCGAGCGCGGTTATCTCGACCTGCTCGCCGGCCGCCTTGGACTGCCGGACGCGCTGATCGACCATATCGACGCCACCGTATCGGCGGCAAAGGTCGAGGCATAGGTCGCAGAGGCCAGTTGCCTTTGCCGGGTGGCTGGCCTAAGCCTCGGTTGGAATGCACGAGGCGGAATTGATGCGCGATCTCAGGAACTACAAGGTTGAGGCTCCCTGCCCGGTCACGCTGAAGGGTCGGCTCGTCACGCTCGAGCCTTACGAGCGGGAGGCCCATCTCGCGGCGCTCTGGCAGGCACTTGGAGGTGCCGACGGGATCAACGAACTGCTGCGGTATTTCCCGCAGGATGCTTTCCTCGAGCCGGAGGCTTTCGGCGAATGGCTGGAGGCTGCTGGCCGCAACCTCGGGTGGGTTACGCTCGTCTTTCGCGAGAATGCCAGCGACCGGATCGTCGGCATGGCCAGCTACATGCGGCCTGACCCGAAATATGGGGTCGTCGAAGTCGGCTCGGTCGCCCATGGACCGGATGTGAAACGCTCCGCGCTCACCACTGAAGTCCACTATCTAATGGCCCGGCACGTCTTCGAGGATCTCGGCTCTCGC
>CAYNED010000260.1:0-4045 GCA_964396135.1 uncultured Neorhizobium sp.
CCCGGGTGGAATAAGGAGCAACTGCCGTCGCACCGCGTCCGTTGCGCAGGTAGTCGATCAAGATCTTTCCTGTTCGCTTCGATTTCGTGATCGTCGAGACATAGCGGTCTGGGCTGTCGCTCGCCATGCTGTCGGCCAGCGCCTTCATCGCCGCTTTGACATCCGGCCATTCCGCCTTGGGCTTTACAGGCGCCACGACATGAAGCCCCTTGCCGCCGGAGGTCTTCAGAAAACCCACCAATCCCATCGCTTCGTAGCGCTCGCGAACCTCACGGGCTGCAGCAATCACGTCTTCCCACGTCGTTCCGTCACCCGGATCCAGGTCGATATTGACCATGTCGGGCTTCTCCCAATCGGCTACGGTGGAGCCCCAGGGATGAATTTCCAAAGTGCCGCCCTGAACGAGACCGAGCAGCCCATCAAGGTCGCGTATGATGATGTCCTCGTCATCGGGGCTGGCAGGATCCTTGGCAGTCAGGATCTTCTTGTTCATTCCCTTCCAGGCGTGCTTCTGAAAGAACAACTGTTTGCCGATCCCATCTGGACCACGCACGAGAGACAGAGGTCGGTTTACGATAAACGGTGCCATCCAGCGCCAGACCTGCACGTAGTAGTCGGCCAGTCCAGCTTTCGTCACGCCTGCGTCAGGCCAGTAGACCCGGTCCGGATGGGTCAATGTGACCGTGCGCTCAGCCGGTTCTGCTCCATGTTCGGCCAAAGCCTTCATCGGCCCGCCCTCCCGAACGACATCCTTTGGCTGCTTGTCTTCCCGCAGACCCCTGAAGGCGGCGTGACGAATATGAGCGTCGGCAGTCCATCCACGAAATTCGACCTCGGCCACGACCTCCGGCCTCAGGAACACAACGTCCTTTCTCTCCACCGCGGTCAGTTTTCCGTCGAACGGGCTCTTGCCGATGCGGAATTGCGCAAGGTCTCGAAACAGAGACTGGGCAATCTTGCTGCTATACCCAGTACCAACGCGGCCCGCGTGCCTTAGCTTGCCGTCCTCGTAATAGCCCATCACGAGTGAACCGATCGCCGTGTTGGAGACGGAGGAGGGGACATAGCCTGCCACCACGAATTCCTGGCGGGAAGAGCACTTCGACTTGACCCAGTCGCGGCCCCGACCGCTTCGATAGGGCGCGTCGGAGATCTTGGAAATGATTCCTTCTAGGCTAAGACGGCAAGCATGTTTGAGCACCAGTCCCCCCTCGTCATCGAAGTGCTCGCTGTAACGGAGTTTCTCGCTGCTGCCAGCCAAAAGCCGCTCCAGCGCCAGCTTGCGCTGGATCAAGGGAGTGTCGATCAGGCTGTTGCCGTCCAGGTAGAGGAGATCGAAGGCGAAGAAGACAAATCGGTCGCTTCGGCCTTCGCTCAGGTCTTGCTGAAGCAGCGAGAAGTCAGTTGCGCCAGCGCCTCCATTGACAACGAGTTCACCATCGATGACGGCTTGACGCGCAGGAAGGTTTTGCAGCGCCTCGACCACTTCCGCTCCGAACTTAGCCGTCCAGTCCAAACCGGTTCGGGTCAAGAGCTTCACCTTGTCGCCGTCCAGTCTTGCCTGCAGGCGATAGCCATCGAGCTTGATCTCGTGCAGCCACCGCTTCCCAGTCGGCGCAGCTTTGACCAGTGTCGCAAGCTGTGGCTCTATGAAGTCCGGTAGCGGTGCCTGCTTGCTGCCCTTGATCTTCTTGACCTGTCCTGGAGCAGGGCCGTTCAACTCCTGATCGGTCGGCGCGGCGGCTGCCTTGTTCGCCGATGCCTTCTTCTGCGGCTTTGGTGGCTTCTTGCCCTGCAATTCCTCAATGACGTGGCCAGATATCACCGATCGCGGCATCTCCTCCAGGATGTCAATATCCGCTTCGTTGCGCGCATACTCATCCTCTCCCTTGATGAGAAGCCAGTTCTCGCGCTTTTCGCCCCGACGATCTGCCATGCGAACCAGGTGCCAGCGGCCTGCCAGCTTTTCACCCTTCAGCTCGAACTCCATGTGGCCCTTGGCATAGCCTTTATGCGGATCGCCAATTGGGTTCCAGGTGCCGCGATCCCATAGAAGCACTGCACCTGCGCCGTAATTGCCCTGCGGGATGGTTCCCTCGAATCCGCCATAGTCCAGCGGGTGGTCTTCCACATGAACGGCAAGACGCTTTTCTCCCGGCACCAAACTTGGGCCTCGCGTCACGGCCCAACTCTTCAAGACGCCATCCATTTCTAGCCGGAAGTCGTAATGCAGGCGGCGCGCCGCGTGCTTCTGGATTACAAAGCTGTTGCCGGCCTTCTTGGCTTTCTTCCCCTTCGGCTCGGGAGAGACATCAAAGTTGCGTTTCTCGTTGTATGTCTCCAGCGCCATCGTCAGCCGGCCTTTCTTTGAGGGGCGGCGGTTTTCGGCTTAGAGGGCGACTTTTTGGCATTTGCGCCCTTCTTGGTAGACGCTGCTTTTTTGGCGCTGGAGGCACCGGCGCTTTGGCGCAGCGCATCGAGAAGATTTGAAACCTTCTTTTCCTTTGGCTTGGGCCGCTCGGGTAGCTTTCGCCCCTCGATCTTGGCGCGGATGAGTTCTGCTAGCGCCGTTTCGTATCGGTCATCGAATTCAGTCGGATCAAAGGTGCCACGCTTGGTGCCGATGATATGTTCAGCCAAGTCGAGCATCTCCCCCTCTATCTTGAAGTCGGGGATGTCGGAGAAGATTTCATCTGCCGGCCGCACCTCATGGTCATAGTTCAGCGTGCTGGCGATCAAGCCGTCGCCGCTGGGTCGGATCAGGAGCGTCCGCAGCCGGCGAAACAAAACAGTGCGCGCAAGCGCCGCAACGCTCTTCTGCTCCAGACCCTTGCGGATCAGGTTGAAAACCTCGGCCGATGCTTTGTCGACGGGTGCAAGATAATAGGGCCGATCGAGAAAGATCGTGTCCACGTCTCCGCAGGAAATGAACGTCTCCATCTCGAGCGTCTTGTCGCTTTGTGGAACGGCGGCCTTCACTTCATCCGGCTCGAGAACGACGTACTCGCCGCTGGCGACCTCGTAGCCTTTAACAATGTCCTCCTTGTCGACCTCATGCCCGGTGTCTGCATCGACCATCTGCCGATGAACCCGATGCCCCGTCTCGCGGTTGATAATGTGAAAGCTGACCCGATCGGAGGTTGAGGCGGCTGTGTAAAGCGCCACCTGGCAACTCAGTTCCCCGACCTTGAGATAACCCTTCCAATTTGCACGCGGTGCCACGACTCAGAACTCCATGAAAGCCCTATCAACAGGGGCTGAGGGAACTTTGTTCCGTAGCTCCCGTTGAAGCGGGAACTAACGTGAACAAGGTCATTATCTTAGCGGAACCAAAGACGTGAAGCGTGCGTTTGCCACCGTCATTCCCGCCACGACTTGGAGAGGTAGGCAACGGTGTCTGAATCACAGTTGAATCGTGATCCTGCACGTGCAGACATAGTGAAGCTCATTCCTGCCCTTCGCGCGTTTGCCCGGACATTTTGCAGGAATCCGACGGACGCCGACGACCTTGTTCAGGAAACCTTGATGAAGGCGCTGGCCAATCTCGACAAGTTCGAGCCGGGCACGAAGCTGAAATCGTGGCTTTTCACGATTATGCGCAACACGTTCTACACGCGCTCCAAGGTCCTCGGCAGAGAAGCGCCAGGCGTTGAAGAGGCGGTTTCGGGCGATACGCCAATGCCGGCGACGCAGGAAATGAGCGCGCGCGCCAAGGAAGTACAGCGGGCTCTACAGAAGCTGCCACCTCATTATCGAGAAGTCCTTACGCTGGTCGCGATTCTGGGTGAAAGTTATGAAGCGGCAGCAGAGATCTGTGACTGCGCGGTTGGAACCGTCAAGAGCCGCCTCAACAGAGCACGTCATCAGATCCTGCAGGAACTCGGGGAAGATGCCGCTTGAATCGAAGCTCGGGCGGAGCGACGTCGGTCGATGACGATCTTCGCGGGCCTCTTGTGACGCGGGCGAACGGTTAGGCCGCCGGGCATGGAGCAGCCCTCATCAACGGTGCGCTTGTCAGATGGTCTGATCGAGCTCCGGATAGTGG
>CAYNED010000261.1:0-4022 GCA_964396135.1 uncultured Neorhizobium sp.
GTCGGGTTCGATCGTGAACTCTCAGCCACAAACCAAGACGCAGTGAACGGAGCCAAGACGTGGATCAGATGAAACGTTTGTTGAAGAGCTCAGTTCGCGCAAGCCTGGCGTTCTGCCTCGTCTTTGCCGGAAACCCGCTCGCCGTCGTGCAGGGGCATGCGCCTTTTGCTCAGGCAGCAGCGCAGGAGAACGCCATCGTCCGCATCAATGACGCGGGCCGGGGCGTCCGCAAGCGCCTGAAGCTTGGCTTGAACAAGGCCTTGGTGGTCGATCTGCCCGCCGATGCGCATGATATCCTCGTGGCCGATCCAACCATGGCCGATGCTGTCACGCGCACCTCGCGCCGGATCTATCTCTTCGGCAAGACAGTGGGCCAAACCAATATCTTCATCTTTGGCCGCAACGGCGAGGAGATCGTTAGCCTCGATCTCGAGATAGAACGCGATATTTCGGGCCTGGAGACAAACCTGCGCCGCTTCCTGCCGGACTCCAACATCAAGGTCGAGATCATCTCCGATAACATCGTTTTGAGCGGCACCGTCAGGACGCCCCAGGACGCGACGCAGGCAACGAAGCTCGCCAACATCTTCCTGACCGGCGGGGAAGCCACCACGCGCACTGAGGTTGCCAGCAGCGAAAGCACGGGCGATGGCGCGGTGGCGCTCTTCGCGGAAGGTCGCCAGAAGTCACAGGTCGTCAACATGTTGACGATTGAGGGCGAGGACCAGGTGACCCTCAAGGTAACGGTCGCTGAAATCCGCCGGGAGGTCCTGAAGCAGCTCGGCTTCGATAACAGTTTCACCCGCTTGCCCTCCGGATCCGGATCGGGCCTCGACGTGCTGACGATCGGCGCGGGTAGTGCGGGCCTCGACGGCACAATAGCCGGCCGGGTCGGGCGGCTTGGTATCGAGACCGCATTGAGCGCACTGGAGCAGGCGAAGGCTATCAGAACCCTTGCAGAGCCTACCCTGACCGCAATCTCCGGTCAGTCGGCGACCTTCAATTCCGGTGGTCAACGGCTCTACAGCACGCGAAATGCCGACGGAGACTCGACGATCACGTCCTATGATTATGGTATATCGCTCGGCTTTACCCCAACCGTTCTATCCTCGGGACGCATCAGCCTTCGGATCCAGACCAAGGTCTCGGAGCCTGTTGCCAGCAACTCTGGCGTTGAGTTCCGTCGCCGTGACGCGGAGACCGTCGTGGAGCTCCCGTCTGGCGGCTCCATCGCGCTCGCCGGTCTGATCCGCGACGACGTGCAGCAAGGGACGAGCGGAACGCCCGGTGTATCTAAGCTGCCAATCGTCGGCGCACTCTTCCGCGGGAAGACCCTCGAGCGTACGGAAACCGAGCTCGTCATCATCGCGACGCCCTATCTCGTCCGCCCGGTCGCTCGCAACGAACTCTCGCGCCCCGACGACAACTTCAACCCGGCCAGCGACGTCGCCAGCGTCTTCCTAGGACACGTCAACCGCATTTACGGCCGCAAGGACGCACCACCTCCTGCCCTTCCTTACGAAGGCAATGTCGGGTTCATCTACAAATGACACGCGTGCAACGAAACACATCGGCCGCTTCGGTGGCGGCGCAGGAAAGGCGGCGGCTCATGGATAACTCTCCGGGAACGGTACGTGTCTCCAAGGCCGGACGAATTTCTGCCGCCGTCGTCTTCCTTGGCGTATCCACCCTGCTTGCCAGCTGTGCAAATCGTGACGGCATGACCACCGGCGCATTGCCTGATGATTACCGCACGCGCCATCCGATTGTAGTTGGCGAAGGGGAAAAGACGATCGATATCCCGATCGCGCCAGGCGACCAAGGTCTCACGCGTGGGCAGAGTGAGGTGATTGCGGGCTTTGCTTCGGATTATCTTAGCGCTTCAAAGGGCATCATCCGGATCGTCACGCCGCAAGGTGCCATCAACTCCGGTGCGGCCGCGGCTGCCGCTAGCGATGTTCGCCGGCTGCTGGTGCGCATGGGTGTGCCGAAGAACCGCATCCTTCGGACCGGCTATGAGGCGAGAGGCTACGGATCGGCAGCTCCCATCCGTCTGAGCTACGTGGCGATCACTGCTCAGGTCGGTCCCTGCGGCGAGTGGCCCGCAGACCTGACGCTGAACACGGTCGAGAACAAGAATTATCACAATTTCGGCTGCGCCAGCCAACGCAACCTTGCAGCGCAGATTGCAAACCCGAACGATCTTCTGGGCCCGCGGCGCATGACGCCGGCGGATGCGGAACAGCGCGGCCAGGCGATCGAGCGCTATCGCGGCGCCTATACCGAGCTTGAGGATATGCGATGACGATGGCCTTGAGCCAATATCAGGAGTGGCTGGCATGAGTTCGGTCGACTACAGTATCAGCAGGGCGGAACTGGATGACCTGCCGCACGCGGACGAGTCTGCGCCGGCAGACTTTTCAAACCTGCGTCCGCTGCCGCGCATTTCGATCCACGCCTTCTGCGAAAGCGACCACATGCTGCGCGCGATGGAGCGCATGGGGCACGATCGGCGCATGGCGAAGGTCAATATGCGCGTCACCAATGGCGGCAGCGAAGCCGCGGCAAACATGTTCGCGGCAAGCCCGACGCCGAACCTCATCATCATCGAGACGCAAGCAGAGCCGCGCAGCCTGTTGACGGAACTGGCACCGCTTGCAGAGGTTTGTGATCCCTCGACCCGCGTCATCATTGTCGGTCGCTACAACGACATCGCCCTCTACCGGGAGCTTATCCGCAACGGCATCTCCGAATATCTTGTTGGGCCGGTGCAGATGGTGGATATGCTGGCTTCGATCGCCACGATCTTCGTTGATCCGGATGCCGAGCCGCTTGGGAAGTCGATTGCATTCGTCGGTGCAAAGGGCGGTGTCGGCTCGTCTACAATCGCCCACAACTGCGCCTTCGGCATTTCCAGCCTCTTTTCTACCGAAACAATTCTTGCCGATCTCGACCTGCCCTTTGGAACAGCCAATATCGATTTTGACCAGGATCCGGCGCAGGGGATCGCCGAAGCGGTCTTCGCTCCAGATCGGCTCGATGAGGTTTTCCTCGACCGGTTGCTGACGAAATGCTCAGAGCATCTCTCCATGCTCGCCGCGCCATCGCTGCTTGATCGCGCCTATGACTACGAAGGCAGGGCCTTCCAGCCGATTGTCGAGATCCTGCAGCGCAGCGCTCCGGTCGCCGTCCTTGATCTGCCGCATGTCTGGTCGGAATGGACGCGCTCGGTTTTGGCCGATGCCGATGAAGTCGTCATCTGCGCCGTTCCGGACCTCGCCAATCTGCGCAATACCAAGAACATGCTGGACGCGCTGAAAAAACTGCGTCCGAACGACCATGCGCCGCATCTGATTCTCAACCAGGTGGGGATGCCAAAGCGGCCCGAGATCGCGCCGTCGGACTTCTTCGAACCGCTGGAGATCGAGCCGATTGCGATCCTGCCTTTCGATGCACAGTTGTTCGGCAACGCCGCCAACAGCGGTCGCATGATTGCCGAAACGGATGCGAAATCTCCTGTTGCGGAAACGTTCTCGCAGATCTGCCACGTCGTGACCGGCCGCTCTGCAATCAAGAAGTCGAAGAAGGGCGGGCTGAGCAAGATGCTTGGCATGCTTGGCCGCAAGTAGAGTCGCCGCGCACCGGAAGGTCCGGCGATAGAGTAAAGACTGGATAGGCCAAATGTTTGGGAAACGCGGAAGCGAAACTTCGGGAAAGAGTACTGGCGGCGTAAGCCAGGCAGTTGCCGTACCGGTTGCGCCGTCGCCGGCCGCCGCCAAGCCGGCAGGTCCGGAAGTCTTTGCCGAACCTCAGGACCGGAACCCCTCACGCCAGCAGATGACGCCGCCTCCGATCGCGCCCGTGTCTGCGGCGCGTAAGAAGCCGGCCCGCACGGAGCACTATTACGACACCAAAAGCCAAGTCTTCTCCGCGCTGATCGATACAATCGACCTGTCGCAGCTGGCCAAGCTCGACGGCGAAAGTGCGCGGGAAGAAATCCGCGACATCGTCAACGACATCAT
>CAYNED010000262.1:0-4020 GCA_964396135.1 uncultured Neorhizobium sp.
GTCGGTAATCCCCCCAGCAAATAACGGGCTTCAAAAGTAGAATTTTCTCGGGCCTTATAATCGAGGAGATTTTGATGAAGACGAGCAGATTCAGCGAACCGCAAATCCTTGCCATCCTGCGCCAGGCGGAAGGGGGCATCCCTGTGCCAGATTTGTGCCGGGAGCATGGAATGAGCACAGCTTCGTTTTACAAGTGGCGAGCCAAATATGGTGGCATGGATGCGTCGATGATCAGCCAGATGAAGGCTCTGGAAGACGAGAACCGGCGACTGAAGAAGATGTACGCCGAGATGAGCATGCAAGCCGAATTGCTCAAAGAGGCTCTGGGAAAAAAGTGACGCGGCCATCTCAACGCCGGGAGATGGCCGGGAAAGCAGTGGCGTTGCGTGGAGTGAGCATCGCGCTCGCCTGCCGCACCTTTGGTGTCAGCGAGACCTGCTATCGGTACAGCGCCAAGCTGAACGACGAGAACGAGCAGATCGCCGATCTCCTCATCGGGCTGACGCGGGCGAAGAAGACCTGGGGCTTCGGCCTGTGCTTTCTATACCTGCGCAATGTCCGGGGACATCGCTGGAACCATAAGCGGGTCTACCGCATCTATCGCGAGCTGGAACTGAACCTGAGGATCAAGCCACGCAAGCGTCTGAAGCGAGACAAGCCCGATACCCTGACTGTGCCGGATGCGCCGAATATGGTCTGGTCCATGGACTTCATGGCGGACCGCCTTGAAGATGGTCGGCAATTCCGACTGCTGAACGTCCTGGACGACTTCAATCGCGAGGGATTGGGCATCGAGGTTGATTTCTCTTTGCCTGCCGAGCGAGTCATTCGCAGCCTGAACCAGATCATCGAATGGCGCGGCAAGCCCATGGCAATACGGGTCGACAACGGCCCGGAATATGTCAGTGGCAAGCTGATGGAGTGGGCAGAGACGCGGGGTATAGCGTTGAGCCACATCCAGCCAGGCAAGCCCCAACAAAACGCCTATGTCGAACGCTATAACCGGACGGTTCGACATGAATGGCTCGACCAGCACATCATCGAAAGCATTGAGGAGGCGCAAGAGTTTGCCACGCAGTGGCTATGGACCTACAACAACGAGCGGCCCAATATGGGCATCGGCGGCATCACTCCCGCACAGAAACTGAAAATGGTTGCGTGAAATTCTACGACTAAAGCCCGCTAAGAACGGGGGGATTACCCCTCTCCCCTGGTGGGAGAGGTTACAAGATCACGATCTTAGCGTAGCTAAGTCGTAGATCTTGTTGGTGAGGGGGTCGGACTGCAGAGACCAACAACAGCCCCCTCACCAAGTTCGCCTCGCCAATCGGCTTCGCCTCTTGGGGCGAACTATCCTCTCCCACAAGGGGAGAGGAACCGGTGCGGCGCCCTCGACGCCCTCCCTCTCCCCTGGAGGGAGAGGTTACAAAATCGAAGGCTTAGCCGTAGGCTAAACTTCAGATTTTGTTGGTGAGGGGGCCATGGCGACGGACTTTCCCTAGTCATTTTCGGATACCCCCATGACCTATGCACAGACAACTCCGCCCGTCGCGGAGCCGCTGACGCTTGCCGAGGTGAGGGCGCATCTGCGTCTTGACGACGGCGAGGAGGATGCGCTGCTCTCCTCGCTCATCGCCACGGCGCGCGAACACCTGGAGCGCCAGACCGGGCTCTGCCTGATGGCGCAGGCCTGGCGGCTTTACCTCGACGACTGGCCGGCGGACGGCATCATCTGCATCGCGAAATCGCCGGTGCAAGCGATTCAGACTGTTACGGTTTTCGATGCGGACGGCGCGCCACTTCACGTTCCACTTGAGGATCATCTTCTTGACGGGGCGGGGCGGCCGGCGCGGCTGTGGCTGCGAGATCCGCCAGCGCCCGGACGGGCGTTGAACGGCATCGAGATCGATTTTACCGCCGGTTTCGGCGAGGCGGGAACCGACGTGCCGGACACGCTGAAGCGGGCGATGCTGATCCATATCGGCCACATGTTCGCGTTCCGCGGGGTAATCTCGCCCGACCAGCAGCCGGCCGGCATTCCCGACGGTTACGAGCGGCTGATCGCACCGTTCCGGATGCGGAGGCTCTGATGGTCGGCATCTTCGATCCGGGACGGATGACGGCGCGGCTGGTTCTCGAGGCGCCGGTGGAGGCGCCGGACGGACAGGGTGGCGCGGCGGTGACCTGGGAAGTAGTGCGCTCGCTCTGGGCGCGGATGGAGCCCGTGCGGGTTTCGGAGCGACAGGAGGCGGGGGCGGAAAGTGCCACCATCAGCCACCGGATCTGGATCTGGTTCCGGGAGGATGTCGTGGCCGGCCAGCGGTTTCGCAAAGGAACCCGCGTCTTCGCCGTCAAGCTGGTGCGCGATCCGGACGAGACTCGGCGCTTTCTCGTCTGCCATTGCGAGGAGGCGGCAGCATGAGCGCGGCGAATGCATTGCTGGCGGCGATCCATGCGCGCCTTGCCGCCGATGCGGCGCTGGTGGCCCTGATTGGGGCGGACGGGATCCGAGACCGGATTCTGCCGCGCCCGGTGCTGCCGGGGATTGTCATCGGCGAGATGGAGACGCGCGACTATTCCACATCAACCGAGGCGGGCGAGGAGCATCGGCTGGTGCTGGAAGTCTGGTCTGAAGCGGCCGGACGACGAGAGGCCGAGGAGATTGCCGAACGGGTGCGGGGGCTGCTGCAGGATGCGGCGCTGACCCTTGCCGGCCACGTGCTGGTGAGCCTGGCGCATGAGCGGACACGGACGCGCCGCCAGGCGAATGCGAAGCTGTTTCTGGCCGAGTTGCGGTTCAGGGCGGTGACGGAGCCGCTGGAGCCTGTTTCTCCATAAGCATCGCGGGCTTACTCACACAGGAAAGGACCAAGATCATGGTGGCGCAGAAGGGCAAGGACCTGCTGCTGAAGATCAGCGATGGCGGCAGCTATGTGACGGTGGCGGGCTTGCGATCGCGGCGGCTGGCGTTCAATGCCGAGACAGTGGATGTGACGGATGCCGAAAGCGTCGGGCGCTGGCGCGAGCTTTTGGGTGGCGCCGGCGTGCAGCGCGCCTCGCTGACGGGGGCGGGCCTGTTCAAGGACCACGCGAGCGATGCGCTGGTGCGCCAGGCCTTCTTCGCCGGCTCGATCCTTTCCTGGCAGGTGCTGATCCCCGATTTCGGCACGGTGACCGGGCCGTTCCAGATCACGGCACTGGAATATTCCGGCGAGCACAATGGCGAGCTGCGGTTCGAACTGGCGCTGGAATCGGCAGGCCAATTGAGTTTTGGAGCGCTCTGATGGGCGCCGGCGCAAGGGCGAACCGCAGGCGCGGCGAGGTGGAGGCGGTGATCGACGGCGAGCGGCGGGTGCTCTGCCTGACGCTTGGCAGCCTGGCGGAACTGGAAACCGCCTTCGGCGCAGGCGATCTCGGCGGGCTTGCCGAGCGCTTCTCCTCGGGCCGAATGAAGGCGACCGACATGATCCGCATCCTGGGCGCCGGGCTTCGTGGCGCCGGCAATCTCTATTCCGATGACGAGGTGGCGGCGATGAACGTGGAAGGCGGTATCGCCGGCTGCGCAAGGGTGGTCGGCGAACTGCTGGTGGCGACCTTCGGGGGCCCGCAGGAGGCGGCCTCGCTGGACCCTTGAGGGCCGCAGCCGGCGGGCGCGATGCATCACCGTTTCCCTGGGAAGCGGTGATGCATGCCGGGTTCTGCCTGCTGCGGCTTTCCCCGGACGTGTTCTGGCGCCTGACGCCGGTGGAGTTTTTGGCGATGACCGGTGGATTGCGGCCACGGGCGCCGGAGATGGCGCGGGAGGGGCTGGAGGGGTTGATGAGGCGGTTTCCCGATGGGGCGGCGAAGTAAGAGCCGGGTGGATAAGTGGGGCTGAGGCTTGAGGTCGAGGCGGACGTCATCCTTCGGCCCAAAGCGGTATGGCTTGGGCCGAGCGCGCTCAGGAATGATCCCCGCAGGACGTGTGAATGGCAAGTTCAGCAATGACCACCCGGAGAAAGGCTGACCTCAGGAGAGTTT
>CAYNED010000263.1:0-4019 GCA_964396135.1 uncultured Neorhizobium sp.
GTCGAAGCGCTCGACGGGACGCACGCTTTATATTCTTGACGAGCCGACCACCGGGTTGCATTTCCACGACGTCTCCAAGCTGCTTGAGATGCTGCACGAATTGGTCAATCAGGGTAACTCGGTGGTGGTGATCGAGCACAATCTGGAGGTCATCAAGACGGCGGACTGGATCATCGATTTTGGGCCGGAAGGCGGCACTGGCGGTGGCGAAATCGTTGCGACGGGGACGCCGGAACAGGTGGTCAAGGAAAAGCGCTCCTTCACCGGCCATTTCCTCCGCGAACTCCTGGAGCGTCGGCCGGCAAAGACGGTGCAAGCGGCGGAATAACGCCAAGGGAGGCGAAGGATGACGGGGCAAGGCGCGATTCGAGTGGGCATAGGCGGCTGGACGTTTGATGCTTGGGAGGGCAGCTTCTACCCAGACAAGCTAACCAAGAAGAAGCAGTTGGAATATGCGGGCAGCAAGCTAAAGGTGATCGAGGTCAACGGCACCTACTACGGCTCGCAAAAACCGGAGACCTTCGCGAAGTGGGCTGCGGACGTCCCGGAAGGCTTTGTTTTCTCCCTGAAGGCAAGTCGGTTCACCACCAACCGCAAGATCCTGGCAGACGCCGGAGAGTCGATTGAGAAGTTCTTTGGTCAGGGGCTGACGGAACTTGGTTCCCGTCTCGGTCCAATCCTATGGCAGTTCGCACCGACAAAGAAATTCGAGCCGGAGGATTTTGAAGCTTTTCTCAAGCTGCTTCCTGCGACGGTCGAGGGCTTGCCTCTGAGACATGTCGTCGAGGTGCGCCACGACAGCTTCAAGACCCCGGAGTTCGTGCAACTGCTGACAAAACACGGCGTTGCGCCCGTCTGCGCCGAGCATCATGACTACCCGATGATCGCCGATGTGACCGCTGATTTTGTCTATGCCCGCCTGCAGAAGGGATCCGACGACATTCCCACATGCTATCCGGAACCAGAGCTAAAGGCTTGGAAGAGGCGACTGTGCACTTGGGCGGAGGGTGGCGTCCCGGATGACCTGCCGGTGATCGATCCGGATCACCGGCCACGGAGCGAGCCGCGCGATGTCTTCGCCTTCTTCATCCATGAGGGCAAGGTCAACGCGCCTCATGGTGCAATGACCTTGCAGGCTATGATCGACGCTTGATCATGGGAGGGTGATCGGGCTGATGCGCTTGACCAAGGTCTCAGCCGTCATCCCCTCTCCTGCTTTCAGCGCGGCCTCCCCGTGAAGGTAGACCCCGGCTGCAGCCGCGTCGAAAGCCGGTAGGCCATTGGCAAGAAAGGCGCCGATTATGCCCGCCAACACGTCGCCTGATCCGGCAGTGGCAAGCCAAGGTGGGGCGTTCTCGTTGATCAGCGCCTGCCCGTCCGGTGAAGCGATGACCGTATCGGCGCCTTTGTAGACGATCACGGCGTTGGCAAGCCGTGCTGCAGCGACCGCTTTTTCCACTTTGCTCATCTCGCGGTCCCCCGCCAGTTCCGGGAAAAGCCGCGCGAACTCGCCTTCATGAGGGGTCAGTACCAGACGAGCCTCGCCATCTGAGTACGTGTCGAACAGCCGGTCTCTATCGCGGCGGAACGAGGTGATCCCATCAGCGTCCAGCACCAGCGGCCGCCCATCGAGCGCCAGAACGAAATCAACCGCCTTTTGACCGACGCCAAAGCCGGGTCCGAGAAGGAAAGCAGACAGTTTCGCATCCGTCAGCCATGCTCTCACCGCTGATGCCGAATCTGCCTCCCTCAGCATGACCGCCGTCAGATGGCTTGCGTTGGAGGGCATTGCATCGGCGGGCGAAGCGACTGTCACAAGACCCGCGCCCGCTGCAAGTCCTGCTGCGGCCGCAAGCCGTGCAGCGCCTGTGTGGGAGGCGCCACCGGAGAAGACGGCGAGATGGCCGCGCTTGTACTTGTGCGACTGCGCACTCGGCTGTGGCAGCCGCTGCTGCCACAGAACAGGATGGTTCACGGAAATCGAACCTGCCGATGCTCGGATGATCCTCGAAGGGATGCCGATGTCGACAACCTCGATGTCACCACAATGCGACCTTCCGGGCATGAGCAAATGGCCTGGCTTCCTGGCCATGAATGTCACTGTATGGTGCGCCTTGAACACGGCTCCGAGCACTACCCCGCGCCGGCCACAGAGGCCGGACGGAAGGTCAACCGCAATAACAGGAACACCTGCGGCATCTACTTTAGCGATTGCCTGTTGAACTTCGGTGGGTATCTCGCGCGCAAGACCAGCGCCGAAAACTGCGTCAATCACAGTGTCTCCCGGACGCACCGAAAGCTGCGATAGTGGCAGAGGGATGATCGGACTTGCCTCGAAAGCAGTTCGTGCGTCTCCTGAGAGCTTTCCAACCTCACCGAAAGCGAACAGCGCCACCTTTCCCCCCGCCTCCGCCAAGGCTCGTGCAGCAATATATCCGTCGCCACCATTGTTGCCGGGACCGCAAAGAACGACGAAGCGGAGGGTCCGCGGGTAAAGCCTCAAGGCCGCCGCAGCCACAGCGCGCCCGGCCTTCTCCATCAAGCCAAAGGAACTGATGCCGGAGGCAGCCGACGCGGCATCCGCGACAGCCATTTCATGAGGGGTCAACAACAGCGTGTTCTGCACATTCATAGAGCTATTGAATGCAAGTGAGCCCGAAAAACAAGACGCACCCGCTTCGCTCTCAGAAGAGCATTATTTAGGCATTTGCCTAGGAGAAATGCTTCCAGTGCGTCAGCGATAGGCGATTGAACTGGATGCACAGCTTTCAAACATGCCAGACGCACAAAACTGAGGCGCAAGACGTGGTTCCAGGGCGCAGCTAAAGCAAAGCCTCATATTGAGAAAACGGAATTTTCCAGGGTTTTTGCCCGAAAGCGGCTTTTCAGAATGGCACGATACCTGCATTAGTATCGCGAGCCGGTCACGGCTGCGTCAGGGAGAGATTGTTTCTCATGAAAAAGATCGAAGCCATTATCAAGCCGTTCAAACTGGACGAGGTGAAGGAGGCCCTCCAGGAAGTCGGCTTGCAGGGCATTACTGTGACAGAGGCAAAGGGCTTCGGACGTCAGAAAGGTCATACCGAGCTTTATCGCGGAGCCGAATACGTTGTCGATTTCCTTCCTAAGGTGAAGGTTGAAGTCGTTCTTGCCGACGAGAATGTCGATGCGGTGATCGACGCCATTCGCAACGCGGCACAGACCGGCCGTATCGGCGACGGCAAGATCTTCGTGTCCAACGTAGAAGAGGTCATCCGCATTCGAACCGGCGAGACTGGTGTCGACGCGATCTAACGTCACAGGCCCTCGGCCTGAAGTTCCACTCGTCATCTCATTCAAGGAAGCATCAAATGACGACCGCAAGCGAAATCATGAAGCAGATCAAGGAAAACGAGGTCAAATTCGTAGACCTGCGTTTTACGGATCCCAAGGGTAAGCTGCAGCATGTGACGATGGACATTGCAGCTGTCGACGAGGACATGTTCGCCGATGGCGTCATGTTCGACGGCTCCTCCATCGCCGGCTGGAAGGCCATCAACGAGTCCGACATGGTGCTGATGCCCGATCCAGCGACCGTTCATATGGATCCCTTCTTTGCCCAGTCGACCATGGTCGTTTTCTGCGACATCCTGGACCCCATTTCGGGTGAGGCATATAACCGCGATCCGCGCGGAACCGCCAAGAAGGCAGAAGCTTATCTAAAGGCATCCGGGATCGGCGACACCGTTTACGTAGGCCCCGAGCCTGAGTTCTTCGTCTTCGACGACGTCAAGTACAAGGCCGATCCCTATAACACCGGCTTCAAGCTCGACTCGTCGGAACTGCCGTCCAACGACGACACTGACTATGAGACCGGCAACCTCGGTCACCGCCCGCGCGTCAAGGGCGGCTACTTCCCTGTACCGCCCATCGACAGCCTTCAGGACATGCGTTCTGAAATGCTGACAGTGCTGACTGAAATGGGCCTGGTGGTCGAGAAGCACCACCATGAGGTCGCATCGGCACAGCACGAGCTCGGC
>CAYNED010000264.1:0-3972 GCA_964396135.1 uncultured Neorhizobium sp.
CGCCTTGCGACTTGCGGCCCTCCTGCCGGAAGGTTGAGCGCTTTCCTCAATTCGGTTCCCTGCCTATATTGAGGAGGCATATCGAGGTGATGCCATGAGACCGTCCGAAGTCCTGGAGAAGAACCGTGAGGCGATCCGTCGGATCGTAGCGCGACGCAGTTTGTCGAACCCACGCGTATTCGGTTCGGTCCTGCGGGGGGAAGACGTGCCGGGCAGCGATCTGGATATCCTCGTGGATCCGTCGCATGACACCAGTCTACTCACCCTCGGCGGTCTGGAGGGTGATCTTTCCGAGGCGCTCGGCATCCGGGTCGATGTGAAGGTCCCAGGCGATTTTCCGCCGGCGGTGCGCGAACGCATCACGGCCGAGGCAGTCGCCGTATGAGCGACGATCGCCTGCCCATGTATCTCGAGCGCATGGCGGCATCGGCGAAGACGGCAACCGGTTATACGCAAGGGATGGATCGTGACGCCTTCTTCGCGGACCAGAGAACCCAGGATGCCGTGGTTGCCAACATCATAGCAATCAGCGAATGCGTGATCAAGCTGATGGATGGCCATCCGGAGTTCATTGCGGACCATCCGGCGATCGCCTGGAAGGACATTCGCAACATGCGCAACCGCATCGCGCACCAGTATTTCCAGCTGGACGTCGGTACCATCTGGCTCACCGTCAACGATGTGCTCCCCGACCTTCTCGACCAGCTTCACGCCATCACCCACTGGCGCCCGCAAGGCGAATGACCATGCCGCAGCATCTGACGATCAGTCCTCTCACCAAAGCCGCCTTCGCACCCTTCGGAGACGTCATCGAGGCCGATCCGGCTACCATCAGGCTCATCAATGGCGGGACGACCGAGCGCTTTCACCGGCTCGGCGCGGTCGAGACGGAAGGCGAGGGCGCCATCATCAGCCTCTTCCGCGGCCAACCCCGGCGCTTTCCCTACGCGATCGGCATGATGGAGCGGCACCCGCTTGGCAGCCAAAGCTTTCAGCCAGTCTCCGGACGGTCCTTCCTGGTCGCCGTGGCGGAGGATATCGGCGGACGGCCCGGCGAGCCTTTGGTGTTCCTCGCGACCGGCAGCCAGGGCGTGAACTACCGCCGCAATATCTGGCACCATCCCCTGATGGCGATCGGAGAACCGAGTGATTTCCTCGTCGTCGATCGGGACCGACCCGAAAACAATCTCGAAGAATTCTTCTATGACACGCCCTACATCATCTCGGAGCCAACCCCATGACCGGCCTCACCACCCATGTCCTTGATACGGCTCGCGGCGTGCCCGCTCAGGGGCTGAAGATCGATCTCTATCGTGTCGCAGGGGAGCTCCGCGAGAAACTGAAAAGCGTTGTCACAAATGCCGACGGTCGAGTCGACGGCGGACCGGTTCTTTTTGAGGAAACATTTCAGGCGGGCGAGTACGAATTGGTCTTCCACGCTGGCGACTATCTCCGGATGACCGGTCATAGCCTTCCCGAACCTGCCTTTCTGGATGTGATTCCTATCCGCTTCGGCATCGCCGACACGACCGCCCATTATCACGTGCCGTTGCTGCTTTCGCCATTCGGCTACTCCACCTATCGGGGCAGTTGACGCTCCGCCGATTGCTGCTGGAAACCTTTCGGAAACCATCCAGGACGATACTGCGCCGGAATCGATGAGAGGTTCCCATGGCCAGTTCCAGACGCAAACCGCAACGCAAAAGCGGCGGCAGGAAGAAGCGCGCCGCGAGTGGTCGCGGCGGATCCACATGGCTTTGGGGTGCTGCGCTCATTGCGCTCGTGGGCGGTATTGCCGCATATGACAATTCCGCCGAATTGCGGCGCTACGCAGGGAGCCTGACAAAGGCGCCGGAGCAGAAGACAGCGTCTCGCCCGTCTGCCCCACAGGTGCAGCAGAAGCCGGTGGCGAAGAACACGGCCACGGCCAAGCCAGGCGCACCCGTTCCACCGCGCCAGATTGCTGGGGCGGAGCGGGGCGACAAGCGCCAGGCGGCTTCTCAGCGTCACGATTCATTGCAGACGGCGGCGATCATCCCTCCCGCTCCCATCGGAAAACCGAGAACGCCGAGCGCAACGCCCGCCGCCATCAAGCCTGACATGCCGTCAGTCGGCACCGGTCGGCACCAGACAAAATTCTATCTCTGCGGCACCGCCAAGCAGGACGACTGCGTCATTGCTGCGGACACTTTTATCCTCAAGGGCCAGACAATCAGGATCGCCGGCATCGAGGTGCCGGACATTAAGAAGCCGCGCTGCGAGACCGAACGGATCAAGGCGAGCGATGCAAAGCTCCGGGTCCGTGCCTTCCTGGATTCGGGTCCGTTCGATGTCATCGCTGCGAATGCCGCCGACGAAGACAGTGGCGGCCAGAAGATCCGCGCTGTCAGCCGCAATGGCATGTCCCTGTCCGACATCCTTGTGCGCGAGGGACTCGCCAGGCGTCCCGGCTCCACCGGAGGCTGGTGTTAACCCTGCCCACCCTGGAACCTTTTGAATCCTCGTGGATTCTGCAAGCGAAAGCAGTTTTAGGAGGATTTGACATGACACAGACAACCCGTGGACGCGCACAGGACCGAGCCCGTGTCGCAGGCGGTCAGGACTATGAAGTCCGCTACGAAGCCAACAAGGAAGGCGTCTCGAAGGACACGGTCAAGCAAGCCATCCACGAAGTGGGCAACAGCCGGAAGAAGGTCGAAGCCAGATTGGAAGAGGGAGACTGAGGCTGCCCGCCGGGAGCCCGCTCCTTCTTCTTAGAATCGCGTTTCCGCAATCACGCTGCGGTCCACCGTCTGGATATCCCGCTTGCCGCAGAGCGCCATGGTGATGTCCATCTCCTTACGGATGATCTCAAGCGCCGTCGTCACCCCGGCCTTGCCCATGGCTCCGAGGCCATAGAGATAGGGGCGGCCGATATAGGTGCCGCGGGCGCCAAGCGCCACCGCCTTCAGCACATCCTGGCCGGAGCGAATGCCGCCATCGACATGCACCTCGATCTTGTCGCCGACCGCGTCCACGATGCGCGGGAGCATGCTGATCGATGACAGCGCGCCGTCCAGCTGCCTGCCGCCGTGGTTGGAGACGACAATCGCGTCCGCTCCGCTCTCGGCTGCGGCGCGTGCATCCTCCTCGTCAAGGATACCTTTCAGGATCAGCTTGCCGCCCCAGCGCTCCTTGATCCACGCCACGTCCTTCCAGGACAGCTGCGGATCGAATTGTTCCGCCGTCCAGGAAGAGAGCGAGGAGAGGTCGGAAACGTTCTTCGCGTGCCCGACTATATTCCCGAAACCGCGGCGCTTGGTGCGCAGCATGTCCATGCACCAGAAGGGCTTGGTGGCCAACTGGATGCCATGATGGACCGTCCACTTCGGCGGGGCCGAGAGACCATTGCGCAGGTCCTTGTGGCGCTGGCCGAGGATCTGCAGGTCGAGCGTCAGCATCAGCGCCGAGCAGTTCGCTGCCTTGGCACGGTCGATCAGGTTGTTGATGAAGTCGCGGTCCTTCATCACGTAGAGCTGGAACCAGAAGGGCTTGGAGGTGACCGAGGCGACGTCCTCGATGGAGCAAATCGACATCGTCGAGAGCGTGAACGGCACACCAAATTCTTCCGCCGCCTTGGCCGCCAGCATCTCGCCGTCGGCATGCTGCATGCCGCAGAGCCCCGTCGGCGCCAATGCTACCGGCATGGAGGCTTCCTGGCCGGCCATGCTGGTCTTCAGCGAGCGGTTCGTCATGTCCACCAGCACGCGCTGGCGAAGCTTCACCTTCGCGAAGTCTTCCTCGTTGGCGCGATAGGTGCCTTCGGTCCAGGAGCCGCTGTCGGCATAGTCGAAGAACATCTTCGGCACCCGGCGTCGCGCGCGCGCCTTCAGGTCTGCGATTGTGAGCGGCTTGGACATGATCGGAAACTCCCCCGGCAGAACGTACCGTCAGCTAGCATGAGTCATTCGAACCCGTCAGCAAAAAAGACGA
>CAYNED010000265.1:0-3969 GCA_964396135.1 uncultured Neorhizobium sp.
TGTCAGCGAGCGCTATCCAAAGGCAAAGATCGGCGACTTCGATGGCAACACGGCGGAACTGACGGAGATGGATGCGCTCGTCGCCTACCTTCAGATGCTGGGCACGCTCGTTGATTTTTCGACCTATGACGATGCAGCCGGTTACCGCTGAGGAGGACGATAATGGAAGCCTACACCACACTTCGTCATTTCGCCGACAGCTGGGCATTACTTGCCATGACCCTCTTCTTCATCGGCGTCGTCCTGTTCACCCTACGCCCTGGCGCCAAGTCTCATGCTCATGAGGCGGCCCAGATCCCTCTGAAGGAGGATTGAAAGATGGCGGACAAACATATCGATGAAATCAGCGGCGTCGAAACCACCGGTCACGAGTGGGACGGCATCCGCGAGCTTAACAACCCCATGCCCCGCTGGTGGGTCTGGAGTTTCTACGCCACCATCGTGTGGGCGATCGGGTATACGATCCTCTACCCTGCTTGGCCCTTGGTGAACGAAGCAACAAAAGGTGTCCTCAACTACTCAAGCCGTGGCGAGCTGGCAGGTGAACTGGAAGGCGCCAGGATTGCCCAAGGCGGCATCATGGAGAAGATCTCCAAGGTTTCTCTGGATGAGATCCTGGCTGATCCGCAACTGGCCCAGTTTGCAACTGCCGGCGGTGCATCCGCCTTCCGGGTCAACTGCGTGCAGTGCCACGGCACTGGTGCTGCGGGTGGGCAGGGCTACCCGAATCTGAACGATGACGAGTGGCTATGGGGTGGCGATATCAACGCCATCTACCATACGATCGCGCATGGCGTTCGGGATGCGGTGGATGCCGACACCCGCTATTCCGAGATGCCGGCATTCGCCGACATGCTTCAGCCAGAAGAAGTTCGTCAGGTAGCTGCCTACGTCGTCAGCCTTAGCGGTACGCCTCGCGACGCGTCAATGATCGAGCCCGGCAAGCAGCTTTATGCGGACAACTGCGCCTCCTGCCACGGAGAGAGCGCGGAGGGCAGCCGTGATTTTGGAGCTCCCAATCTCGCGGACGCTATCTGGCTGAAGGTCAGGGGCGAGGCGGAGATCACCCGGCAGATTCAATCGCCGCGTCACGGTGTCATGCCCGCCTGGAACGCGCGTCTCAGCAACGAAACCGTTAAACAGCTTGCCGTCTACGTCCATTCGCTGGGCGGCGGCGAATAGTTGGCGTCAGCCACAAGCATCTGGGAGCCCGCGCTTCTGGCGCGGTCTCCTCATCTGTCCGACCAGACCCCGAGCTCATATCCTTCCGGATCAATGAAATGAAAGCGCCGCCCACCGGGGAAATCGAAGATCGGCCGGGAGATTTGCGCACCGGCCTTTTCCACGCGTGACATGGTTTCCTCGAGGTTCTCGGCAAAGAGAATGATGAGAGGTCCTCCTTTGGGCGTGACCGTATGCGTCTTGGCAAAGCCGCCGCTTAGCCTTCCGTCCTGGAACTCGCAGTATTCCGGCCCATAGTCGGTGAAGCTCCAGCCGAAGGCGTCTCCGTAGAACCGCTTGGCGCGTTCGATCTCCTTCACATTAAGCTCAATGTAGTCGATCTTCTGATCAGTACCACGGTCACTCATCGGCTTCCTCCAAGCGACATGTCTCAGTCGCGGGTCCAAATGGTCTTGTCGATCTTCCCCGCAAGCTCAGGGTAGTCGGCTGCATGGAAGATGGGGGTGTTTCCGGCCTTTCGCTGTGCAAGATAGTCTCTCGTCAGCTTCCCAACGGTGCCGGATAGGAGGACGATGGCAACGAGGTTTATGGTCGCCATTAGACCCATCGATGCGTCTGCAGCATTGAACACGGTGCCAACGGTTTCGTAGGCTCCCCACACGACCATCAGCAGAACGGCCGACCGCAAGATCACGATGCCGATGCCACTTCCCGCTCCGAGGAAAGTCATGGCATTCTCCGCATAGGAGTAGTTCCCGATGATCGAGGTGAAGGCAAAGAAGAAAATCGCAATCGCAATAAAGTAGGCGCCGTATATGCCGAGATGTTCCCCGAGCGCGGCTTGCGTCAATTGGGCGCCGGTAACGCCGCTATCGGGTATCAACGCGCCCGAAAGCAGGATCATGACTGCAGTCGCCGTGCAGACGAGGATAGTATCAATGAAGACCCCGAGGGCTTGAACGAATCCTTGGGACGAAGGGTGATGAGGTTCAGGTGTGGCGACGGCTGCGATGTTCGGGGCCGACCCCATGCCTGCTTCATTGGAAAACAACCCGCGCTTCACACCGTTCATCAGGGCCGCCATGACGCCGCCTGTGGTGCCCCCCGCGGCTTCTTCCCATCCGAAAGCGCTCGCAAAGATGCTGGTCACAACGCCGGGCACTTCGGACCAGTTGATGATCAGAACATAGATGGCCGCGAGCAGGTAAGCACCGGCCATGAAGGGGACGACAAGCTCGGCAACACGCGCGATCTGCCGGATGCCACCAAAGATCACGATGCCGGCCAGCACCGCGATTGCGAGCCCGACGCCAAGCTTTGGCAGGCCGAAAGCACCTTCCATGGCGTCAGCTATCGAATTCGCTTGCACGGCGTTGAAGACGAGGCCGAAGGACAGGATGAGGCAGATGGAAAAGACGCTTCCCGCCCACGGGGCACGAAGGCCGCGGGCAATGTAGAAGGCGGGACCGCCGCGGTACATTCCTTCCTGGTTCTTTACCTTGTAGAGCTGCGCCAGCGCACTTTCCGAATAGGCCGTCGCCATTCCGACCAAAGCAACCATCCACATCCAGAAGATCGCGCCTGGCCCGCCGAGGTAAAGAGCAACGGCAACGCCAGCGATGTTGCCAGTCCCCACGCGCGAGGCAAGGCTGACGGTAAGCGCCTGAAAGGGGCTGATACCAGCCTTGTCCTCGGTCTTGCTGCTCCGCAGGACACGAAACATCTCGCCGAAATGCAGGAATTGGATCAGGCGCAACCGGATGGTGAAGTAAATGCCAACGGCGAGAAGCCCGTAGACGAGTACGTATTCCCAAAGAATCAAGTTCAGGAAATCGATCAACGCAGACATTCCGTTCTCCTCACCACCATACAAGAAACATATGGTAGGGCGGGGCGGCCGATAAGAAAGCCGTCAGCCATTCCAATCAGCTTTCTCCAGCAGGGACTTCAAGGTTTCCAGATCTGCTTTGACGGCTGCGGCATCGGCTTCGAAGGCCGCATCGTCCATCTCCGTTTGCCGGATGAGGGTGAAGATGGCTTCGGCGCCGTCCCCATTGGGAATAATCCGAAAGGCGTTGTGGATCTTTCGGCCGTCCGCCAATGTCACGTCGTGATCGATAACTCCGAAGTCGTTCTGCGGCACGAACTCAACGCGGATATCGCCAAGGGGCCCTCCATCGCCGATCCAACCATCACCCTCTGGCCTTAGTCCTGCGGCCAACCCAGCTGCCCATAACTGCATATTCTCTGGGCGGCTGGCGAAGTCATAGACGGCTCTCCATGCAACAGCGATAGAGATGTGGATGATCCTTGCCTCGGCGACGGTCATGGCTGCTCCCACTGCGGATGCTGCGACAATGCGCGCGACCAGAGTCCGGCGCTGCTTGATTTATGTCAAGGATTGCTCAGGCGCCTAATGGGAGAAAGCAGGCACAGAAGTGGAACTGCGCCATGAATCTCTATACCGCCCGAGGCATCGACCAAACCAGCACGGACGGCCGCCACTCTGCGCCGCCGAACAGCCTGGGGGTCCCGGAGCCGCTCTACGAGGCTCGCAAGAAGATCTTTCCGAAGCGGGCCGAAGGACGCTTTCGCCAGTTTAAATGGCTGGTGATGCTGATCACCCTCGGCATCTATTACCTGACGCCGTGGATCCGCTGGGACCGAGGTGCTTATGCGCCCGACCAGGCTGTGCTTGTGGATCTCGCCAACAGACGTTTTTATTTCTTCTTCATCGAGATCTGGCCGCAGGAATTCTTCTTCGTCGCAGGCCTGCTGGTTATGGCG
>CAYNED010000266.1:0-3968 GCA_964396135.1 uncultured Neorhizobium sp.
CGGATCAGGCGAGGGCCAAACTGGTTGGCCGCCAGCGACAGCACTACCATGGTGATGGAGAAGACCAGACTGGTCATCGTCACCATGGAAGACAGGAGCGTAGCCAGGACCTCGCGCGCGTCTGCCGGAGAACTGGTGAATAGAAAGACCGGCATCCCCGCAGGGTTGGCTTCGCTGAGCATATAGTCCGCCCAGTTTGCCGCTGCTGCAAGAATGAAAGCCGCGATCGCCATGAGACCCGGCACCAGCCACAGGCTTGTCCGCAGCTTTTCGAGCACGACCCGGGTCGCCGGATTTGAATTGCTGATGCCCCGGCGCTTGCTGCCCATTGTACCTCCGGCCTGCGAACGGGAGAGCTCGGCAAAGGTTCCCGGGAAGCAAGTGCGGAGCCTGCACGGAGCGGGGGGTAGCTGAGCGTCCCCGCAGGTGCACCGACTGGCAGGGCTTATCAGAGCGGAAGCGGTAGGAACTCCCCTTCTGAAAGCCGATAGATCCTGCAGCCCTGGTCGGTGTCAAACCGTTCTCTGTTGCTCAACACCTGCTCGACATCCGCCTTGCCTGCTGCCCACCTTTGGCGAATGGAGGCTCGGGAGAAATCGAGGGCTTTTCCACCAATCTCCTGATCCCGGCCCTGATAGGCAAGATGCACGACCGCTGCTCGGCCCGAGGAGGATGACACCTGCTGGGCAAGCATCACTTGCCGCAGGGCATGCCGGCTCTGGCTCCCAAAGATCAGATCATGAGCCCGCCCCACGGCCTCGTCGAGGAAGGCTGGGGCCCTGCCGACCGTGCTCACCAGATCGAGAGCCAGGCAAAGGACATTCTGCTGGTCTCCAGTCGCAAAGATCGGCACGATAGGCAGGTTGGCAGAAACGCCGGGATCCACATAAACCTTGTCCCCGATCTGGATCGGCGGGAATGCGATCGGGAAGGCCGTGCTGGCCATCAGGTGCTCGACGTCGATGCCGCCTGCACGGCTGTCGAAAGCAACATCCTCTCCGCTTTCTACGTCCACGGCGGTAACAAGAACCTGCATTGGCCCGTTGTTCAGCCGGCCAAAATCGATCAGCTCCATGAGAGTGGCGCGCAAGGACGACGTGTCGAAAAGATAGGGGGGAGAAGGCACGAAGGGGGAGAGGGACCCGAGGGCGCCGGGAGCAGGTTGAAACAATCCGGGTCGGCCATGGGCGAGCGTCTGTGACAGGGCAAGCCATTTTTGCAGATGTGTTGGCATGAAAGCAGAAGCGGGCAGGAAAAGCTGATGCTGCTCCGCTTTCTCCCAGAATTGGCGCAGCCGCGGCACCCGGTTCTCGGGAGAATTGCCCGCGATCAGGGCCGCCGTAATAGCCCCGATAGAGGCCCCGGCAATCCGCGACGGGATGACACCGGACTGCTCCAGCGCCTCATAGGCACCCGCGTGATAGGCACCCAGTGCGTTGCCCCCGGAAAGGCAGAGCCAGATCTCCTGCTGGCCATCGCGCGCGCGGGACGCGGGGGAGTTGGCCGGTACGCCGGCACTCACCGCAGCCACGCGCCAAGCACCACCGCAGCCCCGATCACGACCACGGCAATCAGCGGAAGAAGAGCGGGAAGGCTTGGCCTGCGGTTGACTGTGCCCTTGAAGGAAGACCCCATGGCCGTGTCGAAGTTGCGGGAAGTCTGCTGGGCACCCGGCCGGCGTTGCGTTTCTCTTGCAAGCGTAATTTCTTCGGCCGTAAGCGGTGATCCTCCAGCCTCGGAATCGGTCTCCAGCGGTGCCATGGCAGGGTCGAAGCCTGGCCGCTTGTCCCCGGTGAGGCCGCGCTGGATATCGCCTCGGATCGAGGCGGGATTGGGTGTCGGATCATGTGATCGGCTTGGCATCTCTGGCTCGTCGGTTGGCTGGCTGAAGCAGGTTCAACCGCTACAGGCGGCAGCGGTTCCAGCCTCCGCTCGAGATGCTGCTAGGCGCGGCTGGGGGGAAGACCTTCCACCCGGCTGCAGGAAAGCGTCTTTGCGCGATTTACGAGGCCGCAGCGTGACAGGGTCGCATGTGATCGGTGCACGGACCAGAAAAGGGAGCTGCAGCAGAGGCCGCCTCTAGGATGTCTTGCGCGAAAGCGGAAAACTCTCGGCATCATACAGCGCGCGCATCTGCGCGCCATCCAACCGAAGATCGTCCACTTCCAGGATGGAGCCGCGCAGCAGGGAGGACGGCATGTCCTCGATGGCAAAGCGCAAAGCTTCCGCCGCCGACTCAAACCTCTTGTAGCGGAGGTGGCTTTGCCGTCTGACGGTCTTGCATGGATAAAGGCCTGCACCCGCCTTGTAATCGAAAGCTCGCATGGTTCGTTTTCCTTGTGGTCTCGGATTCCGAGAAGTCGCTCAGTCCCGCGGTTAGCGGAAGAATGAGGGAGCGCTGGTCGGATCGGTTCTGCGTTTCTCCAGCCGCTGCTGCTTCTCGGTCAGTCTGGTTTCTTCCCTCTGCAGGGCCCGCTTCTCTCGAAACGCCTGCAAATGGGCTGCGTTGGACCCGGCTTCGGGGCGGGGCCGCGCGAAGAGCGCCTTGGCAGCATGTTGGTTCGTCGTGGTCATCGAGGCAATCTCTATTGGCAGCGAGACGACGAGGTCTCGCGCAGTGACTCCAGCCCGTGCGGCGGAGTTATCGGAATATGTGCGGGGGCGTCGCCGGATCCGTCAGTAGCGGCGGTCATCTGCCGATAAAGGGACGCATGCAGTCGCCAAGGGCAACACAACTAATGATATAGGTCTCAAACCGCTCCGTTTCAAGATCAACGCGGCGGTGCTATGAATTCTAGGCAAGTGAAGGGCGGCACAAATATGTGTCATCCCGCCCAGTGAGGGAAAGTACCACTTTTGATTGTGCCGCATGGATTTCTCGGCGAGCCTATTTCCCCTTTTTATCGCTTTCGGAACTCAGAGCTTTGACCTGCAGCCCCGGCTTGGCGGGTGCCGCTGGCGTGACCTTGTCTTTCTTCGGCTTGCGCACTTCGCGATTGCTGCGCATCTGACCTTTGGCCATGTTGGGCCTCCTTGATGATGTGATGGGTGTTTCGGCATGCCGTGATAGAGCGAACGCAGGCGGTAACAGCCCTGCAGTCAGTCAGAGACTTGCTGAGGTCTGTAGGCGTTGGCCCTCCAGTCGGACCATCGTAATGGCAGGTCCCAGAAGGTTCTTGTCTCGCGTAAGCAGGTGAAGGCGCGCCGCCTCGTCCTGGAGTGCAAGATTCTCCCGATAGCCGAACCCGCTCACGGATACCAGGTTACGGGATGTCGATGCGCTGTGGGTGGAAGACATGGTGTCCTCCTTTCTTTGGGGCCGGGGTGAAAAGAGGACCCCGAAGCAGCAGCGCCCTTGATATGGCTGCTGAAGGTCACACCATGCGCTCTTTGTTGTGCAAACACAAGCAGTAAGCACAGGGCGAGGCGCACCCGCGGCCGTGACTTTAGGTGAGACCCAAACAAGCTCCGTCTACGTCAACGCCGGCAAATAATGCCGGCGGACGGCAGCGGCCATGCCGCAGCCTCCGCCATGGCATAGGTGGCGTTGCAGTTACGCAGCAAGAAGGCGGCGTCCGATGTCAGTGGGTGCTTTCCAGCACATCGCGCTTGCGCAGATCTTCGATCGCCGCGATCGCTTCGTCGGCCGACCATCCGGCGCGTACGGCCGCGTCGACGATCCTCGCTTCACATTCCAGGGCGAGGCTGTGGTAGACGGGCTCGATCGCCTCCTGAATTGTCAGGATGTGATCCTCGGGTTTGACGTGGATGTGCGCCGACACTGCCATGTTGCTCTCTCCGTTGCGAGGGATACGTGTCCGAAGTCGGCGCCGTCGGTTTTGTTCCCAGCGCATTCACAAGAATGTCACGAAAACGACAGATGCGGCAATTTGACCGCATCTGTCGCACAATCAGCGTTTTCTGCCGTAGATCTGATCGAAGGTCCCGCCATTGGCGAAATGTTCCGC
>CAYNED010000267.1:0-3946 GCA_964396135.1 uncultured Neorhizobium sp.
CCAGGTTGATCTTCCGCGCGGAGTCAAATCCGGTCTGGTCGAAGCGCTTCATATCTTGAAAGATGTGGAGGGCCTTTCTGTGGTCCGTTTCAAGGATGTCGACGTCGTTCGCCACCCGCTGGTTGGCCGCATCGTAAAGGCCTATGACGCGCAGTATGAGGTACACGAGGAAAGTGGGGAAGCGGACCGCTAGTGCGGTCCGGCCGTCATGTCACATCTAGACATTCAGATTACCGTCGAAGACGAAGCCTGGCCGGCAGAAGAGACGCTTCAGGCTCTCGCTGAGCAGGTCTTGGCCGCGGCAGCTAATTATCTTGAAGCGGAGGAAGGGCAGCCCTTTCCACAGCAGCCTATCGAGCTCTCCCTCGTTTTCACCAATGATGAGGCTATCCGGAAAATCAACGCGGAGTGGCGGAGTAAGGATAGCCCCACAAATGTACTGTCCTTTCCAGCTTTTCCTGTCCAACCGGGCAGCATGCCTGGCCCTATGTTGGGTGACATTGTTGTTGCGCGTGAGACGGTGGAACGCGAGGCGGGCGTGCTGGAGAAAGAGGTTGAACCTCACTTGACCCATCTCTTGGTCCACGGTTTTCTGCACCTGTTCGGCTACGACCACATGAAAACCGACGAGGCTGAGCGCATGGAAGCGCTGGAGACTCGCATTTTGGCCACTCTTGGCCTATCTGATCCCTATGCGGGGCAAGACCCGATCACTTAGCTTGGAACGATGAACGACATCTCGACGATTGTTGCCCAGGAGGGCAAAGACAGTTCGGACAGCTCTTCCGAAGAAGGCAGTAGTCCGCAGCGACAGGAAAACGCCTCTCGAGGCAGCTCCTCATTCTGGTCCCGTGTAGTGAGACTTCTCAGGCCGGCGCAAGGCGAGCGTCTGCGGGAGGATCTGGCCGATGCATTGATGACGGACACGAATGTCAGCAGCGCTTTCTCGCCCGAAGAGCGGGCAATGCTGCACAACATCCTGCGGTTTCGCGAGGTCCGTGTCGAGGACATCATGGTGCCGCGTGCCGATATCGAAGCTGTTGACATGACGATGACCCTCGGGGATCTGATGATCCATTTCGAGGAAACCGGGCGTTCTAGGATGCCGGTCTATTGCGACACGCTCGACGACCCGCGCGGGTTTGTCCACATCAGGGACCTCCTTTCCTACCTTGCCAAGCAAGCCCGCAACAAGCGCCGTCAGCGTCCGCGAGCGGCCGCACCGACGCAGCCAATGCCCCTCGTCAACGACAAGCCGGAAAAGCCCGCGCGGGAGCCGAAGGCGGCGTTTGATCTTGCTCGGGTGGATCTCACGAAATCTGTATCCGACGCTGGTCTGATCAGAAAAATTCTCTTCGTGCCTCCATCAATGCTCGCTTCCGATCTCCTTCAGAGCATGCAGGCAGCGCGGACGCAGATGGCACTGGTCATCGACGAATACGGCGGTACCGATGGTCTCGTTTCCCACGAGGACATCGTGGAAATGGTGATCGGCGATGTCGAGGACGAGCACGACGACGAGGAGGCCAGGTTTTCTCGTGCTGGCGAGGACGTCTTCATTGCCGACGCCCGTGTGGAGCTGGAAGAAATTTCCGAGGCCATCGGACCTGATTTCGACATCCGAGATCGCATGGAGGACGTCGATACATTGGGTGGTCTGCTCTTCTCCGCACTCGGCCGCATCCCTGTGCGGGGTGAGGTTGTCCAGGCAATTCCGGGGTTTGAGTTCCATATTCTGGAAGCTGACCCCCGACGGATCAAGCGCGTCCGGGTCGTGCGCAAACGCACTCTTGCGCGTCGGCGCCATATCAAGGGGGAGCCGGAAGGCGCCTTTGCTGAAGTCGGCCACGCTGCCCAAGCCGCTTCCGTTGCCGAAACCGCCGGTGCCAGCGAACAGCCACATTGACTGGCCGCTTCATCTTTTACGTAAGCTTGCGGACAGGTGCGCAGGTTTTTGAAACACTGCAAGCCTGATTCGGGCGGGCGAGGGGAAGCTTGCGTATGGAGCGGCTGGCAGGCAGGATAATGCTTCTCTGGGGCGTGCGCCGTATGGCGCTTGCCGTGTTGGCGGGCGCGGTGGGAGCCTTGGCGCTCCCGCCTTTCAACATCTTTGCTACTCTGTTCGTGTCCTTCACGATCCTCGTCTGGCTCATGGACGGGTTGGCGTCGCACCCCGGGAGCGGTCGGTTCGCGCGGGTTCGCTCTGCCTTCTTCCTCGGATGGCTTTTTGGCTTCGGCTATTTCGTCGCCGGCCTGTGGTGGCTTGGCAATGCCCTTCTTGTTGAGGCGGACGACTTTGCATGGGCCATTCCGCTTGCAGTCTTGGGATTGCCAGCCTTCCTCGCGCTCTTCTACGGCCTGGCGACAAGCCTGGCGAGCATACTCTGGTCCGACGGCGTGGGGCGACTGGCAGCGCTCGCCTTCGGGTTCGGCATTGCTGAATGGCTGCGCGGCTTTGTTGCAACCGGCTTCCCATGGAACGCAATCGGATACGGGGCAATGCCCATTCCGGTCATGATGCAGTCCGCAGCGGTGGTCGGTCTTGTGGGTGTTTCGACGCTCGCCGTCTTCGTCTTTTCCGTGCCCGCCCTTTTTGGCACCCGAAGAGGTCTTGGTCTTGGCCTTGCTGCCGGTGTCTGCCTTTTTGGTGCTCACCTCGGTTATGGCGCCTTTCGCCTTGCGACTATAGAGATCGCCTCAGCCCCCGATGCGCCGGTGGTTCGCCTCGTGCAGCCGGTGGTGGATCAGGCCCGTAAGCTCGAAAACAGCGATCGCACCCAAATCTTCGAGGAGCATCTTGCTCTGTCGGCTTTGCCCCCCCAGCTCGACGATCGGCGTCCGGACATCATCGTATGGCCTGAAACGTCTGTGCCATTCATCCTCACGGAGAACCAGGATGCGCTGGCCCGTATTGCTGATGTCTTGCAGGACGGCCAGATCCTGATTGCTGGAGCTGTCCGCGTAGAATATGCGGCAGCCGGAAGTGCGCCGCGTTTCTACAATTCGGTCTACATGATCGACGCAAACGGCCAGATCCTGGGTGCATCCGACAAGGTGCACCTGACGCCGTTCGGCGAATACGTTCCGTTTGAAGAGTGGCTGCGTGAATGGGGCATCGACAGTCTTGTGGCGCTGCCGGGGGGCTTTTCGGCAGCTGCGGTTCGATCACTGCTAACCTTGCCGAGTGGCGTGACCCTCTACCCCCTGATCTGCTACGAAGCGATCTTTCCGGAAGAACTGGGCGAAGAAGTTGAACGCTCGACAGCCATCCTAAACATCACGAACGATGCCTGGTTCGGCGATACTCCCGGTCCTTACCAGCATTTCCAACAGGCGCGGATTCGCGCCGTCGAAACTGGCCTTCCTCTGATTCGTGACGCCAACAGCGGCATATCGGGAGTTGTTGACCCGCTGGGACGCGTGGTCAGCGGCCTCGCCTTCAACAGGAAGGGGGTCGTCGATGAGAGGTTGAACGCGTCGCCTGTGCACGCTTGGAACAAATCTGCCCGAAACCTGCACGCCTGGCTTATTCTGATTGTAGCCTTCTTGACGGCATCTATTGCGCGTAGGGGTTTCAAATCGGCCGCGAATTGACCAAAAACCCCTCAAATCGCATAGTGGAACCCGTGAAGATTCATGATCGTGCTGTCTGTCCAGCCACGGATTAGCCACGAAAGCTTGGGCATCATCGCCAGCCGGGTTCATCGAACACAACTTGTCAGGACATAGTGATGATTGAGAATAAGAAGAAGCCGAACCCGATCGACATCCATGTGGGAAGCCGAATTCGACTTCGCCGGACCATGTTGGGGATGAGTCAGGAAAAGCTGGGAGAGAGCCTCGGCATCACTTTCCAGCAGATCCAGAAGTACGAGAAGGGCACAAATCGCGGAGGTGCCAGCCGCCTCCAGAACATTTCCAGCATTCTCAATGTTCCTGTTTCCTT